>DASWOJ010000001.1:0-2172 GCA_036398775.1 Acetobacteraceae bacterium
GACATGCTGCGCGCCGGCGGCACCAAGCGGCACAAGGAATTGCTGGCGCCGTTCGGGCTGGACGCCTCCGACCCGGCGTTCTGGCGCCGCGGCCTGGATGTCATCAGCGGCTTCATAGATGAATTGGAGGCCGAGTGATGGCTGACGACGTACGCGGCCCCAACCTGTTTGGGGAATTCAAGCGGTTTGCCCGCACCTCCGGCGCCGTGGGCGGGATTGCCGCGCGGGTCGCAGGGGAGCGGGTGTTCGGCATCAAGACCGACCGCAACGCCCATGCGGAGGATTTGAAGAACATCCTCGGCGGCCTCAAGGGTCCGCTGATGAAGGTGGCGCAGATACTATCCACCATCCCTGACGCCCTGCCGGAGGAGTATGCGCAGGAGTTAGCGCAATTGCAGGCTAACGCTCCGGCGATGGGCTGGTCGTTCGTCCGCCGTCGCATGGTGGGGGAGTTGGGCGCGGACTGGCAGAGCAAGTTCAGCAGCTTCGGCCAGGAGGCCGCGGCGGCGGCTAGCCTTGGCCAGGTGCATCGCGCGACGCTGCCGGACGGGACCGAGGTCGCCTGCAAGCTGCAGTACCCCGACATGCCCAGCACGGTAGACGCCGACCTGCGCCAGCTCCGCCTGGCGATGGGCGTGTTCAAGCGCGTCGCCAAGGTGATCGAGGGCGACGAGGTTTACACCGAGGTCGCCGAGCGGCTGCGGGAGGAGTTGGACTACCTGCGGGAAGCCGCGCAGATGCGGCTATATAGCAACATGCTGCGGGACGAGCCGACGGTGACGGTGCCGCGGCCCATCGAGGGCTACTGCACCCCCCGCCTGCTGACGATGAACTGGCTGAGCGGGACCGGGATGCAGGCCTGGATTGACTCGGAGCCGCCGCAGGCCGCGCGCAACGAGATGGCGCGGACGCTGTTCCGGGCCTGGTATATCCCGTTCTATGGCTACGGCATCATTCATGGGGACCCGCACCTTGGAAACTACCAGGTGCGGGCCGATGGCGGGCTGAACCTGCTGGACTTCGGCGCGATCCGGGTGTTCCGGCCCCAGTTCGTCCAGGGCGTGATTGACCTGTATGAGGCGATCCGCGACGGGGACGAGGCCAAGGCGCACCATGCCTACGAAGGCTGGGGATTCCTGAACCTGAGCAAGGCGCAGATCACCAACCTGAACCTGTGGGCGCGCTTCATCTACGATCCGCTGCTGGACGACCGGGTGCGCCGCATTCAGGAGAACAACGACCCGGAGTTCGGGCGTTCCGTCGCCGAGCAGGTGCACGCCGGGTTGAAGGAGACGGGCAGCGTGCGGCCGCCGCGGGAGTTCGTGCTGATGGACCGGGCTGCGCTGGGGTTGGGCAGCGTGTTCACGCGGCTGCACGCGCAGCAGAACTGGTATCGGCTGTTCCATGAGCTGGTGGATGGGTTCAACAGCGCGCAGGTGGCGGAGCGGCAGGCGGCGGCGCTGGCAGAGGCAGGGGTGCCGACGAGCCTGTAGCGCGGGGGGGGGTTGCGGCCTGGCAAAGTCCGGGGCGCAGGGCCGGTACGGCAAGCGGTGACCGCATGCAGAGCGGATTTCCGTATCATCCCAATAGTATGTGCATCCTGCCGGGACTCGTTGTCGGCTCTTGAAGCCCGGCTGTTCAGCATGCCGGGCGTCTGCATCCGGCCCCACCCACTTGCGCCTTCCTACCCCGTCAGCGCATCTTAACGCCTAAGCGGCAAGGGATGGGAACGCATGCGCCTCGCGGTGCTCAAGGAACGGGCGGCGGCGGAAAGCCGGGTGGCGGCCACGCCCGATACGGTCAAGAAGTTGGTGGGCCTGGGCCTGCAGGTGGTGGTCGAGGCCGGTGCGGGCCAGGCCAGCTCCATACATGATGCGGACTACCAGGCTGCCGGGGCCGAGGTCGCTCCGGACGCCGCGGCGGCGCTCAATGGGGTTGGCATCGTGTTCGCTGTCCAGGTGCCGCAGCCTGACGTGCGCGCCCACATTCCGCAGGGTGCGCTGCTGGTCTGCATCAGCAACGCGCATGGCGACCCGGCACTCGTCCCTGCCCTCGCCGCCGCCGGCATAGACGTAGCCGCGATGGAGCTGCTGCCCCGCATCACCCGCGCGCAGAGCATGGACGTGCTGAGCAGCCAGGCCAACCTCGCCGGCTACCGCGCGGTGATCGAGG
>DASWOJ010000002.1:0-12392 GCA_036398775.1 Acetobacteraceae bacterium
GGGCTATGGCGCGTGGACCGGGCAGGTGTTCGGCGGCCAGGCCGTGCGGGAGGTGGTGGAGGGGATCGCCGCCCGCGGCGTGCTGCCCGGTTGCGACGCGGTGCTGTCGGGCTACCTGGGCGACGCCGGGGTGGGGGAGGCGGTGCTGGATGCCGTCGCCCGGGTACGCGCCGCCAACCCGGCCATGCTGTACTGCTGCGATCCCGTCATCGGCGACACCGGCCCCGGCGTCTTCGTCCGCCCTGGCATCCCCGAGCTGATGCGCGCCCGGGCGGTGCCGGCCGCCGACATCCTGACGCCCAACAGCTTCGAGCTGCAGCACCTGACAGGGCGCGCCGTCCATACCCGCGCGGACGCCGCTGCGGCGGTGGCGGCGCTGCAGGCCGCCATGGCGCCGTCCGGCCCGGCCACGGTGCTGGTTACCAGCCTGCGTACCGACGAAACGCCGGATGACGCCACGGACATGTTGGCCGCCAGCCGGACCGGGGCGTGGCTGCTGCGCACGCCGCTGCTGCCGTTGCAGGTCAACGGCGCCGGGGATGCCATCGCCGCCTTGTTCCTGTTCCACCACCTGCGCAGCGGCCACGCCGCGGCGGCGCTGGAAGCCGCGGGCAGTGCGGTGCACGGCCTGCTCCGCCGTACTTTGGCCGCAAAGTCGCGCGAGATACTGCTGATCGAGGCGCAGGAGGAGTTCGTGGCGCCGGGCCAATGGTTCGCAGCGCAACAATTCTGAACCGCGGCCGCAGACGGTCGTTCTCTGCCGTGTTCCCGCCTTCTTGCCAGCCGTTGATCGCGGGGGGACGGGCGGCGTCGCTGGATTGCCCATCATGAGTGCCTTCCCGTCACCTGCACGCTGCGGATGTTCACATGCGCTTTATGAAGGTTTACCGTCGCGCCCTGGCTGTACTCGCCGGCGACCGCCGGCTGGTCGCCATGCTGGGTTTCGCCAACATCCTCGTTGCCGGACTGCAATTTCTCGATCCCTTGCTGTTCGGCCGGGTGATCGGGCTGCTGACACGGTCGGACGGGATGGAGCGCAGCGCGCTGTGGACGGAGGCGGGGCAACTGCTCGCCATCTGGTTCGCGGTCGGCGCCGGCTCGATCCTGGCCAACATCGCGACCTCGCTGCATTCGGAGCGCATGGCGCACCGGAACCGCCTGGCGGTGATGAACCGCTACTTCGGGCATGTGCTGTCCCTGCCGCTGTCGTTCCATGGCGACATCCACTCGGGACGGCTGATGAAGGTGATGCTGGGCGGGTCGGACGCCCTGTTCGGGCTGTGGCTGACCTTCTTCAAGGACCAGTTGTCCACCATCGTTGCCGTCGTCGTGCTGCTGCCGCTGACGTTCATGCTCAACTGGCGGCTGGCGCTGACGCTGGTGGTGCTGGTGGCCGTGCTGGTCACGTTGACGACGCTGGTGGTGCAGAAGACGGAGGACGGGCAGCGCCGGGTCGAGCACTACCATTCCCACCTCGCCGGCACGGCGCAGGACGCCCTGGCGAACGTAATGGTGGTGCAGTCGTTCACCCGGCTGCAGGCGGAGAGCCGGCTGTTCGGGCAGATTGTGGACGACGTGATACGCTACCAGTTCCCCGTGCTGACGTGGTGGGCCGTCGTCAACGTGCTGACGCGCGCCAGCAGCACCGTGGCGATAATCTCCATCGTCGTGATCGGCACCCTGCTGCACATTGAGGGCCAGGCGACGGTCGGCGAGATCGTGTCCTTCATGGGCTTCGCGACGCTGCTGATCGGGCGGATGGAATCCGCGGTGCAGTTCGCCTCCCGCCTGTTCTTCCAGTTGCCGATCCTGGAGGACTTCTTCGGCGTGCTGGATGCCAAGTCCTCCGTGCCGGAACTGGCGGACGCTTCGGAGCTGAAGGCCTCCCAGGGCGAGGTGGTGTTCGAGGGCGTGTCCTTCGCCTATCCCGGCGGTCCCCGCATCTTGGACCAAGTGTCGTTCACCGCCCGGCCCGGCACGTCGGTTGCCCTGGTCGGCCAGACCGGCGCCGGCAAGAGCACGGCGATGAACCTGCTGCAGCGCCTGTGGGACCCGGTTGAAGGCGTCGTGCGGATTGATGGGCATGACCTGCGCGGCGTGACGCTGGAAAGCCTGCGCCGGTCCATCGGGGTGGTGTTCCAGGAAAGCCTGCTGTTCAACCGCTCGATCCGTGAGAACCTGCGGATCGGCCGCTACGACGCGACCGACGAGGAGCTGGAGCGGGCCTGCCGCCTGGCGGACGCGCATGAGTTCATCATACGCCAGCCCCAGGGCTACTCGACCGTGGTGGGCGAGCGCGGCGCCACCTTGTCCGGCGGCCAGCGCCAGCGCCTGGCGATTGCCCGGGCGCTGCTGAAGGACCCGCCGATCCTAATCCTGGACGAGGCGACGAGCGCGCTGGATGCCGCGACGGAGGCTCGGGTGTCCCGGGCGATGCAGACCCTGATGAAGGGCCGCACGACGTTCATCATCGCCCACCGGCTCAGCACCGTTCGGGACGCCGATGAGATACTGGTCTTCGACGGTGGCCGGATCGTCGAGCACGGCAGCTTCGACGAGCTGATCGCCCAGCGCGGGCGGTTCGCCGACCTGGTGGCGACGCAGTTGGCGCCATCCGCGCAGCCGGCGCACGCTGCCGAGTAAGGTCGCCAAGGTGTATTGCTGCACCTGCGAAGCTATCGTTTGCAATCCGGAGTGGCGACGGCGCACAGTTGACGATCCTATAAGTTGGAGGACCGTTCATGACCGTTGCAGCCATCCTGAAGCAGAAAGGGTCCGAGGTTGCCCATGTCCGTCCCACGGCGACCATCGCCGAGGTGGTGCAAGCCCTGGTCGAGCGCCGGATCGGCGCCGTCCTGGTCCTCGATACGGCCGGGCAGGTAATGGGGATTCTCAGCGAACGCGATGTGGTCCGTAGCATGGCCGAGCAGGGCGCGCGCACCTTGGAGATGACGGCGGCGCAGTTGATGACGACCGAACTGCACACCGCCGGACCCCGGACGACGGTGGTCGAGGCGACAGCCATGATGACGGCTGGGCGGTTCCGGCATCTGCCGGTGATGGATGACGAGCGCTTGCTCGGCATTGTCAGCATCGGCGATGTCGTGAAGGCGCGGCTGAGCCAGCAGGACCAGGAGGTGGACAGCCTCAAGGCCTATGTGGCGGGGGTTGGCTAGGGGGGCTGGTCGCTTTTCCCTCTCCCTCCGGGAAAGGGCCGGAGTGAGGGAGGCCGCATGGACCGTTCCTGGGCTGACCTGGAGTGGGCTTGCTTGGGTCGAGGGTGGTGCTTGCCCTTTCCCTCACCCCAACCCTCTCCCGGAGGGAGAGGGAGAAGGGCAATAAGCCTTAGTATCGCTTATATGGCAGGAACTTGCCGGACATGGTCATGCGGACGCGGTCGCCCTTCTGGTCGGGCTGGCGCTCCAGGGTCATGTCGAAATCAATTGCGCTCATGATCCCGTCGCCGAACTCCTCGTGGATCATGTCCTTCCACGTGGTGCCATAGACCTGGATCAACTCGTAGAAGCGGTAGATCAGCGGGTCCGTCGGCACGGCGGTCGGCAGCGACCCGCGGTAAGGCGCCTCCGCCAGCAGGCCGGTCTCCTCGTCCGACAAGCCGAACAGCACGCCGGCCTTTTCAGCCGTTTCCGGCGCCATGCTCATCTGGCCGAGGCAGGCGGCACAGGTCCAGACCGGGGCATGGCCCAGCTTCCCGGCGACATCCGCCCAGGTCCAGCCGTTCTTCTTCTTGATGCCCTTGATCTTCAGGCCCAGGGCGGTCTTCGGGTCGTTCAAGCTGCGTTCTCCTTTGTTGTCAGGTCAGTCAGTGCTGTGCCGGCCGGTGGCAGGTCGGCCGGGCGGACCTCCGGCACGATGCGCCCGGTCCAGCCCGGCGGACGCGTGCCGGCAAGCGCCCGGCTGCGCGTCACCAGGAAGTCTACGATGTGGTTGCGCAGGGCGTAGTGGCCCGGCGTCCGGTGGATCGTCAGCCGGTCGCGCGGCCGGGGCAGGGTGTTGACCACCACCTCCGCCACCCGTGCGTCGGGGCCGTTGGTCATCAGCAGGATGCGGTCGGCCAGCAGGATCGCCTCGTCCACGTCGTGGGTGATCATGAATGCCGTCTGCTGGCCGCCGGCGACCAGGCGCAGCACCTCGTCCTGCAGGGTGCCGCGGGTCAGGGCGTCCAGGGCGCTGAACGGCTCGTCCATCAGCAGCAGCGCCGGGGCGGCGGCGAGGGCGCGGGCGATGCCGACGCGCTGCTTCATCCCGCCGGACAGCTCGGCCGGCTTGCGGGCCGCGGCGTCGCCCAGGCCGACCAGGTCCAGCACCTGCCGCGCCTGGTCCTGCACGCGCGCCTTGGGCCAGTCGCGGTGGCGGCTGCGGACGGCGAAGGCGACGTTGCCCAGCGCCGTCAGCCACGGCAGCAGGGCGTGGGACTGGAACACGACGGCACGGTCCAGGGCGGGGCCGGACACTTCGCGTCCGTCCATGACGATGACGCCGGAGTCGGGCGCCTCCAGCCCCGCCAGGATGTTCAGGATGGTGGTCTTGCCGCAGCCGGAATGGCCGATCAGCGCCACGAACTCGCCGCGCTCCACCCCGAACCAGACGTCCCGGAACACGGGGCGGCCGCCGTACTGGCGGGCGATCCCCTCGATGCTCAGCCAGGGCCGGGACATGCTGCTACTCCCGCCAACTGACGCGGCGGGCAGCCCAGCCGAGCATCTGGTCCAGCGCCATGCCGACCAGGCCGATCAGCAGGATGGCGACCACGATGTCAGCGATGTTCAGGTTATTCCACTGGTTCCAGACGAAGTAGCCGATGCCGGTGCCGCCCACGAGCATCTCGGCCGCGACGATCACCAGCCAGGCGATGCCGATGCTGATGCGGGCGCCGGTCATGATGGTGGGCGCCGCCGCGGGCAGGATGACGGTGAAGGCGGTGCGCCACGGACCCGCCTCCAGCGTGCGGGCGACGTTCAGCCACTCCCGCCGGACGGAGGCCACGCCGAACGCGGTGTTCAGCAGCATCGGCCAGATGGCGCAGATGAAGATGACGAAGATCGCCGAGATGCCGCTGTCCCGGATGGTGTAGAGCGCCAGGGGCATCCAGGCGAGCGGGCTTATTGGGCGCAGCACCTGGATGATCGGGTCCAGCGCGCCGTTCAGCACCGGGCTCATGCCGATCAGGAAGCCCAGCGGAACCGCCAGCAGCACCGCCAACCCGAAGCCGATCGAGACACGCAGCAGGGACCAGCCGAGCTGGTTGCCCAGGCCCTGGTCGTTGGTGCCGCGGACGTAGAAGGGGTCCTTGAGGTGGTGCCACGCGCGTTCCGCGATGTCGGAGGGGCGGGGCATTGGGGTTTGCTGGCCCTGTTGCGCGGCGGCGCCGAGAAGCTTGGCGTATTCCGGGTCCAGGGCCGGGCCGCTGGCGGCGGAGGGGGTGGCTGCGATCTGCCAGGTGCCCAGGAACAGGACGAGGATGGTCAGCAGCAGCAGGGCGGAGCGCAGGCGGAGCGGCACTAGACGGGGGCTCCGGCCGTTGCTGGGGGCGGCACGGGGATCGAGCGGGTCCGGGAGGGTTTGGGTCCTCTTCTCCCTCTCACTCCGGGAGAGGGTCGGGGTGAGGGGGCGGGCAAGCACCCTCCTTGCCCACGCCAAAACTGTCGTCTGCCGGCACTGGCCGTGTCCCGCGCCGCAGCCAAGACCCCCTCACCCCAACCCTCTCCCGGAGGGAGAGGGAGCAGGGGGGCGGCTGTCATGGGGGTTGGCCTCAAGTGCGCCGGATGGCGAAGGAGTTGACGTAGCCCTCGGGGTCCACCGGGTCGAAGGTCTTGCCCATGATGGTGTGGGACCGGTAGGCACTGCCGGGCACCGGCAAGCCCAGCTCCTTCATCTTCGCCCCGGCGTCCGTCGCCAGGTAAACCTGCTGCGCCACGTCGCGCCATTGCAGGTCGCCGCGCACCTGCCCCCAGCGCTTCATCTGGGTCATGATCCACAGCGCCATGCTCTGGTAGGGGAACGGCTCGAAGCTCACGCGGTCGGGCACCCGCTGGACCGTACCCAGGCCGTCCGCATAGGTGCCGGTCAGCGCCTGCTCCACCACCGTCGGCGGCTGGTTCAGGTAGTTCTGGGCGGAGATGACGCCGGCGATCTCCTTGCGGTTCTCCGCCTTGTTGGCATGGGCCGCCGCCTCGATCACCGAGCGCAGCAGCGCCTGGTAGGTGTTCGGCGTCTCCGTGACCATCTTGCGCGGCACGGCGAAGGCGCAGCAGGGATGGCCGTCCCACAGCTCGCGCGTCAGGACGTGGATGAAGCCCACCCCGTCGAACACCGCACGCTGGTTGAACGGATCGGGTCCGAGGAAGCCGTCTATGTTCTCGGCCCGCAGGTTCGCCACCATCTCCGCCGGCGGCACCGCGCGGAGCTGCACGTCACGGTCCGGGTCCAGCCCGGCCTCGGCCAGGTAGTAGCGCAGCAGGTAGTTGTGCATCGAGTAGTCGAAGGGAATGCCGAACTTGAACCCCTTCCAGTTGCGCGGGTCGCGGTTGTTCTTGTGCTTGTTGGCGAGGGTGATCGCCTGGCCGTTGACGTTCTCGATGGCGGCGACGCTCCAGGGGATCGGGTTCGACCCGGCGCCCATCGAGATCGCCAGCGGCATCGGCGACAGCATATGGGCCGCGTCGTATTCGCCGTTCAGCGACTTGTCGCGGACCACGGCCCATCCGGCGGTGCGGACGACCTCCACGCTCAGGCCGTTGCGGGCGTAGAACCCCATCGGCGCCGCCATGATGATGGGGGTGGCGCAGGTGATGGGGATGAAGCCGACCTTCAGGTCCTTCTTCTCCGGCGCTCCGCCGGTTTCCGCCAATGCTTCCTGCGCCCGCAGGATCGGGAAGGCGTGGTCCAGGGCCGCGGCAACGGCGCCGGCGCCCAGCACGCCGATGATGCGGCGGCGCCCGGCCTCACCGCCGAATGCCGCACGCTCGGCCGCGGCGCGGACGGCTGCGGCGCCCAGGTCATCCTGGCTGCTTGCGTCGCAGCGCAGGGCGCCGCGGCGGCAGGCGCAGCCGGGGGCGTGGCGGAGTGGCGAAGGCATGGGCGATCCGTTCATGCGGGGTTGGCCGGATTACGCAAGCAGTATGCCATCCTGCAAAGGCCGGAGGCAGTTCGCACTGACCGGTCAGTAGCCTTAGAAATAGGCAATTGGTCCGTGTGTGGCCGTATTCACTACAGTCCTGGTCTGCTGCATCTCCGGCCTAGCAACGGTGCGCTGCCCGCGGCTACATTGGGCAGGTCACGCATTTGAGAGGCCGTCATGCGCCACCTGCTGCCGATCCTGCTGTTCCTGTTGGCGCTGATCGGCCCGGCAGGGGCGGAGGAGTTCCAGGTGCCCGGCCTGGACCGCGACAGCACGGCCTATGCGGCGGCGCTGCGTGCCCGCAGCCCTGCCGGGCTGACGCCGCAGGCGGCCCGGCTGGCGGACCAGCGCGCCGCAGATGCGGGCCGGCGCAGCGATTGGCCCGGGGTGGCCGCTGCGCTCGAAACGCGGCTGGCGGGCACCGACGCAAGGAGCGAGACGTGGCTGGGCCTGGCCCGCGCCCAACTCCGCCGGGTTCCGCCGGATGCGCCGCGGGCGGCACAGGCGGCCTGGCAGGCGTTCAAGTCCGCAGAGGCCGGGACGGGGGAGATACCGTCGCTGCTGGTGATCGCCGAGGCGATGCGGGTGGCGGACCGGCCGGAGGTCTCGATCCGCGCGCTGGAAGCGGTGCTGGAGCGGGCGCCGGACGATGCCGGCTACAAGCGGCAACTGGCCGACGCCCGCCGGGCCGCCGGCATCCAGGTCCGCCGGGTGCGGACGGAAGCGGAGGCCGACCCGCCGACCGCCTGCATCGAGTTCACGACGGCGCCGGTCCGACGCAGCGATTTCGTGCCCGCGGATTGGGTGCGGCTGCAGCCGGCGCAGCCCGGCGCCGCCGTGACGCGGGAAGGCGACGCCATCTGCATCGCCGGCCTGAGCCTGGGCGCCACCACGCAGGTCACGCTGCGGGCCGGGATGCCCGGCGAGGACGGCATCGCCTTGAACAAGGATGCGGTGCTGCAAGTGGTAATGCCGAACCGGCAGCCGCGCGTCATCTTCGACAGCCGCCTGTTCCTGCTGCCGCGCGGCCAGGCGCCGCGGGTGAGCCTGGCGACCGTGAACCTGGCCGCGGTGAAGCTGCGCGTGCTGCGCCTGGCCGAGCGCAACCTGGTGCCCTGGACCCGGGAGACGAGGCTGGGAGAGGCGGTCGAGCCATATAGCTTCAGCAGCCAGGAGGAGAACGGCAAGATCGTGTGGGAGGGCCGGGCCGACATCCCGAAGACGCAGGCGAACCAGGTCATACGCACCGCCCTGCCGCTGCCGGACGTGTTCACGGATGCCGGGGCCTACCTGGTGCAGGCGACGCCGGGGGACGGGACGCCGGACAGCTCGCAGGGGGCGGTGCAGGTGGTCATACGCACCGACCTGGCACCCACGGTCTGGCGGGGGACGGACGGGCTGACGGTGCAGGTGCGCGGCTTCGGCGACGCGCTGCCGCGGGCAGGGGTGGCGCTCAGCCTGCTGGCGCGCAGCAACGACGTGCTGGCGGTGGCGACGACGGACGCGCAGGGGGTCGCGCGGTTCGCGGCGCCGTTGCTGCGCGGCGCCGGGCCGCAGGCGCCCCAGGCCCTGCACGGCGTGCTGGGCGATGACTTCGTGGCGCTGGACCTGACGTCCGCCGCATTCGACCTGTCGGACCGCGGGGTGGAGGGCGCGCCGGACCCTGGCCCGCTGGACGCCTTTGCCTGGACGGACCGCGGCATTTACCGGCCCGGCGAGACCGTGCAGTTGATGGCGCTGCTGCGCAACGCCGCCGGGGAACCTGCCGACGTGCCGGCGCATGTGCGGATCAAGCGGCCCAATGGGCAGACCTTCCTTGACACCGTGCCGCCGCGCGGGGCGGATGCGGCGATACATCTGCCGGTGACGCTGTCGTCCTCCGCCCCGGCCGGGACCTGGACGGTGGAGTTGCTGGCCGACCCGGCGCTGCCGCCGATCGGCACCGTTAGCTTCCGCGTGGACGCCTTCGTGCCGGACCGGATGGCGGTGGAGGTTGCGCCGGCAGGGGACATCGTGCCGGGCCAGGCGTATCCGCTGCCGGTGAATGCGCGGTTCCTGTATGGCGCCCCGGCTGCGGGCCTGACGGGCAAGGCGACGATGCGGCTGGTGGCGGATTCGACCCCGCCTGCGGCGCTGGCGGGATACCAAATCGGCGTGGACGGCGAGGAGTTCGCGCCGGAAAGCGGGGACATCGAGATGGCGGATACCGATGCCCAGGGCCGCTCGACCCTGCAGATCCTGGTGAAGAAGGCGCCGGACAGCACCCGGCCGGTGCGGGCGGAGGTGGACGTGTCGGTGGACGATCCCTCCGGCCGGGCCGCGCACGCGCATGCCAGCATCCCCGTGCGGGCGGCAGGCACGCTGATCGGGATCAAGCCGGGCTTCGACGGTGCGGTGGACGCCGATACCGAGGCCGGGTTCGACGTGGCGGCGGTGTCCCCGTCCGGGCAGCGGGTGGCGGTGCCGGCACGGCTGCGCCTGCTGCGGGAACGTCCGGACTGGCGCATGGTGATCCGCGGATCGCTGGCGCGCTACGAGACCGTCTATAAGGACGAGGTGATCGAGGCGTCGGATGTGACGGTGCCGGCCAGCGGCACGCTGCATTATGCCAAGCGGCTGCCGTTCGGGCGTTACCGGCTGGAGGTCGCGGAGCGGGCTGGGCTGGCGATGAGCAGCGTGCGCTTCCGCTCGGGCTGGGTTGAGAGCAGCAGCCCGGATACGCCGGATAAGGTGGATGTTTCCACAGATAAGCGCAGCTATCCCGCCGGCGGCTCGGCGCGGGTGCATGTGGTGTCTCCGTTCGCCGGGCATGCGACGGTGCTGATGGCGACCAACCGGGTGCATGACATGCGCCAGGTGGACATCGCGGCTGGCGGCACGGATCTGGATGTGCCGGTGGGTGCGGCTTAGGGACCAGGGACCTACGTCACGGTGCACGTATTCCGCGGTGGCGATAACAGCCGGCCGATGCGGGCCATCGGCCTGGCGTGGGTCGGCAATGACCCGGCGGCGCGTACCCTGAAGCTGGCCATCGCCGCACCGGATAAGACACTGCCGCGCGCCCGGGCGACGGTGCCGGTGACGACCGCGCCGGGAGCATGGGTGAGCGTTGCAGCGGTGGATGAGGGCATCCTGCGGCTGACCGGCTTCACGTCCCCCGATCCCGTAGCGCATTTCCTGGGGCGCCGCCGGCTGGGGCTGGACATACGCGACGACTGGGGCCGGCTGATCCCGCCGGCGGAGGGCGACGCGACGGTGCTGCGCCAGGGCGGCGACGAGGGCAGCAGCGCCCTGCCGGAGATACCGCAGAAGATCGTGGCGCTGTTCACGCCGCCGGTGCAGGCCGGGGCGGACGGGGTGGCGCAGGTGTCGCTGGACCTGCCGGACTTCAACGGCCAGGTGCGGCTGATGGCGGTGGCGTGGCAGGGCAGCAAGATTGGCTCGGCTGCCGTGGATATGTATGTGCGCGATCCGCTGATCGCCGAGCCGCTGCTGCCGCGCTTCCTGGCGCCGGGGGACGAGGCGCGCATGGCGGTGCTGTTCAACAACCTGGACCTGCCGGCGGGGGAGGCGGCGGCGGCGATCTCGGTGGAGGGGCCGCTGGCGCTGGTCGGCGACGCGCGCCTGTCGGCGACGCTGGTGCCGGGCGCGCAGGCCGTGCGGACCGTGGTGATCCGCGGCACGGGGGCCGGGCGCGGGGTGATCCGCCTGGCCGTCACCGGGCCTGGCGGGTTTACGCTGCAGCGGGAGGTGGCGATCCTGGTGCGGCCGGCGCGTCCGCTGCTGACGGTGGTGGCGGGGGGGCCGCTGGCGCCTGGGGCGGAGCTGCGGGTGGTGCCGGCGCTGGACCGCATGGTGCCGGGCACCGGGCGGGCGCAGGTCAGCTTCGGCGGGCCGGTGCGGTATGATCCCGCGGCGCTGGTGAAGGCTTTGGATGCGTATCCGCTGATGTGCTTGGAGCAGGCGAGCAGCAAGGGGCTTCCGTTGGCGGTGCTGCCGGATGCCTCGGGCGGGGCGGACCGGGTGGAGCGGCTGCAGGCGTCCATCGCCAGCGTGCTGGACCGGCAGCGGTATGACGGCGGGTTTGGCCTGTGGAGTGCCAGCGACAAGGCGGAGGGTTGGCTGTCGGCCTATGCGCTGGAGTTCCTGCTGCGCGCCCGGACCGCCGGGGCGACGGTGCCGGACAGCGCCATCGCCGACGCGCAGAAGTTCATGGCGGATGCGGTTGGGCAGGATGCGTCTTCGCCCGAGGAATTGGCGGCACAGGCTTACCGGCTTTATGTGCTGGCTTTATCCGGGCAGCCGCGGGCGGGGGCGAACCGGGTCCTGGCGGAGAACCTGGCCAACCTGCCGACCCCGCTGGCCCGGGCGCAGTTGGGCGCGGCGCTGGCGCTGTCCAATGACCGGCCGCGGGCGGAAGCGGCGTTCGCCGCCGCGCTGGACGCCCCGGCGCGGACGGACTGGTATGACGACCGCGGCAGCGCGCTGCGGGACCAGGCAGCGACGGCGGTGCTGCTGAAGGAAAGCGGGCTGCTGCCGGGCCGCTTGCCGGCGCTGCTGGCGGCGATGCCTGGCGCGGACCTGAAGCCGGAGCTGTTGAGCACGCAGGAGCAGGCGTGGGCCGCCGCCGCCGCCGGGGTGCTGGGCCGGGACGGGAGGCCAGCGCGGGTGTCGGTGGATGGGACGGCGCTGACGCCGGCCGCCACGGTGTCCGCGGTGCTGGCGGGGCCGGCGGTGCTGCGGAACCTGGATGACCGGGCGGTGTGGCAGTCGGTGTCCACGACCGGAGTGCCGGTGGACCCGCAACCGGCGGCGCGGGCCGGGATGCGGGTCAGCCGCAAGTTCTTCACCTCGGCGGGCGACACGCTGGACCTGGACACCCTGCGGCAGAACACGGTGTTCGTGCTGCTGATCGAGGGGCGGGCCGATGACGGGCAGGACCACCATGCGCAGTTGATCCAGGGCTTGCCGGCGGGGTGGGAGATCGTCGGGCGGCTGCCTGCGGGGAAGGTGCCGGGGATGGGATGGCTGGGCGAGCTGTCGGAGACGGAGGCGGAGCCGGCGGCGGATGACCGCTATGCCGCGGTGCTGCCGTTGACCTCGGATGCGCCGAGCTTCCGGCTGGCGGTGCGGCTGCGGGCGGTGACGCCGGGGAGCTTCGAGATACCGGGGGCGATGCTGTCGGACATGTATCGGCCTGGGGTGTTCGCGCGGCAGAACAGCGCGCGGATCAAGGTGCAGGCGGCGGAGT
>DASWOJ010000003.1:0-15718 GCA_036398775.1 Acetobacteraceae bacterium
TCAACGAGGGCATCATCTCGACGGAGGTGGCGCCGTTCGGCGGCATGAAGAGCAGCGGGCTGGGCCGCGAAGGCTCCAAGTATGGGATCGAGGATTACCTGGAGGTGAAGTATCTGGCGCTGGGCGGCATCGGCGGCTGAGGCAGGTAACGGTCAGGCCCGGGCGCGATGCGGTTGGGCCTGGCTGCAATGCGTCACGGCGCAGCAGGCGTATTTCTTCGGAGCCGTTAAACGTATGTTTGACGAGATAGACGATCTTGGCAAAGACGATCTGGAGTGTGCCGAGTCTTTCATGAAGCAGCTACACGCTGCAGAAATAGACAGAAAGGACAAAGTACTCGCGAGCATGAGCGTGGTTGCATAACCTATAGCTATCCTGATTGCTGGCGTGGCCTTCTTGGTGAATGGCGTGGTAGAAAGGCCAAGGGAGTACATAACGGCGTCACCAGACATAGCAGCAGTGGCATTTCTGCTACTGATGGCATCCCTATTCGCCTGCATCGCCCATGCTCTTTATAAATTTCACCTTCTTTTATCCGGTGAGAACTACCACTATCTTCCAGTGCAAGCGGGGTGCTTGGAAACATCGCTGCTATCAAAGCTTTTTGCGATCAAAACAACATAAGTTCTGATGGAGCAGTCGCCAGCTACGCACGAGTCAACTTCATCAAGCAGTATGCCATCTGCGCGGCCAAAAACTGCGCTTCCAATGATATCCGATTGAAGTATAGGCAGCGTGTCTTTCGCAGTACCATGTTGGCGATCATCTCCTCTGCGCTGAGCCTCGTCGCGGTTGCCGTGCATCGGGGCCAGCCCAATGCATTGGATGTGTCCATGGTTTGGAGGAAATCCAATGTCCAGTCCCCCCAAGGCGCCCAGCCCGCCGCGCCAGCCCGCGACAACCAACCTCGCCCTCCCTCGCCCCCGCCGATACGGGTCATCAACGAGGCAGGTACGAAGCCGATCAAAGTGAAATAGGTTGCGACCTGGCTGAGCAGTTGCCCTCCCTTGCCCTGTTCTTCTCGATTTACACACGAAGCCAGCCCGTACGGGCTAGTTTCAGGTTGGCGGCCTAGCGCCCCCGCCGCTGCAACGACAGTAAGTAAAGCCCCGCCGCAATCACCACCATCCCGCCGATCACCGTCCAACGGTCCGGCACCTCCCCGAACACCACCCCGCCCAGCACCGCCGCCCACAGCAGTTGCGCATAGCCGAACGGCGACAGCAGCGACGCCGGCGCCCGCCGGTGCGCCAAGATCAGCAGCCAGTGCCCAAGCGAAGCCAGCGTGCCCATCGCCAGCGTCACCGCCCAGCCCAGCAAGGTCCCCGGCGGCTGCCATGTGAACGGCAGTACCGGCAGTGCCACTGCCGCGCCCACCATGCCGGTATAGAACAGCGTCGTCCGCGTGCTGTCCCGACCCGCCAGGAACCGGGTCGCCACGACATACAGCGCATTCGACGCCGCCGTCCCCAGCGCCAGCACGCTCGCCAGCTGCATCCCGGCCCCCGGACGCGTGATGACCAGCACGCCGCCGAACCCCACCAGCACCGCCACCGCCCCGCGCGGTCCGACCCACTCCCCCAGCAACGGCCCGGCGACCACCGCCACGATCAACGGCGCGACAAAGGTGATCGCCGCCGCCTGCGTCATCGGCAGCGCCCTGTAGGCAAACATCGAGGTCACGGTGGCGACGATCAGGAACCCCGCCCGCGTCACCTGCAGCACCGGGCTCCGGCTCCGCGGCAGCCCGGCGCGCCCCCAGGGATTGATGAACAGCCCGACCAGCACGAAGCTGATGACATAGCGCGCCGCCGCCGTCCCTACGGGATCGCCGGTCTGGTTCAGCCACTTGCCCGTGGTGTCCAGCGCCGCGAACGTCGCGGCGGCGCCCAGCATCAAGGCGATGCCCGCCAGGGTCTCGGCGCGCGCTGACGGGGCACGGGGGTCGGGGCTGGTGTCCGCCATGCCCCAGGCCATAGCATGACAACCATGCCGGGGTAGGACAGGGGGCGCACCCCACCCATGTCACAACCGGATGGAATCAATCAGGGACCCCGCTGCAATGGCTTCCAAGGCATACGACTACGACCTGTTCGTCATCGGCGGCGGCTCCGGCGGAGTGCGCTGCGCCCGCATCGCCGCCGGCCACGGCGCCCGGGTCGGCATCGCCGAGGCCGCGCACTGGGGCGGCACCTGCGTCAACGTCGGCTGCGAGCCCAAGAAGATCATGGTCCAGGCCAGCGAGTATGCCCGGCACGCCGCCGACGCCGCAGGCTTCGGCTGGCACCCCGCACCCGGCGACACCGGCCGCATGGAGCACGACTGGCCCGCCTTCATCGCCAAGAAGGACGCCGAGATCCTGCGTCTGAACGGCATCTACGTCCGGATGCTGGAAAACTCCGGCGTCGAGCTGCACCACGCCCGCGCCGCCTTCACCGGCCCGCACACCCTGGACATCGGCGGCAAGGCCGTCACCGCGGAGCGCATCGTGATCGCCGTCGGCGGCTACCCCAGCATCGAGCCGCGCATCGAGGGCATGGAGCTGGGCATCACCTCGGACCAGGCGTTCCACCTGCCGGCCATGCCGCGCCGGGTGCTGATGGTCGGCGGCGGCTACATCGGCATGGAGTTCGCCGGCATCTTCCACGGCCTCGGCGCCGAGGTGGACGTGGCCTTCCGCCAGCCGCTGCCCCTGCGCGGCTTCGACGGCGAGCTGCGCGAAGCCCTGGCCACCGCCGTCACCGAGCAGGGCGTCCGCCTGCACCCCAGCCAGACCGTCCACAAGGTGGAGGACGCCGGCGGCGGCGCCCGGCGCGTCACCCTCACCAACGGCCATGTTGTCGAGGCCGACCTGGTGTTCTTCGCCGTCGGCCGCGCCCCCAAGACCGCCGGCCTGGGACTGGGCCACGCCGGCGTCGCCCTCGACGCCAAGGGGGCCGTGACCGTGGACGCCGGGAACGCCACCAGCCAGCCCCATGTCTTCGCCATCGGCGACGTCAGCAACAAGCTGAACCTCACCCCTGTCGCCATCGCCGAGGGCCACCATCTCGCCGACCGCCTGTTCGGCCCCGGCCGCCCCCGCACCTGGGCGCTGGACCCCGTCGCGACCGCCGTGTTCAGCGCGCCGCCCCTGGCCACCGTGGGCCTGACCGAGGAACAGGCCGCCGAGCGTGGCCCGGTGGACATCTACACCGCCCACTTCCGCCCGATGCGCCACGTCATGTCCGGCCGCCCCGGCAAGACCTTCATGAAGATGATCGTGGACCAGCCGACCCAGCGCGTCCTGGGCGTCCACATCCTGGGCGACGACGCGCCCGAGATGATGCAGGGCATCGGCGTGGCCCTGGTCGCCGGCGCCACCAAGCAAGACTTCGACCGCACCATCGGCATCCACCCCACAAGCGCCGAGGAGTTGGTGACCATGCGCACCCCAACCCGAACCGCCGGGCTGCAACAGGCCGCAGAGTAACAGGGAACCGCTTCCTTCCCCCTCTCCCTCCGGGAGAGGGCCGGGGTGAGGGGGTCTTGGCTGCGGAGCGGAGCCTGCCCTAGCCGCCAGGACGCAGCCCCTTCCTGGCGGACTTCCCATGCCCACCCCCTCACCCTCCAACCTTCTCCCGCAGGGAAAGGGACCACCCAGCCCACCCGCCCCACCTCCTCAACACCCTGCCAAACCACGCCACCCACTCCTCGGGTGGCATTCGCCGGCGAAACCCGCGATAACTGTGCCCCTGGACCCATGCGGCGCATGGGCGCTGCGCGTGGAGGGCAACGGGGATGATGGACGGGATCAGCGGCATCGGCAGTCACGGCAACGACGGCTGGACGCCCGGAAGCTGGCGCACGCGCCCAGTGCTGCAAAGCCCGGCCTACCCGGACCCCGCAGCCCTGCAAGCGATGGAGGCCCGGCTCGCCGGCTACCCGCCCCTGGTGTTCGCCGGCGAGGCCCGCCGCCTCAAGGCCGCCCTCGCCCTGGCCGAGGCCGGACAAGCCTTCGTGCTGCAGGGCGGCGACTGCGCCGAAAGCTTCGGCAGCTTCACCGCCAACATCATCCGCGACACCTTCCGCGTGCTGCTGCAGATGGCGGTCGTGCTGACCTTCGGCGCCGGAGTCCCCGTGGTGAAGATGGGCCGCATGGCCGGCCAGTTCGCCAAGCCGCGCTCGTCCGACAACGAGACGCTGGGCGGCGAAACCCTGCCGTCCTACCGCGGCGACATCATCAACGGCCCCGCCTTCAACGCCGCCGACCGCCTGCCGGACCCGGCGCGCATGGAAACCGGCTACTTCCAATCCGCCGGCACCCTCAACCTGCTGCGCGCCTTCGCCAACGGCGGCTATGCCGACCTGCACGAGGTCCACCGCTGGAACCTCGACTTCGCCGCCCGCTCGCCGCTCGCCGCCCACTACCAGGACCTGGCGGCCCGGATAGACGAGACACTGGCCTTCATGCAGGCCTGCGGCATGCAGAGCATGAACACGCCGCAAATCCGCGAAACCGAGTTCTACACCAGCCACGAGGCCCTGCTGCTCCCCTACGAGCAGGCCCTGACCCGCACCGACAGCACCAGCGGCGATCCCTACGCCTGCAGCGCCCACTTCCTGTTGATCGGCGACCGCACCCGGCAGCTCGACGGCGCCCACGTCGAGTTCCTCCGCGGCGTGCGGAACCCGATCGGCCTCAAGGTCGGCCCCACCATGAAGCCGGACGAGCTGCTGCGCCTGATGGACGCCCTGAATCCAGCGAACGAGCCTGGCCGCCTGACCCTCATCAGCCGCATGGGCGTGGAGCGCGTGGCCCAAGCCCTGCCGCCCCTGCTGGATGCCGTGAAGCGCGCCGGGCGCCGTACGGTCTGGCTGTGCGACCCGATGCACGGCAACACCATCTCCACCCAGGCCAAGGTCAAGACCCGCAGCTTCGACAGCATCCTGGCCGAGGTCCGCGGCTTCTTCGACGCCCATGCCGCCGCCGGCACCTGGGCCGGCGGCGTCCACGTCGAGATGACCGGCCAGGAAGTGACGGAATGCGTCGGCGGCGCCCATCGCCTGACCGAGGCCGACCTGGGCGGACGCTACGAAACCTTCTGCGACCCCCGCCTCAATGCCGAGCAGTCCCTGGAACTGGCATTCCTGGTAGCCGAAGAACTGAAAACCCGCCGCCGCGGCATGCCAGCATGAGGGTCATGGCCGCCACGTCTGGAAAGGCCCGGCCCGGCATCGCCCTCCTCCCCCTCTCCCTCCGAGAAAGGGTCGGGGTGAGGGGGTCTTGCGTGCCGACGCGAACCGTGTCGTGCCGCCAGCCCCCAGCCCATTCAGGCCGGGGCCAGTGCCCCCGGCCCTCCCCACCCCAGCCTTCCCCCGGAGGGAGAGGGAGCAGCCCAGCACCATGACCACCCTGGAATCCGACATCGCCCGCCGCACCGACGCCTACTTCAACCGCACGCGTGAGGTCGTCGCCCATTTCGGCGACCGCACCGTCACCTACGCCGTGTTCCTCCGCCGCCCCGTCATCTCCGCCCCCGGCAAGATGCTGGACTGGCTGGGGGAGGTCGCGGCCTCCCGCAACGTCCGCTTCACCTTCGACATCGTCCACCCCGAGGGAACCTGGGTCGGCGCCGGCGAACCCATCGCCTACATCACCGGCAGCCTCCTCAACCTGGCCGACCTGGAAACCCTGTTCCTGCAAAAGCTCGGCGCCGCCTGCGTCGCCGCCCACAACGTCTACCAGATGTGCCTGGCGCTGCCCGGCGTCGCCTTCCTCGCCATGGACGCCCGCCACTGCGCCGGCGCCGAGATGCAGGACCTCATGGCCTATGCCGCCGGCGTCGGCAGCCGCGCCGCCCAGGCGGAGGGCGCACGCGGCTTCACCGGCGCCAGCACCGACCTGGCCGCACCCTATTTCGGCGCCCAACGCGGCGCAGGCACCATGCCGCACGCGCTGATCGGCTACGCCGGCTCCACCGTGCGCGCCGCCGAGATGTTCCGCGAGGCCTGCCCGGACGTGGCCCTGACGGTGCTGACCGACTTCTTCGGCGCCGAGGTCACGGACGGCCTGGCCGTTTGCCGCGCCTTCCCCGGCCTGGCCGCGGAGGGCCGGCTCTCCGTCCGCCTCGACACCCACGGCGGCCGCTACCTGGAGGGCCTGGACCCCGCCAGCAGCTACGCCGTGCTGGACCGCCGCGCCCCCGGCGCCATACGCCGCTACCGCAGCGACGCCGAGCTGCGCCACCTCGTCGGCACCGGCGTCTCCGCCGCCGCGATCTGGCGCATGCGCGAGGCGCTGGACGAGGCCGGCTTCCCCCGGGTGCGCATCGTGGCGTCGTCGGGCTTCGGCGTCGCGAAGTGCCGGGTGATGTCGGACACCAAGGCGCCGATAGACGTGGTGGGAACCGGCAGCTTCATCCCCGACGACTGGCACGAAACCTACGCGACGGCGGACATCGTCGCCTACGACGGCGAGGCCCGGGTGAAGGTCGGGCGGGAGTTCCTGCTGCGGGCGGCGGATAAGCGGCAAGCAGGGCGAGGGTAGGGCAGGGGCAAGATGGCGGGCGTCCCTGCGTTGGGCAGCGGCTCGGACATAAGTGTGCCAGTCCCAGACAGGGATGGTTTTCGCCTCCGTTACGGACTGGTTTTGGCTCTGCTATTTTTGTTGCAGGAGTTCTGTAATTTTTTCGGACTTGCCTTTCCCCTCAATGGTCTCAATCTACTGGTGGTGCTCCCGTTCTTCATGGGTGTGTGCATATATTTTTTTATCGCATTCCTGAATGGCGCAGTAAATTTCCTTCCCTGGCGATGCGTCTCTGTGATCGCTGGTCCGGCTTCCGCCTGGTTGCTGTTCTCGTTGTTCGCCCATCTGGGGTTTACGCCGGACTACGCCCTCTTTATTTGGAGGCGGGGCGACTTCACGTCCTGGGTTGCTGAGTTCGAAAGTAAAACTCAGCCTCCATACTTCCGCATCCTGCACCTGGACGGCTTGTTCCTGGTCCCAGACACTATAACGGTAGTTGCCTACGACCCAAGCCGGCAGGTGCTTTTGCTCCCACAGGAACGTTCAAAAGACTGGATTCGACGCGCGACCGCCGACTGGAACATCCATGTGAGCATCACAAACTGGGACGAAAACTATATGTTTCAGCCGCGCGAGGCTGGTGAGTTCTGGCAGCACGTTGGAATCAGACGGCTTAAAGACGATTTCTATACTATCACAGTTAAGTAAGCCAGACCGGCAACCTCGTGTCACATAAAATCTGGACTGCACCTCAAACATGATAATCCGATGCCGAAGCATGAACAATCTCCCGGGCTGAGGCAGTCTCCATCGCATGCACCCACGTCATTTAACTTGGCTGAAGCTTGCGTGAACCCATCAGGCGTGTTCGAGCAACGCAACTGGAGCGGTATTCCTCGCAGCTATATTATTGCACTATTGCGCAAGACCAATCACACCTGGCATAAAATTACATTCCACGATTTTCATGCCCGGACAGTGGCGCTGACCTTCGCAAGAAGGGTCAAGGCTCCGACGTACTCGGCCCGGTATGGCGTCGTGCCCGTCATCGTTCCCATTTGCCCCCGCCGTCAACGGCCCCTAAACCTTATCCTGCGGCGGCGCCCAGCGCAGCCTCCGGCCAACCGTCAACCACCCCAGCCCCGCGTTGATTCCCACTCCCCCCACCCCAGGTCTCCCCCATGCCTGAAACCCTCCGCATCGCCCTGGCCCAAATCAACACCCACCTCGGCGAGGTAGCGGTCAACGTCGCCCGCATCCGCCGCGCCCGCGCCGAAGCCGCAGCCGCCGGCGCCCACCTCGTCGTCACCCCCGAGTTCTCCATCGGCGGCTACCCCCCCGAGGACTTAGTCCGCAAGCCCGCCTTCGTGGACGCCTGCGAGGCCGCCATCGCCGACCTAGCCCGAGACACCGCCGACGGCGGCCCCGGCTTGATCGTCGGCGGCCCCTGGCGCGACGGCGGCCTCCTCTTCAACGCCGCCTTCGTCCTGGAAGGCGGCCAAGTCATCGCCCGCCGCGCCAAGCACGAACTCCCCAACTACGGCGTCTTCGACGAAAAGCGCGTGTTCGACGCCGGCCCATCCCCTGGACCCGTCAACTTCCGCGGCGTCCGCCTGGGTCTTATGGTCTGCGAGGACTTCTGGCTTCCCGCCGTCTCCGAAACCCTCGGCGAGTCCGGCGCAGAGCTCCTGCTCTCGATCAACGGCAGTCCCTTCGAGGACGGCAAGCAGGCCCGGCGCATCGGCCTAGCCGTCGAGCGCGTGGTGGAAACCGGCCTCCCCTTCATCTTCGTCGGCCAGGTCGCCGGCCAGGACGAGCTGGTGTTCGACGGAGCCAGCTTCGTCCTCAACGCCGACCGCAGCCTCGCCGTGCAGATGCCCTACTTCGAGGAGGCGGTCACCGTCACCGAATGGACCAGGGACGGCGACCATATGGCCTGCACCCCCCAGCCCCTCCCGCCCGAGCCGGACCGGCTGGAGCTGATCTACCGCTGCATGATGCTCGGCCTCGGCGACTACGTGCGCAAGAACCGCTTCCCCGGCATCCTGCTGGGCCTGTCCGGGGGCATAGACAGCGCGCTCTCCGCCGCCGTAGCCGTGGACGTCCTCGACGCGGACCAGGTGCGCGCCGTGATGATGCCCAGCCCCTACACCAGCCGCGACAGCTTGGACGACGCCGCCGAGTGCGCCCGCCTGCTCGGCATCCACTGCGACACCATCCCGATCCAGCCGGCGATGGACGCCTTCGGCAGCGCCCTCGCTCCCGTGTTCAACGGCCGCCAGGCCGACATCACCGAGGAGAACATCCAGTCCCGCAGCCGCGGCCTGATCCTGATGGCCATGAGCAACAAGTTCGGTGACATGCTGCTGACCACCGGCAACAAGTCCGAGATGTCGGTGGGCTACGCGACGCTCTACGGCGACATGTGCGGCGGCTACTCCGTGCTGAAGGACGTTTACAAGACCACGGTCTTCGCCCTCTGCCGCTGGCGCAACGCCAACCATCCCCACGGCGCGCTCGGCCCGGCCGGCGCCGTGATGCCGGGCCGCGTCATCACCAAGGCTCCCTCCGCCGAGCTGAAGCACGACCAGCGCGACGAGGATTCCCTGCCGCCCTACGTGGACCTCGACGCCATCCTGCAGGGCCTGGTGGAAGGCGAGCAGTCCGTGGATGCCCTCGTCGCCCGCGGCTTCGACCGAGCCACCGTTCTGCGGGTCTGGAAAATGCTGGACCGCGCCGAGTACAAGCGCCGCCAAGCCCCGCCCGGCGTGAAGATCACCCCCCGCGCCTTCGGCCGCGACCGCCGCTACCCCATCACCAACGGCTACACCGGGCTCGTGGCATGAGCGACGCCCCGCCGCTGTCCACCATCCCCGCCATCCGCGTCCGCATCCTCGACCTGTCCGGCGGTGCCGACGAAGGCATCGTCGAGGAAGTCGGCCCCTTCCCGGACGTGGAAACCGCCAACGCCTTCGCCCGCCGCTACGTGCGCGACAGCATGGAGCGGTGCCGCGCCCAAGGCATGCAGCCCCAGGCCGTCCTGGACGCCTGGTTCGCCTTCGGCGAGGACGCCGAAGTCCTGGGCGCCGAGGGTGGCTGGCGCAGCGCCGCCGAGCTCCCCACCTTCGCCGCCCACCGCGCCACCCTCCCCGACCGCGACTGGCGCAGCCTAGACCCCCGCCTAACCACCCCCGAAGAGGACGAAGAGTGAGGCCGGATTGCTTCCTGCTCCCTCTCCCTCCGGGAGAGGGCCGGGGTGAGGGAAACCGCCGGTACGGACCCATCCCATCAAAGCCCCGCCCCGTACAGCCCTCAACCAGCCACCATCCGCGCCTCTCGCTTCCCTCACCCCGACCCTCTCCCGGAGGGAGAGGGAGCAGGAGTAGCGCATCCCCTTCTCGTGCTACTCACTCCACCCCATGAAAGTCCGCTTCGCCCCCAGCCCCACCGGCCTGCTCCACGTCGGCAACGCCCGCATCGCCCTGGCCAACTACCTGCTGGCAAAACGCCACGGCGGCCAATTCCTCCTGCGCCTCGACGACACCGACACCGAGCGCAACCGCCCGGAATACGAGGACGCCATCTCGTACGACCTCCGCTGGATGGGCCTGTCCTGGGACGAGACCTTCCGCCAGTCCGACCGCCTCGACCGCTACGCCGCCGCCGCCGAGAAGCTGAAGGCAGCCGGACGCCTCTACCCCTGCTTCGAGTCCGAGGAAGAGCTTGCCGCCAAGCGCGACCAGCGCGCCAAGCGCCACCAGCCCCCCCTGTATGACCGCGCCATGCTCAAGCTCACGCCGGAGCAGCGCGCCAAGGCCGAGGCCGGCGGCAAGCGCCCCTACTGGCGCTTCCTCCTGTCCGGCTACCCGGCGGAATGGGGCGACATGGTGCTCGGCCCGCGCAGCGTGAAGCTCACCGCCGTCTCCGACCCCGTGCTGATCCGCGCCGACGGCACCCCGCTCTACACCTTCACCAGCGTGGTGGACGACCTCGAATCCGGCATCACCCACATCGTCCGCGGCGAGGATCACGTCACCAACACCGGCATCCAGATAGACATCATGGCGGCCCTGAACGCCGGGCGCACCGGCCGCCCGGCCCTGCCGCGCTTCGCCCACCTGCCGCTGCTGGTGGACGGCGACGGCGGCAAGCTGTCCAAGCGCCTCGGCGCCCTGTCCCTACGCAGCCTGCGCGGCGACGGGATCGAGCCGGTGGCCCTGACCGGCTACCTCGCCCGCCTCGGCACCGCCGACGACCCGGCGCCGGAAGCGCCCGAAATCATGGCGCAAACCTACGACCTCAGCCGCGTGTCCCACTCCGCCGCCCGCTTCGACGGCAAGCAGCTTCTGGGGCTGAACCGCCGGGTCCTGCACGGCCTGCCGTTCGAGGCGGTGCAGGACCGCCTGCCGCCCGCCGCCACCCCCGCCTTCTGGAACGCCATCCGCGGCAACCTGGACTTCCTACGCGAAGCCCGGGGCTGGTGGGACGTCGTCGCCGGCAGCATCGTGCCGCCCGTCCTGGAGGGCGAGGCCGATTTCCTGGGCCAGGCACTGGAGGCGCTGCCGCCGGAACCCTGGACCAACCAGGTCTGGCCCGACTGGACCGATGCCCTCAAAGCCGCCTCCGGCCGCAAGGGCAAGCGCCTGTTCCTGCCGCTGCGCCAGGCGTTGACCGGAGAGGACCACGGCCCAGAACTGCGCGACCTCCTGCCGCTGATGGGCCGCGCCCGCGCCGAGGAACGCCTGCGCCTGGCCGCAGCGTAACCAGCCGAGTAGGAGCAACTGGCACCGGTCGTTCTTCGCTACGGAACCTCCAAGCCTACCAAGCCAGTGCCGCTGCTGCTCCCTCTCCCTCCGGGAGAGGGAAACCGCCAACGCAACATCGCATAACGCCGAACTGACAAGGGTCCCAAATAGACCAAGTCTGGGCTTGCGGCTTCCCTTCCCTCACCCCTTTCCCGGAGGGAAGGGAAGCAGAGCAGCCCGCCAACCCACAAGCCACACCGCAGCCCCCGCCCTCCCAGTTTGCATACCCAAGCTCACCGCAGGTCTGCTACAGCCAGGTGAACTCCCGGAGACCCCGATGCTCGCCACCCTGAGCCGCTGGTTCGCCCCCCGCCAGCCCGACCCAGCACCGCCGCCCCCCGCCCAGCCCGAGCCGCCCCCCGCTCCCCTGCACCAGGGCTACCTCGACGAGCGCAGCACCCACCACGTCCGCGGCTGGCTGCGCGACGGCAACGACCCCGCCGCGATCATCCCCTACGAGGTCGTGCTCCCCGGCGAAGTCGGCGAGCGCGTCCTGTCCCGCGGCGCCGCCGGCCAGCCCGGCGAGATGCTGGACGCCATCGGCGTCGGCGCCCACGGCTTCCTGGCCCTGTTCGACCCGCCGCTCGACCCCGCCCAGCGCGACCGCATCCTGGTCCGCCCCACCGGTGGCACAGCCCTGGAACACGCCCCGGCACTCACCGCCCGCCGGCCGGAGGCCATCCCGTTCCGCATCGTCGGCTACCTGGACGAGCGCAGCCCGCACCACCTCGCCGGCTGGGCCTGGAACGAGGCCGACCCGGCGGAACGCCTGCGCTACGAAGTCCTGCACGAGGGCCAGGTCATCGCCAGAGGCGAGGCCGGCGACTGGAGCAGCCAACTCGCCAAGATGGGCATCGGCGACGCCCGCTACGCCTTCCGCATGCTGCTGGACCAGCCCGTCGCCGACCCGGCGGCGCTGGAGCTGCGCATCCAGGACACCCCGGTCCTGCTCCCCCTGGCGCCGCTGCTGAACACCGCCTTCCAGCCGATCAGCCACGTGGCGATGGACATCGTCAACAACTGCAACCTGCGCTGCCCCTTCTGCACCTTCGACTACGAGGGCGTCCGCACCACCCGGTTCATGTCGGACGAAACCTTCGAGGGCGCGCTGCGCCTGCTGCCCTACGTCACCGAGGGCAACTTCTGGCTGTCCTGCCTGCACGAGGCGACCATCCACCCGGAGCTGCTGCGCTTCATAGACATGGTCCCGCCCGAATACCGCGACCGCCTGATGTACACCACCAACCTAGCCAAGCGGATGCCGGACGCCTACTTCGCCCAGCTCGGCGACAGCGGCATGCACCACCTGAACATCTCGGTCGAAAGCCTGCAGCCCGAAATCTACGAGCGGCTGCGCAAGGGCGCCCGGTTCCGCATCTTCGGGGAGAACTGGGCCAAGCTGCTGGACGCCTGCCGCAAAGGCTCGGCCCCCCCGCGCCTCCGCTACAACATGATGGCGTACCGCTCCAACCTGCAGGAGATCCCCGGCCTGGTGGAACTCCTGCTGGCCGAGAAGCTCGCCTGGCAGGTGGAGGTCCGCTACACCTTCGACGAGCCGCACATCCCCGACAGCTTCCGCCAGGCCGAGTATCTGCGCGACGAGGACTGGACCTGGCTGGCATCGCAACTGGCGCACCACGATCCCCAGCGCGTGGTCCTGGTGCTGCCGCCGCCGGAAAAGCGTGCCCTCGCCGTGCCGATCAACCGCGCCCCGGCGTCTGTGCCGGACCCGGACGCTCCGCCACCGCAAAAGCCGCGCCCATCCTATCCACTGGGCATGCGGGTGGACTGGGACGGCACCCTGACGGTTTACAGCGAGACCATCGGCCCCGACGGCAACCTGCTGCACACCAACCATGCCGAGCTGACCATAGCCGACGTCAAGGACCCCCGGGCACTGGTGACGGACCTGCTGCGTTGAGCCAACCCTCCCCGGCATCCAGCCGAAACCCGCTCCTTCTCCCTCTCCCTCCGGGAGAGGGTCGGGGTGAGGGGGGCTTGGCTGCGGAGCCGGGCACTGCGGCACCCGTAGGGACCAGCCCCCTCCCAGGCCAAGGTCCACGCTCCAAGACCCCCTCATCCCAACCCTCTCCCGGAGGGGGAGGGAGCAGCCAGCCAGCCCCCGCCGGGCGATACCAGCACCTGGACGGGCTGCGCGGAGTGGCCGCCCTGGCGGTGGCGCTCTGCCACTTCGCCTACGCCTTCCAGCCGGCGCTGCTGAGCGGCAGCCCGGCCCAGGGCGCCACCGCGGCGGCGACCGGCCTGTCCAAGACGCCGTTGATCCTGCTGTGGTCGCCGGATTGCGCGGTGATGGTGTTCTTCGTGCTCAGCGGCTTCGTGCTGCAGGCGTCGGTGGCCGGCGCGCCCGGGAACAGGCCGGCGCTGCGGCTGCTGGGGTCGGTGCTGCGGCGTTGGATACGGCTGGCCGGCCCGATCCTGGGCAGCTCCCTGCTGATCTGGGCGGTGGTGGCAGCAGGCGGCCTGCGAAACGCGCCGGCCGCGGCGGCGAACGGCTCCGGTTGGCTGGCGATGCACTTCGGCTGGCTGGCCTGGCAGTCCAACAGCCTGCCGGCCCTGGTGGAGCAATCCTTGTTCGGCATCTTCGCCACCGCCACCCATTGGTGGAATGCGGCGCTGTGGACCATGCCGGTGGAGTTCTGGGGATCGGTCGGCATCTTCGTCTTCCACGCCGTGCTGGGCCGGGCACCCGGCTGGATGCGGGTGTCGGTGCTGGCCGCGGTGACCGCCGGACTGCTGTCGGGGCTGGCCGGCGCCGGCGCGGCGAACGGCGCCGGGTTCGGCTTCGGCGCCCTGTTGTGGGAAGGGCGCCGGTGGGTGGCGGCGCCGGGCCGCCTGGCCTGGTGGGCTGGGGTGGCGGCGTTCACGGCCGGCGTCGTGCTCGGCGGGATGCCGTACGACCTGCTGGGCACGCCCTACTGGCCCGGCTTCGTGCTGGCGTCGGCCTGGCTGACCGAGCCGGTGCTGGCGGCGCACCGGGTCGGCGCCGGGCTGCTGGTGCTGGCGGCGTTGGCCTGGCCGCCGCTGGGTTGGGCGCTGCGGCGGCGGCCGGTGCTGGCGCTGGGGCGGGTGTCGTTCATGGTCTATCTGCTGCACATCATCCTGATCTGCTCATTGGCGTCATGGCTTGTGCTGCGGCTGATGCCGGCCTGGGGCTATGACGGCGCAACGGCCATGGCGCTGGTGGCGACGTTGGCGGTGCTGTTCCCGCTGGCGGCGGCGATGACCTGGGCGGCGGACCGGCCTGCCATCGCCTGGTCCCGCCAGGTGGAGCGCATCATCCTGACCCTGCGGGCGCCGGCAAATACGATCCGCCCCAGCGAGGCGCTGCCTTCTCCCTCTCCCTCCGGGAGAGGGCCGGGGTGAGGGGGTCTCGCTGCGAGCGAGGCGCTGCCAGCGAAACCAGCATAGAATCCTGTTTTGGCAGGGGGTGTGCTTGAAGACCCCCTCACCCCAACCCTCTCCCGGAGGAAGAGGGAGAAGATGACGCCCGTTTGGCCCACGGGCACGCAGCCCGCCCGCTGCCCCGTCTGCGCACTTGAGGCCGCACACGCCGTCGCCGTCGGGGTCCCGGCCAGACCCTCCCCGATCCGCTTCCTCCGCTGCGCCGCCTGCGCCACCGTGTTCACCCCCGGCGCCCTGCCGCCCTCCTACGAGAGCGACGGCCCGCTGGACGAAACCGTCCAGTATTATGTCGAGCAACTGGCCGCCATAGATACGGTCGTGGACCCGCTGTTCACCCTGGACCGCATCCGGGTGCGCTGCTACGCCGAGATCGGCTGCTCCTTCGGCTTCGCCCTCGACTTCGGGCGGCGGGAGTTCGGCTGGGAGGTGCGCGGCGTGGACCCCTCCGCCCTGGCCGCTGCGGGCGGCCCCCTGCTCGGCCTGCCCATCGAGACCAGGTATTTCACCGAGGACGAACCCCTGCCGCCGCCGCCCGCCGACTTGCTGGTGGCGTCCGAGGTGCTGGAGCACGTAGCCGATCCCCACGCCTTCATGCGGGCGCTCGCGGCGTCGCTGGCGCCGGAGGGCGTCCTGGTCCTCAGCACGCCCAACGCCGCCGCCGTGCATCCGGGCACCCCGCACGGCGCGCTGATGCAGGTACTCTGCCCGGGCTACCACTTGTTGCTGCTGACCGCCGCCGGGCTGCGCCGGCTGGTGGAGGCGCACGGCTTCCGCCATCACCACGTCCGCGAGACCCCGACCGGCCTGACCATCTTCGCCGGACGCCAGCCGTTTGCCTGGGCGGCGGAGGGGCGGACCGACCGGGCGGCCTATGTCCGTTACTTGCGGGGCCGCCTGGCCGACGCCCCGCCGGGCAGCGCGCTGGAGTGCGGTATGCTGTATCGCCTGCTGCGCGAACACGCGGCCTTCGCCCAGTGGACCGAGG
>DASWOJ010000004.1:0-14161 GCA_036398775.1 Acetobacteraceae bacterium
CGGGCGCAGGAGGCGGAGCGGGACCGGCGGCTGCGGGAATACAACCGCCTGCTGTATGTGGCGCTGACCCGGGCGGAGGACCGCCTGCTGGTCTGCGGCTGGCTCACCAAGCGCGGCGTGCCGGAGGACAGTTGGTATCGCATGGCCGAGCGCGGCTTCCGCGCCATCGGCGCCGAGGCGGAACCGTTCGGCGCCGTCCCCGGCGCCTGGGAAGGCCAGCGGCTGATCCAGTCCTCCCCGCAGACCGCGCACGTCGTGCCGATCGCCGCGACGGCCACGCAGGCCCCGGAGCCGCTGCCGTCCTGGGCCGGGCGCCCCGGCAGCTGGACTCCGGCACCCCCGCCGCCCGAGCCGCCGTTGCCCACTCCGCTTGCGCCCAGCCGGCCCGATGGCGCGGCGCTTGGGCCGGTGCCGCGGGCCGCATCGCCGCTGCAGGTCCGGGACGACGCCGGGCAGCGTTTCCTGCGCGGCAACCTGGTCCACACCCTGCTGCAGTATCTGCCAGACCTGCCGCCGGACCAGCAGGAAGCGGCGGCGCTGCAACACTTGGGCCGTCCCGCGTTCGGCCTGCCCTGGGCGGAGGTCGCCGGCCTGGCAGCGCAGGTGATGGGCGTGCTGCGCCACCCGGAGCTTGCGCCGCTGTTCGGGCCCGAGGGACGGTCGGAGCAGCCGCTGGCCGGCCTGGTCGGCACCACCGTCGTCAACGGCGTCGTGGACCGCTTGGCAGTACGGCCTGGCGAGGTTTGGCTGGCCGATTACAAAACTCACCGCGGCTGCCCGGCAGACGTACTGGCCACGCCAGTGCGCTACCTGCGCCAGATCGCGGCCTACCGCGCCGTGCTGCGGGGTGTGTTCCCGGACCGGACCATACGCTGTGCCCTGGTCTGGACGACGGACGCCGTCGTGACCATGCTGCCCGACGCCGTGCTGGACAGCCATGCGCCCGCTTGATCCATCACGGCCTGGTCCCCACGTCCTTCCTGTTTCATTCAGGAGCGCGCTTTGAGCCAGAACACGGTTGCAGTCAGCGATAGCGAATTCAAGTCACAGGTCCTCGACAGCAAGGAACCGGTGCTGGTGGACTTTTGGGCGGAATGGTGCGGTCCTTGCAAGATGATCGCCCCCGCGCTTGAGGAGATTGCTGCCGAGAACAAGGGCCGTCTTACCGTCGCCAAGGTGAACATTGATGATAATCCAATGTCACCCAACACCTACGGCGTGCGCGGCATTCCGACGATGATCCTGTTCAAGGACGGCAAGCCAATGGCAACCAAGATCGGCGCCGCTCCCAAGAGCGAACTGAAGTCGTGGGTGGCAAGCAACCTGTAGCCTGCCTGGCCGCGCCTGTTCTTGGCAGGCGCGGCAATGCATTTCGACTGTTTCCCGGCACTAAGCAAACCTCTCCAGGTTCGCGCCCAGACGAAAAGTTAAGCAGGCTTGTTCGGCGTGGCATGGCCACAAGCTATTTGCGTAATGGGCCACATAAGCCAGCTTAAAATTAAGTGTCTCCCGTAAATGGGTGGAATGGTGACACCAAGGCGGTCGGTCCCACGACATCCTGAAGCGCCTGCTGGGCTACCTGCATATTCTGATTTGAACTATCGCCATTTTGCTCGACGGTAACGGAAAGCCTGCAGCCGTCCTCCCAACTAGCCTGGACGTCGCTGCCGTCGGCAAGTCTTTCCTTCATTTGCTCAGAAATCTTATGCGGTACTGCATAACGCTCGACACCTGGCTTTTGGACGCCGGCGACGGAGGGAAGATGCACATCGGTTTCGTACTTCGCCATTGCACACGCCTTGATTGCTGTCGTTGCGGTTATACGATGCAAGAAGCTCTTGGTACAGTAAGGATTAGTCTGTTACGGTATGGAAGCTACGTTTCAGGCCAACACGGTATTGCAGGCCGTGCATCGCCTTGAAATGCTATACCCGTCGATCGTGATTGAAATAAGGCGGACCGCAACCCGCATGCTCGATCCTCCTTCGGGGCTAGTCAGGAGTGGCCAAGCAGACCTCGGGAGGTCTGCGCACAGACGACGCGCTAAACAGATCCAGACAGCATGGCACAGCCACGGGACATCCCATGACAACCCGCGCGAGCGTGCTCAGCAAAACGCAAACGCGCGGTGCCAAGAGCCGGACAGCAACCACTCACTTGGACGTGGCCCGTGAATCGTCCGTGACCCCGGCCTGCCCGGGCGAAACCGAGCAGCATCTGCCTAGCCTAGGTCGTAATCATAGCGGATGAAGCCAGACTGCTTCGCCACAGCGTCATAGAGACGCCGCGCCGTCGCATTGTGGTCCTGTGTCAGCCAATACATCCGGGATGCCTGCCGTTCCCGCGCCCGGCCAGCCACGGCCTCGATCAATGAACGGCCGGCACCAGCACCGCGTGCGGACTCGTCAACATACAGGTCCTGCAGGTAGCAGGCTGAGGCTGTCGTCCAGCAATGTGCGTGGAACAAGAAGTGCGTGATGCCGACAATGCCGCCGTCCCGTCGGGCGGCTAGGCCGTGTACCGTGGTATCATCCAACAACCGCGACCAGGTCTCGTCATACTGCTTCTCCGGCAAAGCAATATCGTAGAACGCCAGATAGGCCCGCCACAGGTCAGTCCAGCGCGGCCGGTCCTGCGGACGCAACCGTGAAACCTCGACTTTCATGACCCTCTCCGCCCTCCGGACCATAAAACACGATCCAGCATGCGAAGTCTTCGCTGAAGCTCTCGAACCGGTGTTCCGTTCCAGCCGGCACGAAAATGGCGTCGCCCGGGCTGAACGTAACACGGTCCTCGCCCATCAACGGCAGGCTGAGGTCGTCATCCAATGGATGGCTGTCCAGGGCGCGCATGAAGATCCCGGTGCCGCTCACAATCACATACAACTCGTCGCGGTCATGTGGCGTTTGCGGATCATGGCCTGCCGGAGAGAACCAGCGCAGCTCCATCGTGCCATGCGCCATCACCAAAGCCGTAGCCCTGCCAGGATCAGTTGGCATCCTGCGCGCCTCCTCCGGGGTAGCGCGCAGCTTTGGCGTCGGCGGCACGTCTTGTCCGTCCATAGAAGGCTCCGAATGCGGCAAGGAACGCGGTGGCGCCGCGGTAGCTGCATCAGATGGGGTTTCCTGCCGAACGCCAAGCCCCCCGAGACGGCCCTCTTGTACGGTTTCGGCTATACCGCGTGCCAACCGTCACCTTTCAGCACTTCGCCGGCGAGATACAGGCTTCCGCACACCAACACCCGCGATGGTCCTCCCTGCGGCAATTGCCGCAGTGCGTCGGCCACGGTCGGGCCGGGCCGGGCAACGCCGCCGGATGCTGCCACGATGTCGGGAATGGAAAGCGCAAGGTGCTGATCCCGCTCCTGAACCGCCCAGACCGTGGCGGCGTGGGGCAGCAGCGGGCGCAGGAACTCGGCGGCGTCCTTGGACTGCTTCATGCCGACGACCAGGTGCATCGGGCGGTCCGACCAGGATCGCAGGTGCTGTCCCAGAGCAGTCCCTCCGCCAGGATTATGGCCGCCGTCCAGCCAGAGTTCCCAGTCATCCGGCAACGCCGCTGCAAGCCTGCCGTGCAGCCGCTGCAGCCGGGCAGGCCACTCGGCATGTGCCACCCCGGACCACGCCGTAGCCGGAACGGCGCCATGGGCGCGCAAGGCTGCCGCAGCGATGCCGGCATTGTCGTATTGGTGCGGCCCGGGCAGCGACGGCATGGGCAAATCCAGCATTCCGGCACCGTCGGCGTAACGCAGCCCCGCGCCATGCAGGCCGATGGTCCAATCGCGTCCGCGGGCCAGCAGCGGCGCCCCGGCTGCATCAGCATGCGCCTGCAGCACGGCAAGCACCTCCGGCTGCTGCATACCGGTGACAACGGGGACGCCGGACTTGATGATCCCTGCCTTCTCCGCGGCGATCAGGGCCAGCGTGTCGCCCAGCATCTCCGCATGATCCATCGAGATGGAGGTGATGGCGCATACGGCGGGCCGGGCAATCACGTTGGTGGTGTCGCCCCGGCCGCCCAGCCCTACCTCCAGCAGGCACAGGTCAGCCGGGACTTCGGCGAACAGCATGAAGGCAGCGGCGGTGATGACCTCGAACACCGTGATCGGCGCCCCGGCGTTGATGGCCTCGATCCGCTCCAGCGCCTCCGCCAACGCCTCGTCCGTCACGAGCCGCCCGGCGATTCGTATTCGCTCGTTGAAGCGGACCAGATGCGGCGAGGTATAGACATGGGTGCGCCATCCCGCGCCCTCGGCAACCCCGCGGATGAAGGCGCAGGTGCTGCCCTTGCCGTTGGTGCCCGCGACATGGATCACCGGGGGCAACCTGCTCTCGGGGTGTCCCAACTGGGCCAGCAAGCGTTGCAGCCGGTCCAGGCTCAGGTCAATCAAACGAGGATACAGGCCGTGCAGGCGTTCTATGATCGGCTCGACCTGGCTCATGGCAGCAGGCGCATTCCTTCCTGCATCGGCGCGGCCCACGGTAAGGCACTGCACCCCAGGAGCAGCCCTGGCGGTCCATGAAGTACTATGCCGCAAGCGCGTTTTGCCTTGTCGGCGTCGCCTGGGTTCAGGGCGTCAATGGCCGGCACCATGGTCACGCCGCCGCGGCTCCCTCGATTGGAGGCTGGTCGGTCTTTGCCGCGGGTATCGGCAAGGTCAGGAGGCCGATCAGCCGGGCCAGGGTTTCGTGCATCTCGGTCCGGCGGACAATCATGTCCAGGATGCCGCGCTCATACAGGTATTCGGCGCGCTGAAAGCCCTCGGGCAGCTTCTCGCGCACGGTCTGCTCGATGACGCGGGCGCCGGCGAAGCCGATCAGGGCGCCAGGCTCGGCGATCTGCACGTCCCCCAGCATGGCGAAGCTGGCGGTGACGCCGCCGGTTGTGGGATCGGTCAGCACGGTGATGAAGGGCAACCCGGCCTCTTTGACCATACGGGACGCGATGGTCGTGCGGGGCATCTGCATGAGGCTGACGGCACCCTCCTGCATCCGGGCGCCGCCGCTTGCGGTGAAGACGATCAGCGGCGCATGTTGCAGCACGGCCAGGCGGGCGGCGGCGACAATGGCCTCACCGACCGCGGCGCCCATGGTGCCGGCCATGAACTCGAACGCCATCGCCGCGGCCACCGCGCGGTGGCCGCCGATGGTGCCGTGCGCCACCAGTATCGCGTCATCAAGGCCGGTGCGGTCGCGGGCTTCCTTCAGCCGGGCGGCATAGGCCTTGCTGTCGCGGAACTTCAATGGGTCGTCCGGCGCCCGGGGCAGCTCGATGCGGGTGAGCTGGCCGGGCTTGTCGCCTTCGGCATCGAAGCCGTCGAAGGTGTAGGCCAGGCGCTCCGCAGCTGTAGGGCGCATGTGGTAGCCGCAGGCGGTGCAGACCTTCAGGTTGCGCTGCAGGTCGCGGCTGAACAGCATCTGCTGGCAGTTCGGGCACTGGGTCCAGAGGTTGTCGGGGACGTCGCGGCGGCCGAGCCAGGTGCGTATCTTCGGGCGGACGTATTCGGCAAGCCAGCTCATGGCGTGATCCTAGGCCGGCACGCGGGCATGGCGGACGCCGTCGGCCAGGGCGCGCACCTGATCCAGCACGCGCTGCGCCGTGCCTGGGGTAGCACGGCCGCGCTCGTCCAGGCTGGCGGCCAAGGTCTCGATCAGGGCGGAGGCGACCACGGCGGCATCGGCATGGCGGACCGCGTCGGCCGCCTGCGCCGGGGTGCGGACGCCGAAGCCGATGGCGACCGGCAGGTTGGTCACAGCGCGCAGCCGGGGCAGGGCGGCGGCCAGGCTTTCGGTGGTGGCGCTGCGGGTGCCGGTGATGCCGGTGATGCTGACATAATAGACGAAGCCGCTGCTGCCGTGCAGGACCACCGGCAACCGCGCGTCGTCCGTGGTAGGGGCGACGAGGCGGATGATGTCTAGGTCGTTGGCTGCGGCATGGGCGGTGATGAGGTCCGCCTCCTCGGTCGGCAGGTCCACGATGATGAGGCCGTCCACCCCGGCGGCGGCGGCGTCATAGCAGAACCGCTCAGGGCCATAGGAGGCGATAGGGTTCAGGTAGCCCATCAGGATGACGGGGGTGCCTGTGTCCTCCAGCCGGAAGTCGCGTACCATCGCGAGCGTGCGGGCAAGGGTGGCGCCGGCCTTGAGGCCGCGCAGCCCGGCGGCCTGGATGGTGGGGCCGTCCGCCATCGGGTCGGTGAACGGCACGCCGATCTCGATCAGGTCGGCGCCGGCGCCGGGCATCCCGCGTAGGATGGCCATGCTGGTTTCGGCGTCAGGATCGTAGGCTTCCAAGAACGGGATCAGGGCGCCGCGGCCCTCCTCGCGGAGCGCGGCGAACCGTGCGGCAATACGGCTCATAACGCTGCTCCCTCTCCCTCCGGGAGAGGGCCGGGGTGAGGGGGTCTTGGCTGCGGAGCAGGGAACGTAGCGCGACATTGAACTGCCGCCCCGAGATGATGATGCACGGCGCTTGCCGCTTCCCTCACCCCAACCCTCTCCCGGAGGGAGAGGGAGCAGGGCGCGCCTCCATTCCCCAGCTCTGCCCCTGCACCCAGCATCACAGCTTCACCCCCAGGTGCTCGGCCACCGTGAAGATGTCCTTGTCGCCGCGTCCGCACATGTTCATCAGGATCACTGCATCCCGCCCCATCTCCGGCGCGATCTTGGCGACGTGGGCGATGGCGTGGGCAGGTTCCAGGGCGGGAATGATGCCCTCCGTCCGGGTGCACAATTGAAAGGCGTCCAGCGCCTCCTGGTCGGTCGCGGCCACATACTCGACCCGGCCAATCTCGTGCAGCCACGAATGCTCCGGGCCGATGCCGGGGTAATCGAGGCCGGCGCTGATGCTGTGCGCCTCCTGGATCTGGCCGTCGTCGTCCTGCAGCAGGTAGGTGCGGTTGCCGTGCAGCACGCCGGGGCGGCCGCGGGACAGGCTGGCGGCGTGCTCCTTCGTGTCCAGGCCGCGGCCGGCGGCCTCGACGCCGATCAGGCGCACGTCGTCGTCAAGGAAAGGATGGAACAAGCCCATCGCGTTGCTGCCGCCCCCGATGGCGGCGACGATGGCGTCGGGCAGCCGGCCCTCGGCCTCCTGGATCTGCACGCGGGCCTCGGTGCCGATGATGCTCTGGAAATCGCGGACCATCGCCGGGTAGGGATGGGGGCCGGCGACGGTACCGATCAGGTAGTAGGTGTCGGCGACGTTGGCGACCCAGTCGCGCATCGCCTCGTTCATGGCATCCTTCAGGGTGCCGGCGCCGGAGGTGACCGAGTTGATCTCGGCGCCCAGCAGGTGCATCCGGAACACGTTGGGCTTCTGCCGCTCCACGTCGGTGGCGCCCATGTAGATGGTGCAGGGCAGGCCGAACAGGGCACAGACGGTCGCTGTCGCCACGCCGTGCTGCCCGGCGCCGGTTTCGGCGATGATGCGGGTCTTGCCCATGCGGCGGGCCAGCAGGATCTGGCCCATGCAGTTGTTGATCTTGTGGCTGCCGGTATGGTTCAGTTCGTCCCGCTTCATATAGATACGGGCGCCGCCAAGCTTCGCCGTCAGGCGTTGGGCGAACCACAGCGGGCTGGGCCGGCCGACATAGTCCTTGAGGTATGCGTCCAGCTCGGTCTGGAACGCCGGGTCCGCCTTGGCTGCCTCATACGCCTCCTCGACCTGTAGGATGAGCGGCATCAGGGTTTCGGCCACGAAGCGCCCGCCGAACCCGCCGAAGCGGCCGCGGGCGTCCGGCCCGAGGCGAAGGCTGTTGGGACGGGTCGGGGCGATCTGGTTCAAGGCATTCTCCGGGATGGCGCGCCTGGCTGACGCGCCAGGGAGGGTTGGAGGGTGTCATACCGCAGCCGCCTGCGGGGGTCACGCCCCGCCTTGCCCCTGTCCGCCTTTCCTCTAGCAACCTTTACTGACCTGCCTTGGCCGCAGCCGTTACGGCGGGGTATGCTGGACCATGCTTTATGTGAACACCGGACACGCGCCCCGACTGACCCTGGCTCCCGCGCCGCATCCGCCGGAGATCGAGGGTGTGTGGCTGGACCTGGTGTCGCCGACCGATGCCGAACGCGCCCTCGCCGAGCGTGCGACCGGACTGCTCGTCCCGTCCGAGCCGGACCTGTCCGAGATCGAGAGCAGCAGCCGGCTTTCGGTGTCCGACAGGGTGATGACCCTCAGCACGCCGATGACCTACCTCGGGCCGGACGGGAACAGCCGGGTGTCGCCAGTGGGCTTCGTGCTGTCGCCGGAGCGCTTCATGACGGTGCGGTTCGCCGAGATGCCGGTGTTCGACCTGTTCGCCACGCGCTTTGCTGGGACGTCCCGGCCGCCCTGCAGCGCTTCCGCCTTTCTGGGCCTGCTAGAGGCAATCGTGGACCGCCTGGCGGACGTGCTGGAGCAGGTTGGCGGCGAGTTGGAGCGCATGTCCCGCGAGGTGTTCCGCGAGGAGGGCGACCAGACCTACAACGCCAACATCATGGACAAGAAGCTGCGCGGCACCCTGCGCGGCGTGGGCCGGGCAGGGGAGCGGCTGTCCAACATACGCGACAGCCTGCTGGGGGTGAACCGCATCCTGGCCTATGCGCGGGAGGTCGCGGACGGCTGGATCCCGGCAGACCTGAAGCCGCGGTTCAAGACGCTGCGGCAGGACATCGCGTCCCTGTCGGACTACGACATCCAACTGGCCAACAAGGTGCAGTTCCTGCTGGACGCGACCCTCGGCTTCATCAACATCGAGCAGAGCAACGGCATCAAGATACTGACGGTGGTGTCGGTGGTGGGCGTGCCGCCGACCCTGATGGCCAGCATCTACGGCATGAACTTCAAGTGGATACCTGAGCTGCAATGGGAGTACGGCTACTTCTACGGCTTGGCGGTCATCGTGCTGAGCGGCGTGCTGCCGTTCTGGTGGTTCAAGCGGAAGGGGTGGATTTAGCGGCTTGAACGAATGCCCGAATCAGCTCCGCGTCCTTCACCCCGCGGGTTCTCTCCACGCCCGACGACACATCTACCGCCGGGGCACCCGACACCCGCACTGCCTCTGCGACGGTGTCCGGTATCAGACCGCCCGCCAGCAGCCAAGGCAGCGGCGCCGCCCAGCCGTGCAGCAGCGACCAGTCGAAGGCAACGGCGTTGCCGCCGGGGCGGGTGGCGCCGGGTGGAGCCTTGGCGTCCAGCAGCAGGCCGTCCACGCCAGGCGCCGAGGCCGGCAGGTCCGCCGCCGTGCCGACGCCCGCAACATGCCAGACTGGAACGTTGAAGAGGTATCGCAGCGCCGCCGCACGCTCTGCGCTTGCATGCACCTGCAGCACGTCAAGCGGCAACGCAGCCAGCACCTCGGCGACGTCCTCATCCCGGGGGTCCACGAACAGGCCGACGCGCGCGGGGCCGCGGCGGTGCCGGTCCAGGGCCGCGGCTTGCGCCGGGGTGACGGCGCGCGGGGAGGGCGGGAAGAATACGTAGCCGATCCAGTCTGCCCCAGCATCCGCCGCTGCGTCCAGGGCGACTGGGCTGTTGATGCCGCAAATCTTGACGCGCGTGGTCATGCAAGCACGGCAGCGATTGCGGCTGCGGCGGCAGCCGGGTCGGGACTGCCGGTAATCGGGCGTCCGACCACGATCCAGTCGGCGCCGGCCTCGGCGGCCTGACGAGGCGTCATGGTCCGGGCCTGGTCGGCCGATGCCGTGCCGGCAGGCCGGATGCCAGGCACCACCAGCACCGGCCCGGCGCCCAGGGCGTCGCGGAGCATCGCCGCCTCCTGGCCGCTGCACACCACCCCGTCCGCTCCGGCGCCCAAGGCAAGGCGGGCCAGGCGGAGCACCTGCTGCCGTGGTCCGCCCGCGACTCCGGTCGCATGCAGCGCGCTGCTGTCGAGGCTGGTCAGAACGGTCACAGCCAGCAGCAAGGGCCGGTCCGCGCCGTCGGCAGTCCGCCGCGCCGCCTCGATCATCGCGCCGCCTCCTGCCGCGTGCAGCGTCAGCATGTAAGGCCGCAGCGGCAATACGGCGCGTACGGCTCCGGCCACGGTATTGGGAATGTCGTGCAGCTTCAGATCCAGGAACACTGGACTTTGGGTGACGCCGCTTATCCCGGCGGGTCCAGCGGCCAGGTAGAACTCCAAGCCCAGCTTCAACACCCCGCAATGCGGCGCGAGCGCAACCGCCCACGCCGCCGCCTGCACCGGGTCGGCAGTGTCCAGCGCAGCGATCAGCCCGGCCACTAGGTCCGGTTGGAGGATAGCGCGGGCAACGGCCGGGTGGATTGGAGGCCCGGGGCATTGCCAGGTTGCTGCGACTTGGAAGGCGGAATAATGCGAGGCTCGGCTACCGGCCGGGCTTGCAGCGTACGGACCTGCGTCCGCAACTGCCGCACCTGCTCCTCGGCCCGGCGGGCGCGGGCGCGCATGGACAGGCTGGTGCCCCAGGTCATGAACGCGCCGGCCAGGAAGAACACTGCGGACCCTACCAGCACCGCCAGGGACAGCGGCGCATCCAGCGTGATGTCGGTCGGCCAAAGGTAAAGCCGCGTCGGCTGCTTGTTGGACAGCGCGAACAGCACCAGCAGCACGAGGGCAGGCACGCCGAGGAGGAAGCGCATCCGATCAGGCCGCCCGGTCGGCGTGGGCCGGCGCCCGGCTGGGCTTGCCGCCGAGGTTCACGCGTTCACGCAGCTCCTTGCCAGCCTTGAAGAAGGGAACGGCCTTCTCCAGCACGGGCACCGCCTCTCCGGTCCTGGGATTGCGGCCGGTGCGGGCGTCGCGCCGCTTGACGGTGAACGCGCCGAAGCCGCGCAATTCCACGCGGGCGCCGCGGGCCAGGGCAGCGGTGATCTCGTCGAAGATGGTGGATACGATCAGCTCCACGTCGCGGCTGAGCAGATGCGGGTTTGCCTCGGCTAGCTCGGCGATCAGTTCGGACTTGGTCATTCTGGGGTGCCATGCTTGTTGGCCGCGGCGCGGCGAGGTTAGCGGACGATGCCGGAGGGCGTCCGGTGCGTCAAGGAAAGCCCGCGGCCAGGCGTTGCAGTTCCTCAGGTTCCCGAGCAACATCGGGGTGCCGGGCGCCGTGCATGGAGACTGCCTTGGACCGGGTTTTGCTGCTGCACGGCATCGCACGCACCTCGGCCTCCCTGGCAAAGCTTGCGCGCAGCATTGATGCGGCAGGCTTCGCGACGCTGAACCTAGACTATCCCTCACGCAAGCAATCCCTCGCCGACTTGGCCGAGCACGTCCATAAGGAGGCAGCGCCGTTCCTGGCGCAGCCCGGTGGACAGGTGCATATCGTGACGCACTCGATGGGTGGTCTTCTGGCTCGCGCCTATATCGCCCGGTATCGTCCGCCGACCCTGGGACGGGTCGTCATGCTAGGGCCGCCCAATGCGGGAAGCGAACTGGCGGACCTGCTGGCGCGGCGCCGGCTTTACCTTGGCTACTTCGGCCCGGCGGGACAGCAGCTAGGGACCGATCCCAAAGGGAAGCTGTCGCGGCTGTTTGGTGTCGTGGACTATCCTGTGGGCGTCATTGCCGGAGACCGCGCGCTGGACCTGTTGGGCTGGCTGCTGCTGCCGCGGCCCAATGATGGTAGAGTCTCAGTGGACCGCACCCGTGTGGCCGGCATGGCCGAACACCTGACGGTTCACGCCACCCACGCCCTGATGATGCGGAATTCCGGAGTGATCCGGCATACCATCCAATTCCTGCGGCATGGTCGATTCGACGCTGGCAACAGTCAGGCCGGTGGCGGCTTAGCCGCCGACCCCGCCCTGCCAAATGGCCCAAGCACCCCCGGCCGGGAGCGTGCCGCCGACCATTGACCGCCATAGGCCCGACATCGTCGCACCCAGGGTGCGTTCGTAGAAACTGCCGGTCTGCAAGTCGCGGACCGGTGTCGTAGCGGGAACGTCCCGCTCACGCGCCAGCCAGTCCCGCGCCTCGGCTTCGCCGCCGATCTCGTCCACCAAACCAAGTTTCTGCGCCTGCCGTCCGGTATAGGCGCGTCCGTCGGCCAATTCGCGCACCCGCGCCGGGTCGAGGTGCCGCGCGTCGGCGACCATCGTGACGAACTGGTCGAACATGTCGTTGACCAGCCCATGCAAATAATCCCGGCCCTCCGGTGTCAGGCTGCGGGTGAAACTGGGCTGGTCCTTCAACGGGCCGGACGTGATCGCCTCTGCCGACACGCCCAAGCGCTGCAGCAAGCCACCCACATTGCCGGTTTCCAAGATCACGCCGATGCTGCCCGTCAGCGTCGCGTCCCGCGCGAAAATTCGGGCAGATGGCAACGCCACCATGTAGCCCGCACTGGCGGCGGTTCCGCGCATCACGGCCACCACCGGCTTCGCCGCGGCCACCCGGATCAGCGCGCCGCGGAGGCTCTCACCGCCGGCAACCGAGCCGCCGGGGCTGTCTATGGACACGATCACCGCCCGCACCGTGCCGTCCTTGGCAAGGTCGGTCACAGCTTCCAGCAGCTTGCGGTCCTCGGTGATAACGCCGGTCACGTTGACACGCGCGACGTGCGCCAGTCCCACCCCACCCAGCGAGCGCGACCTGGTGCCGACGGCAGCCAGCGCCGCCACCACGGCCAGCACCGCCGCGGCCCGCCAAAAGTTCAGGCGGCGCTTGAGGCGCCGCCTGTCCAGTAGAAGGTCGGTTTCGAGGGCCAAGGCTTATTCGCTGGCCTGGTTCCGGCGGCGGATGGCCGCACCCAGGATATCGCCCAGCGAAGCACCGCTGTCGGTGGTGCCGAACTCCTGGATGGCCTGCTTGTCCTCCTCCATCTCCCGGCCCTTGATCGTAAGGGACAGCTTGCGTCCCACCCGGTCAATCGCCGTGACCTTGGCATCCACCTTCTCGCCGACGGCGAAGCGGTCCGGACGCTGGTCCGACTTGTCCCGCGCCAGCTCGGCCCGGCGGATGAAGCCGGTCAGGACCTCGTCCACCTTCACCTCGATGCCGTTGGCCTGCACCGCGGTCACCACGCAGGTGACGATGTCGTTCTTATGCACGCGGCTGAGCGTGTCGGCGGCCGGATCGTCCTGAAGCTGCTTGATCCCGAGGCTGATGCGCTCCTTCTCGACATCAACGTCCAGCACCTTGGCCTTAACGACCTGGCCCTTCTCATACTTGGTGATGGCCAGCTCGCCAGCCTCGTCCCACGACAGGTCGGACATGTGCACCATGCCGTCCACGTCCGGCGCGATGCCGATGAACAGCCCGAACTCGGTGATGTTGCGGACCTCGCCCTCGACGGTCGTGCCCACGGCATACTCGTCCTGGAATTGCTCCCACGGATTGCGCTGGACCTGCTTGATGCCCAGGCTGATGCGTCGCTTGCTGCTGTCCACATCTAGGACCTGCACGTCCACTTCCTGCGAGGTGGCGACGATCTTGCCGGGGTGGACGTTCTTCTTGGTCCAGCTCATCTCGCTGACGTGGACCAGGCCCTCGACACCAGGCTCCAACTCCACGAAGGCGCCGTAGTCGGTGATGTTGGTCACGCGTCCGCTATACTTGGCGCCCGGCGGATACTTGGCGGCCACACCCTCCCACGGATCGGCCTCAAGCTGCTTCATGCCCAGGCTGATGCGCTGGGTCTCGCTGTTGAAGCGGATGACCTGCACATGCACCGGCTGGCCAATCTGCAGGGCCTCGCTCGGATGGTTGATGCGGCGCCAGGCGATGTCGGTCACGTGCAGCAGCCCGTCCACGCCGCCCAGGTCCACGAAGGCGCCGTAGTCGGTGATGTTCTTCACCACGCCATCGAGGATCATGCCCTCCTTGAGGCCCTGGATCAGCTCGCTCCGCTGTTCCGCACGGGTCTCCTCCAGCACGGCGCGGCGGCTGACGACGATGTTGCCGCGGGCGCGGTCCATCTTGAGGATTTGGAACGGCTGCGGCACGCCCATCAGCGGGCCGACGTCGCGCACCGGCCGGATGTCCACCTGGCTGCCTGGCAGGAACGCCACGGCGCCGCCGAGGTCGACGGTGAAGCCGCCCTTGACCCGGCCATAGATGGTGCCGTTGACGCGCTGCTGCGCCTCGAACGCCTTCTCCAGCGCCGTCCAGGCCTCCTCGCGGCGGGCCTTTTCGCGCGAGAGCACGATGGCGCCGTCACGGTCCTCGTAGCGCTCGACGAACAGCTCGATCAGATCGCCAGGGGCGACCTCG
>DASWOJ010000005.1:0-5057 GCA_036398775.1 Acetobacteraceae bacterium
ATTTTTTTTTATCCAAGATTTAAATTATATTTATTCTTTACATACATGATACAATGATAGAAGTACGAAGCAACAACACATTAGATATGAATCAAGTATATTCATTTACGTTGTGCTTAAGCCCGCTACGATATTTAAACATTCTGTCAAATGGTAATGCGAACACATCCATGACACTACTAGCAATCAGTAACACATTAGAATCATTTCATTCACCCAGCTGATTATCAGAAAATTATCCATAACTCGAAGCTTTACAGATATTCAATCTGACAATGGAATGGTAACCTAGACTCATTTTTACAATTTTAAGTTTTAACATCAACATTTTAAATGGATCGTCGCCCGTCATCATGCTAAATAAAGGTTTTAAAACATGTGTAGGTTATATCACCCACAACTCTAATGGTATGTTTGGGACAGAATGAGAGGGAGAGAAGTGGAGAGTAAAAGGGAAGGTTCATGGAATGTATTAATTATTAGTATATTTAAGGCTTCTCCTCCTCCTCTCTCCTCTACTCTAAAGCTTTGTCCCGCACCGGGCGCAGGTGGACGGTCAGCACGGCGACTGCCGCCTCGGCGTCATGGGCAGCCAGGGCCGCCACCAACCGCTCGTGCTCGTCCAGGATGAGCTTGCGGCGGTCCGGGCTGATCATGACGGCAGTCATCGCGACGCGCTCCTGTCGGGTGCTGAGGGCGTCGTACAGGCTGATGATGACCTCGTTGCCGGACGCGGCGACCAGCCCCTGGTGGAACATGGTGTTCAGCCCGACATGCGCCGCAACGCTGCCCTGCGGATCACCCTGCATGGCGGTCAGCGCCGACAGCATGGCCGGCGATACCGGTTGGCGTCCCGCGCACAGCTTGCGGGCCACGTGGGCCTCGACCATCAGCCGTGTTTCGCAGACTTCGACCAACTCCTGCATGGTCACGGCGCGAACCATGGCGCCCCGGCGGGGGAGCAGGTCGATCAGGCGTTGGCTGTGAAGCTGCTGGAACGCCTCGCGCACCGGGGTGCGGGACACGCCGGTGGCGGCCGAGATCTGCTCCTCCTCCAGAAAGGTGCCGGCGGCGAAGGCGCCACTCATGATGCCGTCGCGCACGAAGGCGTGGACGCGGTCCCGTGCAGGGATGCGGGGTCCGGCGGGGCCGCCGGATGCAGGCGTGTTCCTCATGGCGCCACCTCTGTCAGCATCCCGAACGATGCGCCAGCCAGCGCAGCAAATTCGTGCCGGCAGCGCAGCCGATTTATATTGCATGCGCCGTGTATACGTGATGCGATGCGAGTAGGTCGAAGACAATCAGGAGACCCTATCCCTTGACCTGGCGCGTGGGTGTTGATTCCGGCGGCACCTTCACGGATGTCTGCCTGTTCGAGGACGAAAGCGGCTCCATCGAGGTGTGGAAGGTCCAGTCCACGCCGGACGACCCGTCCCGCGGTATCGCATCGGGGGTGCAGGAGGGTACGGCCCGGGTGGGCGCCGGTGCCGGGGACATCGGCTACTTCGGCCACGGCACCACCGTCGGCACCAACGCGCTGATCCAGCACAAGGGCGTCAAGACCGGGCTGATCACGACGGACGGCTTCCGCGACCTGCTGGAGATCGGCCGGCAGAAGCGGCCCGACCTCTACGACCTGCAAGCAGAGAAGGCGCCGGTGCTGGTCGCCCGCGACCTGCGGCTGGAAGTGCCCGAGCGCGTCCGGCACGACGGCACCGTCGAGACGGCGCTGGACGAGGACGCGCTGCGCGCCGCCGTCCGCACGCTGCGCGGCGAAGGCGTCGCGGCCATCGCCGTGTGCTTCCTCTACGGCTTCGTCCGCCCGCAGCACGAGGAGACGGCACGGCGCATCATCGCCGAGGAGTTCCCGGACGCCTTCGCCTGCACCGGGCATGAGGTGGCGCCCGAGTTCCGCGAGTTCGAGCGGCTGAGCACCGCCGTGGTCAACGCCTATCTCGGACCCGTCATGCAGGGCTACATCGCGCGCCTGGCCGACCGGCTGACGGCGCTGGGCCTGCGCGTGCCGCCCAACCTCACGCAGTCCAACGGCGGAGTGATCGGGTTCGCGCAGGCGGCGCGGCTGCCGGTGCGGACGATCCTGTCGGGGCCGAGCACCGGCGTCGTGGCGGCGCAGGCGGTGGGCGGGCTGGCCGGCTTCAACGACCTGATCACCTTCGACATGGGCGGCACCAGCACGGACGTCGCCCTGCTGCAGGGCGGGGTGTGCCGCCTGAGGAGCGAGGCGATGGTGCACGGCTACCCGATCAAGGCGCCGATGCTGGACATCCACACCGTCGGGGCCGGCGGCGGCTCCATCGCCTATGTCGACAGCGGCGGGCTGCTGAAGGTGGGGCCGCGCTCGGCGGGCGCGTCCCCGGGGCCGGTCTGCTACGGGCATGGTAGCACGGAGGCTGCCGTCACCGACGCCAACGTCGTGCTGCAGACGCTCAACCCCACGCACCTGCTGGGCGGGCGCATGGCGGTGCGGCAGGACCTGGCGCGGGCCGCCATTGGCCGGCTGGCGGCGCAGCTCGGCATGGGGGTGATGGAGACGGCGCAGGGCATCATCTCGGTCGTGACGGCGAACATGGCGCGGGCGATCCGCGTGGTCAGCGTGCAGCGCGGGCACGACCCCCGCGACTACGTGCTGACGGCGTTCGGCGGCGCCGGGCCGCTGCACGCCGCCCGGCTGGCGCGGGAGCTGGACATCGGCCGCATCCTGGTGCCGCGCAACCCCGGCATCCTGTGCGCCATGGGGCTGCTGCTGACCGACCTGCGCGCGGACTTCGCCAGCACGCGCCTCACGACCCTGGGCGCATCCGCCGTCCCGAGGATCGAGGAGGCCTTCGCCGGGCTGCTGGCGCAGGCGGCCGAATGGTTCGAGGGCGAGGGCATCGCGCCGGCGCAGCGGAAGCTGACGCGCACGGTGGACATGCGCTATGCCGGGCAGAACTACGAGCTGGCGGTGCCGGTCCCGGACGGGCCGGTGACGGCGGCGACTCCCGGCATCCTTGCCGAAGGCTTTGCCACGGCGCACCAGCGGCTGTACGGGTTCGTCGCGGACGGCGAGGCGGTGCAGCTCGTGACCTTCCGCATCGAGGCTGCCGGGCTAGTGCCGAAGGCCGAGTTCCGGTCCCAGCCGGATGCGGGGCCGGACGCCTCGGCGGCGATCACCGGCACGCGCGAGGTCTGGTTGCCGGAGGCTGGCGGGTTCGTGGCCTGCCCAGTGTACGACCGCGGCCTGCTGCGGTCTGGCAACGCGTTTGCCGGCCCTGCCATCGTTGAGCAGATGGACACGACCACCGTGCTGCTGCCCGGCATGATCGGCCGGGTCGATCCCTACCTGAACCTGATCCTGGAGTCCGCATGAGCCAGGCCCTGCAACTCCCGATACCCGTCGCCGTGGACCCGATCACGGTGGAGGTCATCGGCAGCGCGCTGTCGTCCATCACCGAGGAGATGGGCGAGGCGCTGGTCCGGGCCAGCTACTCCACCAACATCAAGGAGCGGCGGGACTGCTCGACCGCGCTGTTCAACACGCGCGGCGACACGCTCTGCCAGGCCGAGCACATCCCGATGCACCTGGGATCGTTCATCGGCATCATCCCGCACATCCTGAAGCGGCACCCGGTCGCCGGGATGCGGCCCGGCGACGTGTTCGTGGGCAACGACGCCTACGAAGGGGGCGGCACCCACCTGCCGGACATCGTGCTGGCGGAACCCATCTTCGTGGACGGCGCCATCGTCGCATGGGCGGTCAACACCGCGCACCACTCGGACTTCGCCGACCGCGGCCACGCGCACATCTACCAGGAGGGGCTGCGCATCCCGCCCATCCGCCTCTATCGCGCTGGTGAGCTGCAAGCGGACGTGCAGGAGCTGATCCTGCTGAACTGCCAGGTCCCGCGGGAGCGCCTGTCTGACCTGCGCGCGCAGATGGCGGCCAACCGGCTGGGGGTGGAGCGCCTGGGCGCGCTGTGCCGCAAGTACGGGCGAGAGGTGGTGCTGGCGGCAGGCGACGCCCTGCTGGACTATGCCTAGCGCAAGATGCGGGCCGGCATCGCCGCCATCCCCGACGGCACCTACGGCTTCGCCGACGTTTACGACGATCTGGAGGTTGACGGCGAGATGCCGGTCTCGTGCGAGGTCACGGTGGCCGGCGACGAGATGACCCTGCGGTTCGAGGCGCCGAACCAGGTGCGGGCCGGGCTGAATATGGTCTATACGGCACTACTCTCCACCGTTTACTACGCGGTCAAGACGGTGGTGGACCCCACCATCCTGCCCAACGCCGGGCTGGCCCGCCCGCTGCATGTGGTGGCGCCCCCCGGCAGCATCCTGAACTGCGTGCATCCCGCCGCAGTGAACGGGCGCATCGGCCCGTGCCAGCGGGTGGTGGACCTGATCCACGGCGCCCTGGCGCAGGTGGCGCCAGACCGGGTGATCGCGGCATGCAACGGGTCCGTGACCGTCGCCAGCTTCATCGGCGAGCAGGCGGACGGGGACACCTGGATCTACCTTGAAACCATCGGCGGCGGCTCCGGCGCGCGCCGGGACCGGGACGGGCTGGACGGCGTCCACGTCCATATGACCAACACCAGCAACCTGCCGGTGGAGGCGCTGGAGATCGAGTATCCGCTGACGGTGCTGCGCTACGAGCTGGTGGACGGCTCGGGCGGGGCAGGGCGGCAGCGCGGCGGCATGGGCCTGCGCCGGGTGTATCGTGCCGAGCGGATGACCCGGCTGCGCGTCGGCGGCTCCCGCACCTTGTCGGCCCCGTGGGGCCTGGACGGCGGGCTGCCTGGCGGCAAGGGGTCGTTCGCCTATGGCCCGGGAGTCGAGGGGTTCGCGTACGGCTCCGGCGTGCTGCAGGCCGGGCAGACCGTGGAGATCGTGACGCCCGGCGCCGGCGGTTACGGGCTGCCGCAGGAGCGGGCACCGAAGGCCGTGCGCCGCGATGTCGCGGAACGCCGGATCACGCCGGAGGCCGCCCAGGCGCGCTACCCGCAACACTCCCGAGAGGATGCCGAACCATGACGACACGCCGCCGCACCCTC
>DASWOJ010000006.1:0-2706 GCA_036398775.1 Acetobacteraceae bacterium
GAACTCCCGCCAGCCGATGACCTGGCGGATGAACCCCTCGACCGCGTTCAGCGGCGCCAGCCCGGCGTGATACGCGGCCTCTGCCGCCCGGCACGCCTCGACCGGGCACAGCAGGCCGGTGTTCAGCGAGGTGGAAATCAGCGCGTGGAACAGCACGCCCTCGCCGGCCCGCATCGCATCCTGCCAGTCGCCGAACTGCGCCAGCCGGTTCTCGACGAAGTCGGTCAGGGCCAGGCGGGCGTCCCGCCCGGTGACCGGCAGGGCAAAACCGTCCACGTTGCCGAAATGCTGCGGGAACCGGGCGGCGACGGTCGCCATCACCTCCTGCGTCAGCTCGTCCGGCGGGAAGCGCGGCGGCGGCGGCGGGCTGACGCAGCCGGGCAGCGGCTTACGGTTCTCGGGATCGTAGTTCCAGCGCCCGCCCTCCGGCTCGGTGCCGTTCATCAGCAGACCCGTCCGCAGGCGCATGGCGCGGTAGAAGGTCTCCATCCGGAACGCCCCGCGCCCGCGTGCCCAGGCGCGGAAATCCTGGATGCGGGACACGAACCGGGTGTCGTCGCGTATGTCGCAATCGATCCCGGCGGCCTCGTGCCAGGTTCGCATGTCCTGCAGCACGCGCCATTCGCCGGGTTCGGTGGCGACGATGCGGCCGGGCTGCAGGCGGGCGCAGGCGCGCAGCACCTCGCTGCGGAAGGAGCCGGTGTTGGCCGGGTCGTCCAGCCGCACATACTCGACGCGCACGCCGCGGGCCTGCAGCGCGCGGGCGAAGTGGCGCATGGCGGAGAGGATCAGCACGATCTTCTTGGGATGGTGCGGGACATAGGTGCATTCCGCCACCACCTCCATCATCAGCACCCAGTCCGTTTCCGGGTCCAGGTCCTCCAGCGCGCTCAGGCTGGGGGTGCACTGGTCGCCGAGGACGACGCGCAGCGCCGTCATGCGGGACGGCCCCGGCGGTTCAAGGACGGCGGCGGAGCAGCTGGCGGCACGGGGCGGACTCTCCTGCTCTGCGCCGGATGCGGCGGGTCGCGATGGTCCGGAGTTGGTGGGAAACCGGCGGCGGGCAATGGGGGCGCCGCGCTTGAACCTTGCCGTAACAGGGCGGGGCGGGCAGTCTGGCGCCATGCGGCAACTCCTCCTGCTACGCCATGCCAAGTCATCGTGGGACGACGCGGGCTTGCCCGACTTCGCCCGTCCGTTGAACCCGCGCGGTCAGGCGGCCGCCGCTGCCATGCGTACGGCGATTGCCGGGCTGGGCCTGGCCCCCGACCAGGTGCTGGTGTCCACCTCCAAGCGCACCCTGGAAACCTTGGAGGCGTTGGAGCCTTGGGACGAAACGCCCTTGGTCGAGCCGATGGACTCCCTGTATCTCGCCCCAGCGGCCGGACTGCTGCGGGCGCTGCAGGACGTGCAGCCGACAGTGCGCAGCGTCATGGTGATCGCGCACAACCCCGGCCTGCACGAGTTGGCGGTGCTGCTGATGGGCAAGGCCAGCCCGGGCAGCACCGATGCCCGCCGGCTGCACGAGGGCTATCCCTCCGGCGCGTTGGCCGAGTTCGTGGTCGCCGCACCCTGGGCGGACCTGGCGGAGGGCGGGGGCCGGCTCGTCCGCTTCCTGTGCCCGCGCGACCTGCCGGCGGGTGGCTGACGCAGCGCCATGCCCGACGACGGTTCCATCGCCGGCGTGATCGAAGGGGCGCCCGGGGAAACGGCAGCAGCAGCGGACGACACATCGCCAGCCCTACCTGCCGCGCATCCACGGTTGGAGTTCACCCTTTGTCCGGAGGATCTGCCCCGGCTGCTGCGCCTGCCCGGCCTGACCCGCGCTGGCCGGGCGCTCCGGGCGGACCTGTCTTGGCAGGACACTCCAGATGGCGCCTTGGCGGCCCGGAACCTCGCCTTGTGCGCCGACGCCAGCCCAGGTGGCGGCACTTGGCGGCTGGAGGCGCTGCACCCTGCTCCGGACCTCTGGTGGCCCGCCGCCGTCCCGGCCCCGGTGCGGCAGCAAGCGCCCGGTCCCGCCGGTTTCGACCCGCCGCTGCCGGGGCCGCTGGCCGCCGTCGCCGCTTTCAGGGGACGCCGCCACCGCCTCGTGGGAGAGGACAGGGTGACGGTCGTGGTCTTGGAGGGGCACCTGTACGGCGTCAGCACGACACGCCCGGCGTGCCGGCTGGAAATGCAGGGACCAGCCCCGGCCTTAGCAGCCCGTGCGGCGGCAGTTGCCGGACAGCTCCGCCTGTCTGTGCCGCGCGCAAGCTTCGCGGCAGAGGCGGCGGCCGTCGCACGAGGGGCCGAGCCGCCGCCGCGCGCCGGGACGCTGCCCGCCATCCCAGCGGAACAGGCGTTGACGGTCACGGTGTCCCGGATCGTCGGCGGCTTGCTGGACGCAGTGGTGCACTGGGCGGCGGCCGCAGGCGACGGCGGCAGCCCGGTGCCGGTCCATCAGATGCGGGTGGCGACCCGGCGCTTGCGCTCGGCGCTGTCCATCTTCCGCCAAGCAGCGGCCTGGCCCGAGGTGGAGCCGCTGAGCGCCGCGCTGCGGGACACCGCGGCGCAGCTCGGTGCCGCCCGGGACTGGGACGTGTTCCTGGCGGGGACCGGGGCACAGGTTGCGGCGATGTTCCCGGATGACCGGCGGATGAAGGCGCTGCTGTCTGCGGCGCGGCGCCGGCGCGCGGAGGCCTATGCCGGGCTTCGGCTTTATCT
>DASWOJ010000007.1:0-12919 GCA_036398775.1 Acetobacteraceae bacterium
CACCGCCATGTATCGTCGCACCGTTCTGCTGGGCGCCGCCGCCCTCGCCGCCGCCAGCCCGGCCCGTGCCGCCGGCAAGGGCACCGTCCGGATCGCCTATGTCGAGTGGTCGGATACGGTGGTCGCGACCAACATCCTGGCCAAGGTGCTCGAGGGCATGGGCTACCAGGTCACGATGACCCCGGTCTCGGCCGCGGCGATGTGGCAGGCCGTCGCCTCCGATGACGCCGACTGCATGGTGGCGGCCTGGCTGCCCGGCACCCATGCCGCCTACTACGCCAAGCTGAAGGACCAGATCGATCTCGTCGGCCCCAACCTCACCGGCGCCCGCCTGGGCTGGGCGACGCCGCAATACTCGCCGCTCAACTCCATCGCCGACCTGAAGACCCAGGGCGGGCTAGTGGACAACAAGGTGATCGGCATTGACCCCGGCGCCGGGCTGATGCGCGCGTCGGAGAAGACGATCAAGGACTATGGCCTGAGCAACATCACCCTGGTCGAGGGCAGCGACGCCACGATGGTCGGCGCCCTAAAGGACGCGATCACCCGCAAGCAGCCCATCGTGGTGACGGCCTGGACCCCGCACTGGATGTTCGCGGCGTATAAGCTGAAGTATCTCGCGGACCCCAAGGGATCGCTGGGCGGCGAGGAGACCGTGAACACCGTCGCCCGCAAGGGCCTGAAGTCCGATATGCCGGACGTTTACGCCGTGCTCAGCCGGTTCAAGCTGTCGCTTGACGACGAGCAGGCGTTGATGATGCAGAACCAGGCCGCCGGCACCGACCCGGCGAAGACCGCCAGCGCCTGGGTGCAGGCGAACCCGGGCGTCGTGAAGACCTGGGCCGGCTGACTCGGCGCGGCTGAGGGCGGGGCAGCTCAACACTGCCCGCGATCAGGCGGGCACGGAACTCACGCAGGATGGAAACGTCGCACCCGGGATCGGCAGGTCGCAAGCCCAGCGCATAGTTTCACCCGATCCGACCCTGCCCGGCTTACGCGTACTTCCAGCGGCGTAATCCTGCTCCCATTTGTCCGCTGCAATTCGGGCAGAGCTGCATGAGTTGCCGGTCCCAGTGGTTGCGCGCTGGCAGACTATGGGCACCGGCGCTGGCCCACTCCGTCTTCGTGCGGCGCGCCGCTGGTTCTCCCTTTCAGATGTTTGCTTCGGCCGGACTTACCGAAGGCGGCAAAGCTCGCCTGGAGCGGCGGTCAACCAGGCAATTGCCTGATGTGGCCGGGCGGCATCCATAACTCACTTGTCATTCGACGTGACAAACCTTGAGAGGGCAGTAGGTTACCTGTTCCCTGATCTTGGGCGTGCCGGTTGCGTCGAGGCCGCTGGACAGGGCAGCCTGGCGAGATCAGGCCCTCCCTGGGTGTGCGAAGAAGGCGGGATCAGCGGCGCTCCATTGGCCCGGCGCTACGGCGAACTTTGGCACAGGCGAAGGATTGATGCTTGCTCGTGAACAATGACGGCAAACCGATGAACCCCGCAAACGGGGAAGGGACGGCTCCAGCCCTGGGCCGGTCCGACGGTGCCGGCGTTTCCACACCTTCGCCTAGCTCGTGGGCAGACTGGGATTTTCCCGGCGTCAGGTATTCCGTGCACTTACAGACTGCAGAGGCGCGGGACCGTGATGTTACCAGGCGCGAAGGTGATCAGCAGGCCAAGAAGAACGGCGGTAAGGACAGCAAGGGCTACGACGAGGGCGACGGCAAGAAGGACGGCGACCAGGACCGCAAGAAGGACGACGGCGACAGCAAGGAAGGCGGCAAAAAGGACGAGGACGACAAGGGCGACGGCAATGGGGGGAAGAAGCGCCGCTGGCCGATCATCATTCTGATCATCGTCGTCGTGCTCGCAGTGATCGGCGGCGTCGTTTACTGGTTCCTGACGCGCGACCAGGAGAGCACGGACGACGCCTATACCGAGGGGAACGCGGCGATGATTGCGCCCAAGGTGTCCGGCTATGTCGTGGAACGCCGGGTGGACGACAATACGTTCGTCAGGGCCGGGGACCTCATGCTGCGGATTGATCCGCGCGACTACATTGCCGCCCGCGACCAGAGCGCGGCGCAGCTTGGGGTCGCGCAGGCGCAGTTGGACAGCGCCCAGGTGCAGCTCGACCTCGCCCGCGCGACCTTCCCCGCCCGGCTGCGCCAAGCCGAGGCGCAACGCCAGCAGGCGCAGGCGCAGCAGCAGAAGGCGGAGGCCGACCTCAAGCGCCAGCGTTCGGTGGACCCGCGCGCGACGACGCAACAGGACATAGATGCTGCCGTAGCAAACGCGCGGGTTGCGACCGCGACGACGGGCCAGCAGGCGGCCAACGTTGAAGTCAACCGGCCCGTGCCGCTCAACATCGCGTCGGTGGAGGCGCAGGTGAAGCAGGCCGAGGCGCAGGTCACGCAGGCACGGGCGCAACTAGATCAGGCCAACCTCAACCTGTCCTATACCGAGTTGCGGGCACCCTGGGACGGCCGGGTGACCCGGCGCAACGTGGATGTGGGCACCTACGCGCAGGCGGGTCAGCAGGTGTTCTACCTGGTGTCGCCGCAAACCTGGGTGGTGGCGAACTTCAAGGAAACCCAGCTCGACCGCATGCAGGTGGGGCAGCAGGTGCAGATCAAGGTGGACGCCTACCCAGACATGAAGCTGCGCGGCCATGTGGACAGCATCCAGCAGGGCAGCGGCGCACGGTTCACCACCTTCCCGACCGAGAACGCGACCGGCAACTACGTGAAGATCGTGCGCCGCGTGCCGGTCAAGATCGTCATTGACGACGGGGTGGACCAGGACAAGGGCCTGCCGCTCGGCTTATCGGTCGAGCCGACTGTGATGTTCAAGTAAGTGGGGATGTTCAAGTGAGCGGCTCCGCCAAGGGCAAGTCCAACCCGTGGCTGGTGGCGCTGGTGGTCACGCTCGGCGCCTTCATGGAGGTGCTGGACACCACCATCGTCAACGTCGCGCTCCCGCACATCGCCGGCAGCCTGGCGGTCAGCAGCGACAACGCCACCTGGACGCTGACGACCTACCTGGTCGCCAACGGCATCGTGCTGACCATCTCCTCCTCCCTCAGCAAGCGGATCGGGCGGAAAAAATACTTCTTGATATCGGTCGCCGGGTTCACGGCCGCCTCGTTCGGGTGCGGGATCTCGACCAACTTCGTCGAGCTGCTGATCTTCCGCGGGCTGCAAGGGTTCTTCGGCGGCGGGCTGCAGCCGACGCAGCAGGCGATCATCTTGGAGGTGTTCCCGCCGGAGAAGCGGCAGCAGGCGTTTGCGTTGGCCGCCATTGCGACCATCATCGCGCCGGTGCTCGGCCCGTTGATCGGCGGCTACCTGACCGACACGTATTCCTGGCACTGGATCCTGCTGATCAACGTGCCCATTGGGGCGCTGACCTTCTTCGGCGCGCTGAGCCTGATCCAAAGCCCGCCCGACGAGGCAGAGCAGGTGAAGAACGCGCCGCCGTTCGACTACTGGGGCGTGCTGTTCGTGGCGCTGGCGCTCGGCTGCATGGAGCTGGCGGCGGACCGGGGCGAGGATTACGACTGGCTGGCGTCCAACTTCGTCCGCGTCATGGTCGTCCTGTCCATCATCGGCTACACCTTCGGGCCGATATACCTGCTGTCGGTCAAGAACCCGGTGGTGAACCTGCGGGTCTTCAGGGACCGCAACTTCGCGCTGTCCTGGTTCTGCATCGCGGTCATGGGCTTCGTTCTGTATGCCAGCGCCGTGTTGATCCCGCAGTTCGCGCAGCAGCAGCTTGGCTACAACGCGACGTGGGCCGGGATCGTGCTGGCCCCGGGGGCGGTGGTGCTGGTGTGCTTGATCCCGCTCGTCGGCAGGATACTGAACTTCGTTCCGGTGAAGTATGTGATCGCAACGGGCGGCCTCGCGCTGTCGGCGGCGCTGTTTTATTCCATGGGCCTGGTGCCCAACATGGATTTCTACCACCTGGCGGTGTTCCGCTCGGCGCAGACGGCGGCGCTGGCGCTGCTATTCGTGCCGATCAGCTCGGCCGCCTACTCGACCATCCCGAAGGAGCTGAACGACGACGCGGCGTCCATGTTCAGCATGGCGCGCAACGTTTACGGCGGGGTCGGGATCTCTATCTCCACCGCGCTCGTGACCGACCACCAGCAGATACGCCAGCATCATATGGTGCAGTGGTTGGACCCGACCAATCAGCCCTACAACGACACGCTGCAGCGGATCCAAGGGGCGATGATCGCACACGGGATGTCGGCGGAGCAGGCTGTGCGCAACGCGCCCGGTCAGGTTTTCCAGATGCTGCGCGACCAGGCCTCGACGCTGGCCTACATAGACGTGTTTTTCATCACAGCCATCATCTCGCTGACGATGACCGTGGCGGGCCTGCTGCTGAAGAACGTCAAGGCCAAGTCCGGCGGCGGCGGAGGCGCGGCTTGAACCACCCGGCTTGGCGTGCCGCAGCCGCCGGGCTGCTGCTGGGGCTGGGCGGGTGCACGCTGGGTCCGGACTTCCTGCACCCGTCGCCGCCTGAGGTGCCGGCCTACCGCAACGCCGACGGGAAGGACGCCGCAGTCAGCCTGTCCACCAACCCGGACCCGCGCTGGTGGAAGGGCTTCAAAGACCCGGTGCTGACGGAGCTGGTCGAGACGGCGATCCGCAGCAACCTGGACGTGCAGCAGGCGGTGCTGCGGGTAATCGAGTCGCGGCAGGGCATCGTGACTGCTCGCTCGGCCGGGCTGCCGATGCTGAACGGGACCGGCAGCTACATGCGCGAGCAGATCGGCGCGCGCGGGATCCTGGAATCCCGGGGGGTTTACCAGCAGCTCAATAGCCTATCCAACCAGGCGCAGGGGTCGAGCCAGCTTGCCTCCCTGGGCCTACCGAGCGGGAGCAGCGGCTCGGCCAGCCGGCTGCTGAACGGCGTGACGCAGCCGATTGACCTGTTCCAGTATGGGCTTAGCGCCTCGTGGGAGCTGGACCTGTTCGGCCGGGTCCGCCGCTCGGTCGAGCAGGCGCGGGCACAGGCGGAGGCGCAGGCGGAGGCGGCCAACGACGCGTTGACCAGCCTGCAAAGCGAGGTGGCGCAGGCGTATGTGCAACTGCGCGGGGCGCAGGCGCTGCAGGCGAGCCAGGAGGAGAACATCCGCTCGGCCCAGGCCTCGCTGTCCCTGACGCAGCGGCGGCGACAGCAGGGATTGTCAACCTCCATTGACGTGGAGCAGGCGCGCACGCAGGTGCTGAACAACCAGCGGCAACTGCCGGAGTACGACAAGCAGCGGCAGCAGGCGATCAACCGGTTGAACCTGCTGATCGGCGCCGTGCCGGGCACGCTGGATGACCGGCTGACGCGGCCGGCGCCGGTGCCGGCCCTGCCGAACGTGGTGGGCGCCGGCGTCCCCTCCACGTTGGCCCGGCGGCGCCCAGACATCCGGCAAGCGGAAGCGCAACTGCACGCCGCCACGGCCGGGGTGGGGGTTGCGGTCGCGAACTTCTACCCGGACGTGTCGTTGACTGGCAGCCTGGGGCTGCGGGCGACGGACGTGGGCTACCTGACGCGATGGGCCAGCCATTACTACTCGGCCGGCCCGAGCATCTCCTTGCCTATCTTCCGCGGCGGGCAGTTGAGCGCGAACCTGACCCTGAACCGGGCGCAGGCAGTCGAGGCAGCGCTGCGCTACCGCGGCACCGTGCTGAACGCCCTGCGGGAGGTGGAGGACGCGCTGGTCAGCTACCGCTACGACCGGATCGAGCGGGACCGGCAGGCCCAGGTGGTGCGGTCGGCGGCCGACACGCTGTATCTGTTGCGCAACCGGTTCTCGCACGGGCTGGGCGACTTTCTGCAGGTGCTGGACGCGCAGCGCACGCTGGAAACCGCCCGCCAGCAACTGGTCCAGCAGCACATGACGCTGGCCAACGACGTCGTGGCGCTCTACCGCGCGCTGGGCGGCGGATGGCAAGACCCGGGCGCCCAGAGCCAGGCGCCTTCGGTCCCGAGCGTGCCGCCCGTCGTTCCCGCGGCGCTGGACAGCCTGGCAGCGCATGCCAAGTGACGGGCGCCCCGATGGGTGAACCATACCGCAAGCCGCCGCGGCGCGATGAGCGGCGAAGAGGACAAGCGACATACCCAGGCCGGTTAGCCCCCAGTTCGTCCCAAAATCCGGGACACGTCGCCGGCCAAGTGCGCCTTTTGCCGTTTGGCTGGAGGCAAGCCGGACATGGCTTCTCCCTGTCCCCGCTCCTTTGCGGGGTCAGGGTGGTGTCAGCGGGCCGGCGTGGCTGCGGCGACGACGTGCGGCTTGGGGTCGCTTGCGCCGGGCCGCTCGATGGCATGGCGGATCAGCGCGCCCATGCGGTAGATGCCGTGCACGAACTTGCCGTACGGCATCGTTATGAAGAACGCCAGGACGAAGCCCAGGTGGACCGCAAGCGCCGTACCCATCGCACCGGTGGCCCTGACGGCCAGCAGCAGCTCCCCGGTCACGCCGATCATCAACAGGAGCAGCAGCAGCCCGGCGTCCGCCCCCAGCAGGCGGCGCGCTTGCGGCTCCTGGTCGCCAGCCAGCTTCATCCAGAACAGCCCGGCGGTCCCCACGATCAGCCCGGCGCCGCCGACGAAGCCCAGCAGCACCGGCAGGCTCCAGAACCGGTAAGGCGCCGCCCAGCCCAGCAGATGGTCATACACCGTCGCCGTGGAGGTCGAGGCGAAGCACAGCAGGAAGCCATAGGCCATCAGATGATGGAACCAGCGCCGTTGCGTGGAGAAGCTAGCGTCGGTGTCGTTGCAGCCGTGCCCGCCGCCGCCGAGGTAGCGCAGCGTCGCCGCATCGCGGAACGCTTGCAGCAGCGGGCGGCCCTGCGCCAGCTCCGCCGCCCGGCCGCCGGTATCGCGCCAGAACCGCGCGAAGCCGATCCCGAGCGCCAGGATGGAGAACAGGAACGTCACGGACGCCACGCCGACCATCACGCCATACGGCACCACGTTGTAGAAGCCGGCGCCGGGCACCACCGGCTGCGGCCCGAACAGCACGGCATGGCGCTGCAGCAGCATGGCCAGCAGCAGCACGCCGCCCACCCCCAGAGCCATTGCCAGCGACATCACCAGCCCGTTGCGCCGGTAAAGCGCCGCCAAGGGACCGGGCCAGGCGTATTGCGCGTAGCTTTCGCTGCGCACCTCGGCCAGAACGCGCGGCACGTTGATGCCGAACTCATGCGGCGGCGCATACTGGCAGGCGTAATAGCAGCCTTTGCAGGAGTGGCAGAGGTTGGCGAGATAGTTCAGGTCGCCGCCGGTGAACTCGCGCCGCAGCTCCATAGCCGGGAACACGGCGCAGTAGCCCTCGCAGTACCGGCAGGCGTTGCAGACCTCCATCGCGCGCCGGGCTTCCAGCATCGCCGGGGTTTCTTCCGGGATCGCCTCTCCGGCGGCCAGCCTGGTCAGGTCAATTGCTTGCATATTTCGCTGCCTCCTGTCCGGCGATGCGTCCGAACACCGTGCCGATGGCCATGCCGAACCCGGCCAGGTAACCCCGCCCAAGTATGCTGCCGGCCATGATCTCGCCCGAGGCGAACAGGTTGGCCGCCGGCCGGCCGTCCTCCATGATGACCTGCGCCCGCTCGTTCACCCGCACGCCCAGGTAGGTGAAGGTGATGCCGGGCCGCAGCGGGTAGCCGATGAACGGCGGCTCGGCGATCGGCCGCGCCCAGTTGGTCTTGGGCGGGTCCAACCTCTCGGTATGAACGCCGTCCAGCCGGCTGCTGTCGAAGGCGCCGGGCTGGCAGGCGGCGTTGAACGCCTCGACGGTCGCCGTGACCGCGGCGGGATCGAGGCCGAGCTTGGCCGCCAGCTCCCCGATGGTGGCCGCCTTGATGGCGGGGAAGACGGAGGGCATGAACAGCCGTTCGCTCCGGCTGTCTATGATGCTGTAGGCGACCTGGTCCGGCTGCTGCGCCACCAGACGGCCCCAGATGGCGTAGCGCTTGGGCCAGACGTCCTGGCCCTCGTCGTAGAAGCGCTGGCCGTGCCGGTTCACCACGACCGAGAACGGCACGCAGTCCAGCCGCGTGACGATGCCGCCGTCGAACTTGGGGGAGCGGCCGTCAATGGCGACGGCATGGCACTGCTTGGGATCGCCGACGGAAGCTACCCCCTGCTGCAGCAGGTTCCGCAGCACGCGGCCGGTGGCGTAGGGCGTGCCGCGTATCAGGAAGTTCTCCGCCGCGTCGCCCCAGGCTTCCTTCAACCACTCGATGTTGGCTTGGAAGCCGCCGGAGGACACGACGACGACCTTGCCGCGCACCTCCAGGGGAAACCCCTTGCTGGTGACGGTGAGGTGGCGGACGAAACCGTCGTCGAGGGTGATCGCCTGCACCTCGGTGTCATACAGCACCTTCACGCCCAGACGCTCGGCGGTGGCGTAGTAGGCGTTCACCAACGCCTTGCCGCCGCCCAGGAAGAAGGCGTTGGTGCGGGACAGGTTCAGCGTGCCGGTCAGCGACGGCTGGAAGCGGACGCCGCAGCGGGCCATGAAGGGCAGGGCGTCCTGGGTGGCGCGTATGGTCAGCCGGGCCAAGTGCTCGTCGGTTTCGCCCCCGGTGACGCGCAGCAGGTCATCCCAGTATTCGTCCTCAAGGTAGCTGTCGGTCAGCACCTCCGTCGGTGCGGCGTGCATGGCGCGCAGGTTGCGGGTGTGCCGGCTGTTGCCGCCGCGCATGGCCTTCGGGGCGTGCTCCAGCACCAGGACGGTGGCGCCGGCCTCCCGCGCCGTGACCGCCGCGGTCAGGGCGGCATTGCCGCCGCCGACGATCACGACGTCATAGGTCAGCGCCGCATCCGCCATGCCCCTGTGACCCCCGATTGCATGTCTATATTGTATGCAGTGGGATACCGTTTCCACGCTGGGCGTCACGGTGTCAAGCGCTGCATACGGCCCTGCAGCTCGATCCTGGTGCGGAAGGCGTTTTGTATGTGGGCGCGCGCAGCCGCCTCTGCGGCGTCGGGATCGCGACCGGCAATCCCGGCAACAATGGCCGCATGTTCCTCGATGGACCGGGCAGCCCGGCCCGTCGCCCCGAGCGTCGTGCCCGCCAGCAGGGCCAGCGACAGGCGCAGCGTTTCCAGCGCAGTGTTCAAGTAGCGGTTGCGCGCCATGTCCCTGACCTGGTGGTGGAACTGCCGGTTGGTCTGCGCCAGGCGCGCCGGATCGGCTGTCAGGCCCTGGTCGCCCTCCACCATGCGCTGCAGCACGCCGATCTCGACGGCCGTGGCGTGCTGGGCGGCCAACCGTGCCGCAGTGCCCTCCAGCACCTCCCGCAGCAGGTACATCTCGGCGACCTGGCCGTAGCTGAGTGCTGCGACGACGGCGCCGTGGTGCGGCTCATGCTGGACCAGGCCCTGCAGCTCCAGCCGCTTGAGCGCCTCGCGCACCGGCGTCCGGCTTACGTCGAAACGCTGCGCCAACTCGGCTTCCCGCAGGCGCGTGCCCGGCGGCAGGCGGCCGTCCTCGATCTCGGTCAGGAGCAGGTCGTAAGCTCCGGAGGCGCTGGAGCGGCTGGCGGTCATACGGCGGTGTTCCGTGCTGCAATCGTGGTGACGGTGTCCCCCGGCGCAGCCAGCAAGACAATGCCGCGGCACGAGGCTTGCAAAGATTTCGCAAAGCTGAAGCCGCTCAACGGAGAACCGCCATGCGACGTCGAACCCTCTTGGGCGCCGGGATGGCAGGCGCCGTCACGCTGGCGCGCCCGTCCATCGTGCGAGCGCAATCCGCGACCACGCTGCGCTTCGTCCCCTATGCCGACCTCGCCTTGCTTGATCCGGCCGTGAGTGCCTTCGTGACGCGCAACCATGTGCTCATGGTGTTCGACACCCTGTTCGGCGTGGACGAGGCCGGGACGGCGCAGCCGCAGATGCTCGCGGGCTACACGACCGAGCCGGACGGCCTGACCTGGACCCTGACGCTGCGCGACGGGCTGCGCTTCCATGACGGCAGCCCGGTGCTGGCGCGCGACGCCGTGGCCAGCATCCGGCGCTGGTGGGTGTCCGACGCCTTTGGCCAGGCGTTGGCCGCAGCGACCGACGACCTGTCCGCCCCTGACGACCGCACGATCCGCTTCCGCCTGCGCCGCCGCTTCCACCTGTTGCCCGACGCCCTGGCGCATCCCACCAACACCATGTGCGCCATCATGCCGGAGCGCCTGGCCGCCACCCCGGCCAGCAGCCGGCTGAACGAGATGGTCGGCAGCGGCCCATTCCGCTACCTGTCGGCGGAGCGCGTGCCTGGCGCCCGCAACGTGTATGCCCGCTTCGACGGCTATGCGCCGCGGGAGGGCACGCCGTCGTTCACCGCCGGGCCGCGCATCGTGCACTTCGACCGCGTCGAGTGGCTCACCACCCCCGATCCCGCCACCCAGGTCGCGGCGCTGCGGGCGGGCGAGGTGGATTGGGTGGAGCAGCCCCTGATGGACTTGGTGCCCTCGCTGAAGGCCAGCCGGGCGCTGCGGGTGGAGGTGGTGGAGACAAGGGGCCTGATCGGCTTCCTGCGCTTCAACCAGCTATTCCCGCCCTTCGACAACCCGGCGATCCGCCGCGCGGTGCTGCGGGCGGTGAACCAGCGCGAGTTCATGGAGGCCGTGGTGGGCGACAATGCCCCGTTCGACAACCATTGCGGCCTGTTCACCACCGGCACGCCGCTGGCGAACGACGCGGGGATGGAGGCGCTGAGCGGTGCCCACGCCACCGACGCGCTGCGGCGCGAGCTGGAGGCGGCGGGCTACAAGGGCGAGCGCATCATCTATCTTGAGCCGACGGACGTGCCGCGCATCAACGCCATCGCCGAGGTCGGCGCCAACATGCTCCGCCATCTCGGCATGAACGTGGATGTCATCGCCACCGACTGGGGCACCACCGTCCAGCGGTCGGTCAGCCGCAAGCCGCCGGACCAGGGCGGCTGGCACATGTTCGCCGCGTTCTCCGGCGGCTGGGACATGAGCAGCCCCGGCTGCCATCAACTGATGCGCGGCAACGGCGAGAACGCCTACAACGGCTGGCCCACGCTGCCGAAGCTGGAGGCGCTGCGCGACGAGTGGCTGCAGGCGGAGGACAAAACGGCGCAGCTTGCCCTGGCGCGCCGGATGCAGGAGCAGGCGATGCAGGATGTGCCGTATCTGCCGCTGGGGTCATACTACCAGCCTGTCGCCTACAAGGCGGACCTGACCGGGGTTCCGAAAGGGCTGGTGCAGTTCACCGGCGTCAAGCGGGGCTGACGGGTTGGGGACATCCTTGGAACAGGTGCGGCGCGCCCTGATATCATGTCCCCGGCAACGTTGGGACATGGAGGTAGCGGCAATGGCGAGCGGTTGGGCCCCGGATGGGGCGGTCCAGGACCAGATTGACGATACCGTCAGGGACGGCGTGCTGCGGGCACGTGCACGCATGCTGGCGGGCGAGGGCGCGGCCCACTGCGTGGAATGCGGAGAGGAAATACCCGAGGCCCGCCGCCATGCGCTGCCCGGCGTCCGGACCTGCATTGCCTGCCAGTCGGCCCATGACAGCCGTCCCGCGAACATCGGGTTCAACCGCCGGGGCAGCAAAGACAGCCAGCTTAAATAAGGCCCTGTATCGAGGCCCGCGGGAACGGCTCACCTCACACCGGTTCCGCGCGGGCGCATCCGTCCATGATCCCGCTGATCTCCGCAGTGGAAAGGACGCCGATCTCGGCGACGAACACGATGCGCGCCCGAGGCGCCCCGGGCGGCAGCGTCCCAGCCGGAGCAAGCGTCGCGCGTCCGCCGGCGAGTTGGAACAGAGTCTGGCGGCCGGGCTGCTCGGTCGTCTCGAATAGGCCCTTGGCCCTGGCGAGCCTCGGTGCAAGCTGACCGATGGCGCGCTGCAGGTGGGCCAGCGACACCGGTTGATGGGAGACCCAACTGAGAGTCTCGAACCGCTCCATTGCCGGATGCCGCCGGCCTGGGTCGCGCGGCTCCGGTGCGCGGTCGGGGTCTCCCGGGAACAGCAGCGCCGGAGGCACTTGGCCATGCCAGGCATCCACCAGGACCGCCGCCGGCTTGATCGCCGCCACGGACCGGCGGATCAGCTCCCGCCCGCCAGCGTCCGCCAGGTCCACCTTGCTTAGCGCCACGATGTCCGCCGACCTGATCTGGGACCCGAGCAGGGCGTCATCCAGCGCCTCCGCCGGCGCCGTCGCGTCCACCACGCACAGCACCGTCTCTAGCGGCGCCTCCCGCCAGATCACGGGGTCCATGAGGTTGCGGACGATGTCCGCGGGGTCGGCGACGCCGCTGGTCTCGATCACGATGGACTCCGGGCGTGGGCTGCGCCGCAGGATCGCCGCAAGCGTGCGCAGCAGGTCGCCCTCCAGCGAGCAGCAGATGCAGCCGTTGGCCAAGCTTATGACCCCGTCGCTGGCGCCGGCAATCAGCTCGGCGTCAATGTTGATGGCGCCGAAGTCGTTGACCACGGCAGCGATACGCCGCCCCTCGGCATGGGCCAGCATGTGGTTCACCACCGTGGTCTTGCCCGCGCCCAGGAACCCGGTGACGAGCAGGATCGGGACCGGCTCGCCCATCAGCCGGTGGCGACGGGCCGGCGCACCGGCTGGCCCGGCCGCGCCGCCACGTCCATTATCCCGTCGGCGATTACCGGCTGCCCGTTGACCAGGAGGTGCCTGACGCCCTCCGCCGGGCGGCTCATCGCCGAGAACTCGGCACGGTCGGTCAGCGTATCCAAGTCGAACACCACGACGTCGGCATCTGCGCCGGGCTGCAGCCGCCCCTTGGCGTGCATGGCCGGCGTGCTGGGCTGCAGGATCTCGGCTGGGATTGACGTGCACTTGCGTATCCCGTCCAGCAGCGAGACCGCCTGGCGCTCACGCACCCAATGGCGCAGGAAGCGGGTGAAGGTGCCGGCGGA
>DASWOJ010000008.1:0-6011 GCA_036398775.1 Acetobacteraceae bacterium
TGGCCGGACGACCTGCCGCTGTTCGTCCGGCTGTCCTGCACCGACTGGATGCAGGGCGGCCTGACCGCGGACGACACCGTCCAGGTCGCGCGCTGGCTGCGCGCCCGCGGCGACGTTGACCTGATTGATTGCTCGACGGGCGGCGTGTCGCCGGCGGCGCGCATCCCGTCGGTGCATCCGGGCTATCAGGTGCCCTTCGCCGACCGCATCCGGCGGGAGGCGGGGATTGCCACCGGGGCCGTGGGCATGATCCGCTCGGCGGATCAGGCGGCGGAAATCCTCGGCAACGAACGGGCCGACATCGTGTTCGTCGGACGCTCCGTGCTGGCGGACCCCGCCTGGACCCTGCGTGCGGCGGACACGCTGGGCGTGCCGTTGGATTTGCCGGTGCAGTATCAGCGCAGCAGGGGTTAACGCACGGAAGCCTGCCGCCGGGCTGCACGCCCACTGGCGGATCGTGCCTGCACGTTCCGGCGGGACCAGGGAGATCGGGTCCATATCGTGCCGGCAACGCAGCGGCGGGCAGACGCTGCAAACCCATCAAACCTGCAGCTTCCGGGACGGGCCGGTGGGTCGTCGCCTCGCGGCAGCATGGGGATTGCGGTGAGCTTGACGAGCTTCCGTCCCGGCAGGGGTTCCCGTGACTAGCGCCTGCCGGATGCAGCCCAAAGCCTTGCGATGGGGACCATGCACCTCCTATACGGTGCAGCTTCCGCCGCCGGTCGGTATCGGCGGCTGCCACAAGGAACCAACCATGAAGCCCGGCATCCATCCCGAGTATCACGAGATCACCGTCATCATGACCGATGGCACCACCTTCAAGACCAAGACCTGCGCCGGCAAGGCCGGGGACACCATCCGTCTGGACATTGATCCGAAGTCCCACCCGGCCTGGACCGGCGTGCAGCGGATGATGGACACCGGCGGCCAGGTGGCAAAGTTCAACAAGAAGTTCGCCGGCCTGGGGATGAAGAAGTAACCCAAGCTCCCCCTGCCGAAATTTGCAAGCATGCAGCGCCGCCTCCTCTTGAACCGGGGGGCGGCGCTTCACATTTCAGGATAGTCCGAAGCGCTCACATGAGGCTTTGGGGACTGAACCGGGCCGGCCCACTAGGGCGGCTTAACAAACTGACCTTGCTTTATTGGAGGTTTATTATGACTTACGATTTCGCACCGCTGTTCCGTACCGCCATCGGCTTCGACCGCCTGGTCCGTCTGATGGACACCGCCCAGGAGACTGCGGCGGCCCCTGCCTATCCCCCCTACAACATCGAGCGGACAGGCGACGACAGCTATCGCCTGACGATGGCCGTGGCCGGCTTTGGCCAGGACGATCTGGAGATGACGGTCAAGGAGAACACCCTGGTGATCGCCGGCCGCGTGAAGGCCGAGCAGAACAAGGGTGAGGTCCTGTATCGCGGCATCGCCGGACGCGCGTTCGAGCGGCGCTTCGTGCTGGCCGACCATATCGTCGTGGACGGTGCGGAGCTGCAGCACGGTCTGCTGCACGTCGGCTTGAAGCGTGTGGTGCCCGAGGCGTTGAAGCCTCGCCGTATCGAGATCGGCAGCAACGCCCAGGCTGTGCCAGCCATCGCTAACGACGCCCAGGCGCCAGGTGCCGTGCAGGCGGCATAAGCGCTTCCTGCGGGACGACCAGGAAAGGGCCGGGGCAACCCGGCCCTTTCCACGTACGGGCTACGGCTTGCGGAAGAAGCTGTCCGCAGCGGTGCGGTGCTCCTGCTTCCGCGCGATGGCCGCCTCGGCCCGGCCGATCTCCGCCCGAAGCTCGGCGATGTAGGCATGCAGTTCGGCCACTCCCAAGGGGTCGAGCGGCGGCGTTTGCAGGCTGATCTTCGGCCGTGGCGCATCCTCGTCCTGCATGGGCCATCCCCCGGTTGACCGTAACATCATCGTTCTTGACCCCCGTTGCGCCAAGGGTACATATCGCCCATCCCCCCTCATCAACCGACCGCCGCGCCAGCCCGTATCGTGCGGCGCCCAAGGACCAATTCCCATGAGCCTGCCCCTGATGCCGAAAGCCACCGCCGTGTGGATGATCGAGAAAACGGCCCTGACCTTCACCCAGGTTGCCGAGTTCTGCGGCATGCACCCCCTCGAAGTGCAGGCCATCGCCGATGGCGAGGTGGCGCAGGGCATCGTCGGCTACGACCCCGTGGCCAACATGCAGGTGACCAAGCAGGAGATCGCCCGCTGCGAGAAGGATCCGGCAGCCCGGCTGCAGATCATCCCCCCGGCCAACCCGGTCAACAAACGCTCCAAGGCAGCCCGCTACACGCCGGTTGCCAAGCGCAACGACCGCCCGGATGCCATCGCCTACGTGCTGCGCAATTTCCCGCAGCTCAGCGAGGCGCAGGTCATCAAGCTGCTTGGCACCACCAAGGAGACGATCCAGAAGGTACGGGAGCGCAGCCACTGGAACAGCGCCAACATCAAGCCCCGTGACCCCGTCATCCTGGGCCTGTGCAGCCAGTCCGACCTGAATGCGATGGTGCAGCAGGCGAACGACCGGCTGGAGCGTGAGGGCAAGGCGGTGCCGGTGGTAGCGCCGATGGAGGCCGAAGAAGCCGCCTGATCCATTTGGCCGCCCCGGTCAACGCCGGGGCGGCCTTGGAACGGCCTAGTTGCGGTGGGCCAGCCGTTCCAGCTCCTCTTTCAGCCGGAGCTTCTCGACCTTTAAGCGTTGCAGGGCATCTCCGTCCGGCCTGGGCCTGTGATCCTCGTCGGCAATGCGCGTCTCCAGGGTCGCGTGACGGCCTTTGAGGGACTCGATGCGGGACTGCAAACTCATGATGCCTCCTTGAAGGATGGAATCGGTCGCGTCGTCACACGGGCCGCCTCGGACTGCCTAGGCTCGCCCATGCCAGGAAACGGTAACGCGGCCCGGGCTGCGAAAGCTAATGAAATCGCAGGCGCATCCGGCGCGTGGCATCACAGAAACTGGCGTGGTATGTCCATCCCATGCTGACAGACCGCGACTCCTTGCTCCGCCAACTTCACGAACTGCGAAGCGAGCACCGCGACCTCGACACCGTGATCGCCCGGCTGTCGGAGGCTGGGACCGACCAGCTCCACTTGCAGCGCCTTAAAAAGCGCAAGCTGCTGCTGAAGGACGAGCTGTCCTGGCTGGAAAGCCGGCTGATCCCGGACAGCATCGCCTGATGCCGGAGCCGGCGGGTCCAGTGCCGCTGGCCGGGATCACAAGCCCTGCCGCAACGGCCGGGACTCCGATCCCACTGGCCGGGAGCACGATCCCAAGCCCACTCATTGGGATTATCATGGGCAGCCAGTCGGACTGGGCCACAATGCGCCACGCCGCCGAGGTGCTGGACCGCCTGCAGGTGCCGCACGAAATCCGCATCGTTTCCGCCCACCGCACCCCCGACCGCTTGGCCGAATACGCCAAGGGCGCACGCGGCCGTGGGCTGCGTGCGGTGATCGCCGGGGCGGGCGGCGCGGCGCACCTGCCCGGCATGTGCGCGGCCTGGACGCCGCTGCCGGTGCTGGGCGTGCCGGTGGAGTCCCAGACGCTCAAGGGCATGGACAGCCTGCTGTCCATCGCGCAGATGCCGGCGGGCATCCCCGTAGGTACCCTGGCCATCGGCCGGGCCGGCGCGGTGAATGCCGGGCTGCTGGCCGCGGCGATGCTGGCCACCACGGACCCGGAGCTGGCCGGCCGCCTGGATGCGCTGCGGGCGGAGCAGACGGCAGCCGTCGCCGACGTGCCGTCCGACTCGGCGCCGTAATGGCGCTCCCGCCCAACGCCAGCATCGGCATCATCGGCGGCGGTCAGTTGGGCCGCATGTCCGCGCTCGCCGCGGCACGGCTGGGCTACCGCTGCCATATCCTGACGCCCGAGCCGGACAGCCCCGCCAGCCAGGTCTCCGCCCACACCACCCTCGGCGACTACGAGAACCCGGCGGCGCTGCGGGCCTTTGCCGACGCGGTGGACGTCATCACCTTCGAGTTCGAGAACGTGAGCGCCGCCGGGCTGGACCTGCTGGCGTCGCTGCGGGATGTGCATCCCTCGCCTGCGATCCTACGGATCAGCCAGGACCGGGTGGCGGAAAAGTCGTTCCTGGCCGACGCCGGCGTGCCGACGGCGCCGTGGCGCCCGGTGGGGAGCTTGGCGGAGCTGCACGGGGCCGTGGCGGCGCTGGGCCTGCCCGCCGTGCTGAAGACGACGCGGCTGGGCTATGACGGCAAGGGTCAGGCCGTGCTGCGCCACGCCGACGACCTGTTGCCGGCCTGGGAGGCATTGGAGCCGAAGCCGCTCGTGCTGGAGGGCTTCGTCAACTACGCCTGCGAGGTCAGCGCCATCGTCGCCCGCGGCGTTGATGGGGGCGGCAGCATCTACGACGTGATGGAGAACCGGCACCGGGACGGCATCCTTGACCTGACGCTCGCCCCGGCCCGAGTCGCCCCGGCAACGGCGACCGAGGCCCAGCGCGTGGCCTGGCGGGTCGCCGAGCGGCTGGGCCTGGTGGGCCTGCTGACGGTGGAGATGTTCGTGCGGGACGGCCGGGTGCTGGTCAACGAGATCGCGCCGCGACCGCACAACTCCGGCCATTGGACCATAGACGGCTGCCCCTGCAGCCAGTTCGAGATGCACGTGCGCGCCGTCGCCGGCCTGCCGCTGCCGCCGGGTCGCCGCCATGCCGATGCCGTGATGAAGAACCTGGTGGGTCCGGAGGAAACGGCCCTGTGGCCGGATATCGTCGCAACGCCAGGGCTGATCCCGCACCTCTACGGCAAGGCGGAAGCCCGGCCCGGCCGCAAGATGGGTCACGTAAACCGTCTATTCCCCCTAGGAGAGCTGCCGGACGACGCAACGGTGCGGTCCGCCCTAGGATGCATAGCTCCCTCTCCCTCCGGGAGAGGGTCGGGGTGAGGGAAAGCAGCAAGCGCCGCACCCTCCAACGCACCCACCGATCCGCATCACAACCAGCCAGCATCGCGCTGCTTGGCTTCCCTCACCCCAACCCTCTCCCGGAGGGAGAGGGAGCAGGCCTACACACCTCATAAGGCAAGCTTGCTGCCACGCCCCCCGGATGCGATAGGACGCGGATCATCCGCAAGGCCCGCCCAGGCCGCATCCACCGAGGGACCGCATGGCCAAGATCAAGGTAAAGACCCCCGTCGTCGAGCTGGACGGGGACGAGATGACCCGCATCATCTGGGGCTTCATCAAGGACAAGCTGATCCTCCCCTACCTCGACATAGACCTGAAATACTACGACGTCGGCATCGAATACCGCGACCAGACCGACGACCAGGTGACGGTGGACGCCGCCCATGCCATCCGCCAGTACGGCGTCGGCGTGAAGTGTGCGACCATCACCCCGGACGAGGCCCGCGTCACCGAGTTCAAGCTGAAGAAGATGTGGCGCAGCCCCAACGGCACCATACGCAACATCCTTGACGGCACCATCTTCCGCGAGCCGATCATCTGCTCCAACGTGCCGCGCCTGGTGCCGCACTGGACCCAGCCCATCGTCATCGGCCGCCACGCCTACGGCGACATCTACCGCGCCACCGAGACCAAGATCAGCGGACCCGGCAAGGTCACGCTGCAGTTCCAGCCCGCCGGCGGCGGTGCCCCGATGGTGCTGGACGTGTTCGACTTCAAAGGCCCCGGCGTCGCGATGGGCATGCACAACACCCGCGCCAGCATCGAGGGTTTCGCCCGCGCCAGCTTCAACTACGGCATCGCCCGGGGCTACCCGGTCTATCTGTCCACCAAGAACACGATCCTCAAAGCCTATGACGGCATGTTCAAGGACGTGTTCCAGGAGATCTTCGACGCCGAGTTCAAGGCCGAGTTCGACAAGCGCAAGCTGACCTACGAGCACCGCCTGATTGACGACATGGTCGCCGCCGCCCTCAAGTGGAATGGCGGCTATGTTTGGGCCTGCAAGAACTACGACGGCGACGTGCAGAGCGACATCGTGGCCCAGGGCTTCGGCAGCCTCGGCCTGATGACCAGCGTGCTG
>DASWOJ010000009.1:0-10692 GCA_036398775.1 Acetobacteraceae bacterium
GACCGAGACACCGCCCAAGCACGGCCTACATGTGGACCCATCGACCACGGTTGTGTCGCTGTGCCCGACCTGGGATGCCTCACGGGAACGCACGGCGGCGCTCCGTACGGCGGGGAGCCATGCCGTGCTGCTGGAGTGGCATCCGCAGCACTGGCCGGTTGACGGCGGCAAGCCGGCGGAGATCGCCGGGGTGGTTGCACGGGTGCTGGCGGAGCTCGGCCCCGTCCTGGGCCGTGGCAACATAGGTTTCCCGGCGGATCCGCACACCCGGCTGTTGCTGCCGCCGGGTGCTGGACATCGGTTTGTCACTCGGCTGCGGCAAGCCAGCCGCCCGCTGCGGTGATGACGGCACTGATTGCCACCATGCCCGCATCAGGCAGGCCATCGGCATCGTCCAGATTGCCAAGACCCAATCGATAGGCGGATCACGCGCCGGCGCGGCAGGATCGTAGCGGACCGGCACTGGGTCGCCGACCCGCCAGCCCACGACCAGCCCGCCCTGGGCGTAGCTGATCGTCTCGCCTGGAGCGGCGGTGAACTCGATCTCCGCGTGGCTGCCGCCCGCGTTCAGCCTTGTCACATTATCCTGGGCCACGGCCGACTGCTGGGCCCAGCGCCAAGTGCCGAGGGCAGCCATGAGCAGGGGCAAGCCCCCCACGACGAAGAACCAATTTCGCGCGATGCTTTTTCCTGCCATCCGACACTGAACCTGCGGAGCGTGACTCAGTCCCTGGGCGCGCCCTTGCAGGTGAATGAGCCCATTCAGCCACTCTGCCCATATGGGCTAGACTGGTACCGCGACCATGAAGGTCACCGTGCTCCAGCCGAACCAGTTATTATCGTGCCTGTACCCACGAACTGCTCGGGCAAAATGGATTGGAACAACGAATGTTAGACGTGATGAGGCTCGCGGCGGCTTGGCTTGGGATGACCATGCTGGCGGCGACAGGCCCCTGCACGGAAGGCAGCGAGTTCGAACCGCCCCTGTGTCCGACGGGCTTGCCCCCAGTCGCGTCCCTGCGCATCGAGCTGCAAGGTGCGGCGGTCTGGACGGACCCGGGTGGGGCGTCCTGCCGCCAGTTCCAGCTGAGCGGGCAGCAGGTCCGGCGCTTTTTCCAAGACGCGCGCCGGGTGGACGCAGCTGCGGTTCACCACACCTTGCCAGAGTCCCCGTGCTCCGTGCTGGGCCGGGTCGTGTTCGCGGACGGCAGCGCCGGATCTTGGCGGCTGGACCAGTTCGAGCTGTGCTGGCTGGACCGTGTCGGAAGCAACCAGATGGTGCTCTACTGCCGCAGCTGCCGCCTGCGTCCGTGGGCGCAGTGATAGCAGGAGCGGCATCAAACCACCGCGGACCAGGGGCCAGCACCCGCGATGGCATCAGACTAGCGAGGAGCTTCCTCAACGGTCCCGCATTTGGAGGAGAAGCGTCGCGACGGCGCTTCGCATCGAGGCTCATTCAGGAAGGAATCGCTCGGCAAAGGTGACCTCCACGGCCGCCTCGTCCTGCATCCACCACATCTGGCAGGACAGCCCCGCCCGGCACATCATGATGACGGACAGCTCCGCCGGCAGCCCGTCGGCGAACAGGCGGCGCCCCTCCGCCGCGTCCGCGTTGCCCAGCGGCCCGAGCGACCGCAGCCCGAGCCGGGACGCCTCGGCGGTGCTGCCCAGCGACAGCGGCGCGAGATCGATCGCGGTAGACAGGGCGAACTGGTCCACGGTGCTGTTCCGTCACAGCGCCAGGAACCTCGCCCGCTGCGTCGGCAGCCCGGCGAGATCTTCGATCTCCGTCCGCGGCGAGATGTCCTGCACGGTGACGTCGATCAGGCCGCTCTCATAGGTCCTGGGCTTCCCCGGCAGCACCGGAACCAGGCCGGGCCAGGACGGCTGGACTGAGAAGAACTGTTCCAGGACCGCCGCCCGCACCGCCGGATCGTCCTGGTCTGGCAGAAGCCGCCGGGGCACGAAATAGCGGCGGCCGGCGACGACGGCCTGCACCATGTCCACCGGCTGCGCCGCTGCAGAATGACCCCGTGTGGCATGGACCTCGCAGAGCATCCTTCTTGGTGCTCGCGGGTTGGCCGCCCAGCCTCAGCAATCATAGTCGTACTCGCCCAGGATGAACGGCTTGCCCGCGGCAGCGGCGAGGTTCGCCGCCGCGTCGTTCAGGTCGTCGGCACCGCTGCCCTTCGCCACGGACACGCTCTTGGACGGGCAGGCCGCATAGCCGGTGTCGCACACGGCCAACAGATTGCTGCCGCCCTCGCCCTTGGCCGGCAGCGTCCGCCTCACCTCGAAGCCGCTCACATCCGTCAGCGGGATGACAAAGAGCGCGTCGTCGCAAACGATCAGCGCTTCCCCGTCGGCCGACAGCCCGAACGTCCCGTGCAGGCGCGCGACGTCGGCCGGCGGCTCCCGCATGAACTCCAGCAAGGTTTCCGCGGACAGGACACGGCTAGCCGTGTCCTGCAGCCCGGCCGGGGTCCAGTTGCGGGTCGGCCCCATCGGCGCGAACCCGTCCAGCCAGGCCCGGTCCCGCACGGACAGGGGCGGGCGCCACCCGGTCTGCACCGACACGGAGCAGGCCGTCACCAGCCGGGGATCGCGGTCATGTGCCGGGTTGGACAGGTTGGGGCCGGACTGCATGACGGCCGGCCAGGCGATCAGGGTGACCAGGGTGCTGCCCCAGCGCCATTCGACCCGGCGCGTGTTGTAGCGATCCACCACTGGCTGTGGGCCCAGCACCCGGGCCAGCTGCGCGGCGGCGTGGCCGATGTTGGCCTCGGCGTCGTCCCCCACCCAAACGTGGGTGGACAGACGTTCGGGCGGCATCGCCGGGTTGTAGTGCTCGAAGGCCTGGAAGCCGAATGGCCACCTCATGCCGTGCAAGGGCGGCGGCCGCACGTCCAGCGACACCAGGTTCCAGCGGTATGGGTTGTCCGCGTGGACGCCGAAGCGCGCGGCCAGCTCGGCGCGGGTGGCGCGCCACGGCAGTTCGGCGGCGTCCAGCCAGGCCAGCGCGGGGTTGCGGCCGGAGACGGGTGACAGGGAGGGCGGGGGCTCCGGCGGGCAGGGCCGGAGCAGGGCCTGCCAGAACGCACGCAGGCTCACGCCCTGCCCTCCCCGGCCTGTCCGTCGAAATGCGCCGCGAAGGTCCGCCTGGCCTCGTCCTCGGCGATGACGTGGGCTTCCCGCTCGCCTTCCTGCCACCAGGCGCCACAGGCCGGGCAGTGCCGGAGGGTGGCGTGGGCGACGCGGTTGATCGCCACCGGAACCGGCATGTCACCGCGTCCGGACAGGATGCCCCGGCGGCATTGGTCGCATCCCTGCCGCATCCAATCTCCCACCGCGTACCTCCTTCCGGCCACTGGTCCGGGCATCATAGGCGCACCTGCCCGGAATGGCGCGACCCGGTCATACCGGGCAGGATGCCGGTCCTTGCCGAGGATCGTCCCGCCATGCGCCACATCCCCCTGCTTGCCGCCGCCCTGCTCCTGCCGGCCGCGGCGGCGGCGCCGCCGGTCCCGACCTACCGCCAGTTCGGCCGCTGGCTGGTGGCCTGCGACAACACCCGCGCCTGCGTCGCCCGCGGCTTCGACGAGGTGACCCGGGCCGAGCTCGATCTGGTGCGCGCGGCCGGCGACGCCCGGCCCAGGCTGGTGCTGTCCGCCGACGGCGCGTTCGACGCCGCCGCTCTGCGGTTGGACGGCAAGCCTCTGCCGCTTCCCGTTCCGGCCTGGTCCAAGGGCAAGGACGGCGTGTCCACCGACGACCCGGCCGCGGTGGACGCCTTCGTCCTCGCCACCCGGGACGCGCATGCCATCACCCTCGACCCGCCACTGGCGGACGGGGCGGACTGGTCGGTTCCGCTGGACGGGTTCACCGCGGCGCTGCTGCTGGTGGACGCCGTGCAGGGCCGGCCCGGCACGCCGACGGCCCTGGTGGCCGCCCGCGGCCCGGCCGCCGTGCCCCCTACCCCGCCGGCGCCGCCCAAACCGCGCTGGGCTGCGCCGCCATCGCTGACCGGTTCGGAAAAGGCCGACCTGGTGCGCCGGGCCGGCCGCCTGCGCTCGCCGGACTTCGACCCCTGCGAGGTCCGCCAGCCGCCGGCCGTGTTCGCGCTCGACGCCGCCCATGCCCTGGCCATCCGCCCCTGCTACCTGGCGGCTTACCAGGGCTCGTCCGTGGTGGCCGTGCTGCCGCGGAACGGCGGCCCGGACCGGCCGGTGAAGCTGCCCCTGCCCGGCGTGCCCGGCAGCGCGACGGACGGGCCGGACATGGTGGACCCCAACTTCAACCCGGCCACCGGCACCCTGTCCACCGCGTCCAAGGGCCGCGGCCTGGCGGATTGCGGGTCGAGCGAGAGCTGGGTGTGGAGCGGGGGCGCGTTCCGGCTCAACGCGCTGAGCTACCAGGCCCAGTGCGGCGGCACGGCGCCGGGCGACTGGCCCACCTTGTTCCGGACCCGTTGACGAGGGAATGGCATGGGACGGTTCCGCCGCTGGGCGGCGATCCTGCTGCCGATCGTGCTGATCGCCCGGGCCGTGCTGCTCGTGCACCAGCTCCGCTCCGAACGGGAGGAGCGGGCGCACGCGAACGACCCTCCGGCCTGGCCGCCCGTGCCGGGCGAGGTGCTGCGCTTCCGGGCCGACAGCCCCGGCCTGGCGGCATGGGCGCCCGATGCCGGCCGGCGCCCGCTCGTCGCGGTGCTGGTCAGCAGGGGCTTCGAGACGCAGCCGCCAGACATTGCCTGCCTGCTCGATCCCGGCGCCATGGGCCGCAACGGGGGGCGGCTCACGCTGCAGGACCGTGCGGCATCTGGGCTGTGGCAGGCTGACTGGTCCGGCCATCGGACGACGCGCACCCGTGACGAGGTGGATGTTCCGGAGCCCGATCCGGCGCTCCGTGTCGCGGAAGCCGCGATGCTGGACGGCGCCGAGTGCGGCGGGACGTCGCGGCTTGAGCTGTCCGAGGCGGCGGTGCAGGCCCTGGTGGACACCCTGGCTGGCTGGGATCCCGCCCAGGAGGTGCCGCCGCCCCGGGCCGGGCTGAACATCCACGCTGTGCTGCCGGAGCAGCCCCGGTGAGCGCCTCCTGGTGGCAGGCGACGCGCCGGACCTTGTTCAGAACAAGGAACAACGAGGCGGGCACGCTCCCGGTTCCGGCCGGCGACGTCGTCGACCGCCTGCTCCAAACCCTGTCGCCGGCCGCCCGGGCGATGCTGGTCAACCGCCTGGGATGGGAACAAGCGCGCCCGCGCACGGTGGACGACGTCTTGCACCTGGCAGAACGGTGGGCGGTCGGCGCCGGCATCGCCGAGGGTCGCGGCGGCTATCCGGGCGGCTCGAACGCGCCGGGCTGGTCCCAGTACGTGGTGGAACAGCGCAGCTTCCTAACTATCTACGGTGCCGCTTGCGCCCTGTCCGCCGATGGCAGCGGCGCCCGCCGGGACTACTTCCGCAGCCTGGACGAACGGTTCACGCCCAGCCGCCGTCTTATGGGCGACGGCTACGAGCCGCACGTGGACGAGGAAGCCGGGCGGCTGCTTTATGGACTGCCGGTGGACTCCGGCGCCGTCAGCTCAGCCTTCTCGTTCGACATCCGGCAGGCTGACGTGGATGTGCTGCTGTCCGACCCATACCGCCGGGCGGTGCTGGGGGTGGTGGCACACACGATCCTGCAGCGGTGCATGATCCCCGGTTCGAGGCCTGTGACGGAGATGGACTTTGCGGCGATCGTGTCCTCCGTCCTGCATTCCACGCCCGAGGAGCTGCGGCGCTTCATCGCGACGGTGGACCGCGAGCACAACATCGACACGGGCGTCTTCGTCGCGCAGGCCATGGCGCGGCGGCCGTAGGGCTGACTGGTCGGGCTATGTGGGCGGGGCGTCGTCCGGTGCCGTCCCGTACACCCCTTCGCCGTTCAGGCGCTGCACCAGGCGCAGCAGGGCCTCGATCTCGTGCAGTTCCTCCGACTGCTCCGTCGCCTTGCTGGACCCGAGGCTCCAGCCGCGCGACCGCAGGGCGGAGGCCAGGCGGCTGGACTCGGCCAGCAGGCTGCCGTCGCCGAGCGTCGTTTCGAGGCCCAGCAGCAGCGCGCGGTAGGCCTGGATAAAGGAGCCGGTCTCGATCCAGTGGTCGATGCGGGTGATCGGCGTTGGTGGCTGCATCGGAGGATCGCCTGCTCAGCGGCGGCAGAAGGCGGCGCGCACGCCGAAGAACGGGAACAGGGTGAAGCCGAGCCCGATCCAGGCCAGGCCCATGACCTCGCCCCACGCCGACAAGACCGTGCTGGCCTGGGCGCTGCCCGCCGGGTCGGCGGGGTCGTAGGCCACGGGCACGGCGGCGCCCACGGCACGCGAGATGCCGCCGTTCTGCCGGAAGGTGACGACCCTGCCGTCATCGATGGTGAACCGGATCAGCGGGTGCGCGTCGTCGTTGGCGATCGTGCCCTCGGCCCGGGCGGCGCGGGCCATGAACGCCGCCGTCTGGTGTCCCTGAGCCATGGCGCCAGCCATGGCGCACCAGCCCACGACCCAGAGCAGGATCGTGGCCGCGTTCCAGGGGCGGCGCCCCGCCGGCACGTCCCAGGGGCCTGGCGGCGGCGCGGGCCGGCGGTGCAGAAGCCAGGCCAGCAGCGCGGCGACCAGCGCCCACCCCAGCCACATCTCGCACCAGGCCTCGAACCGGATTGCGGCATCGACGTCCTCGCCGCGCAGGCTGAACAGGGCAGGCAGCAGGTCGAGCGTGGGCACGGACGGGACGCCGCCACGCAGCGCCATGCTCGACAGGGTCGTGGCAGCCGTCACGCCGAACAGCACGCCGGCTCGGCGCAGGATGCGTCGCCGCCCGGACCACTCCGCACGACAGGCCGTGCCCAGGGTCGCCAAGATGGCGAACACGGCGAGGAGGAGGAGCGACTCAGGGCCGAAGGCAGGCGGGTCAGGAAAAAGCACGATGAAGGGCGTCACCGCCGCAGCCAGCAGCCCGGTGATGGCGGTTGTCCCGGCCAGGCGTCCATGGTTCATCGAGCCGTGCCTTTGCCGGGACAGGCCAGGTCCGCATGGGCCCAGGTCACGTCCGTCACCCGTCCCCGTCCGCCGACCTCGCAGGCATGGTAGCCTTGCACCTCCATGGCCACGTTGATGATCAGCTGCCCCAGGAACACGAGCACCAGGCCGGCCCCGATCGAGCCGAGGACGGCGGCCGCGAACCGGATCCCGCCCGTCTCGGACCAGGTCGCCACCCACTGCGGGGTGACGAACTCCGGCGCGATCGCGCACAGCCCGGCGCCGAGCAGGGGAAGCCCCAGGATGAAGTTCTCGGTCTCGATCACGCCGTCGCCGCGGTGCAGGGCACCGATCCACGCCACGACGTCGTACACGCCCCAGGCCGCGGCCCCACCCCCGCCGCCGAAGAACAGCAGAGCGCAGAGCGCCCGCTTCCACATCGGCCAGGACAGCGCCGCGGCGGGCGGCGGCGGGTGGCGGCGGCGTGTCCTGGCGGGTTGCTTGATGGCGAGGCTTCTGTCGGCCCGGGCCGCCCATGAACGGCTCGGCGGCATGGTGGCCCCGTTCCGCGTGCGTGGCCAGGCGTGCCAGCCCCGGCGCCCGAGAAGCACCTGGCGCTCCTTCGCGGCCGCAAGCAGGATGGGCGCCATGCCGCCCCCGCGTTCCGCGTTCCCGCCCACCATCACGCCGCGCGGCGCCAACCCGCTGGTCGCCTGCGCCGCCGATCCGGTGATGGAACGCCGGACCTTGCTTCGTCATGGACCGTGTTTTCAACTCGTTTGGATGGTGCGCCTGGCGTTCGCCCCTGCGGCCCGGGCCGCGGAGGAACCGGCACCACCGCGCCGTGCGCCCGGCGCTCCCATGATCGGTACAGCCACCATGCTGCCGGACGGCACCATCGTGTTGCAGCTGCGCGCCGAAGTTCCCGGCGCCGTGCTCGGCGATGCGCAGCTGCACTATCCGCCCGGCGATCCCCACTACCCGGCGGTGCGCGACCACCTTCCGGGCTTGCGGCCCGGCCGCACTCTTCCCGTGCAGCCGTTCCCGTGACCCGGCACCGCCGCCACCCGGCCGGGCCGCTTCCCGCTCCAGTCCCCACGCCCCCAGCCGCTGCCCAACCCAGACCACGGGCCTGGGTCTGGGGGCAGGCCGTGGCGCTGGTCTGGTATCTTGGCGGCTTTGCGGCGCTGATGGCGGCCATGGTGATGCAGGTCGGGCCTTCCGCCTGGGCGGCGGCGTGGCAGGTGCGGCACTGGGGCAGCGACAGCACCACGCTCGGCTTCCTGCCCGGCTTCGCGCTGCTGCTTCTGCCCCTGGTCATCCTCCGCTGCCTGCCGCGCCGGGCCGACCGGTCGTTCCTGTGCGGCCTCCAGGATGCGCTGTGGCCGAAGCAGCCGGTGCGCCGCACGCCCCTGCCGCGTGAGGCCGAGCTGGCCCGGCTGCGGCGCGCGCGCGGGATCATGGCCACGCTCGCCCTGGCCTGCGTGGTGGTGGCGGTGGTGGCGGGCTGGCTATCCCTGCTGCCCGGCGACCAGCGGCCGGGCAGCCCGCTCCCGGTGCTCACCCTCCCCGAGGTCACCCGGCCGGGTGCGGTGCTGCCGGATTACGCGCGCCTGGCCGGCGCCGTGCCCCGGCCGGAGTGGGCCTGGGTGCACGACTACACCATCCGCACCACGCGCTATCGCGACACCTATGTGCCACTGACCGCGCCGGACTGGCAGCCGGGCGACCCGATGACGGCCTTGCAGGTGGACCGCCGTGACCTCCGCGGGGTGCCGGGCTCGGCGGAGGGGGCGCTGTCCCGCAGCCTGCCGGGCTGGCTGCTGGCCGCCATGCGCGAGGACGGGATGCCGCTGGTGGACGCGCCGCTGGTGTTCACCCGCGACATCCTGCATGGCCTCGTGCCGGAGCCGGACGGGATCGGCCTGGTGATGGCCGTGCTGTTCGGCGGCACGACGGGCCTGACCTTCGGGGCCATCGCCCTCGGCTTCCACCGCGCCATTCGTCGACTGCTGGCCCGCGGGCCCGCGACCTGACGGCGACAGGCGCGACGATCAGGGTCGCCAGGCGCGCAGCCCCAGCCAATAGCGGCCGATCGGCGACCGCTCCTCCGTCAGCTCGACCGCGATGCCCCGGTTCGTCGTCCAGCGGTACGTGACGGTGTTGCGGTCGAAGTCGCGGGACAGGGTGGCCGTACCCAGCCTGCTGTCCAGCCGCGCCGCCAGCGCCCCGGCCACCACCGGCTCGCGCTGCCAGATCCGCATCGACAGCCAGGAGAAGCGCGCCTGCTCGCACGGGGCGCCGTCCGGCCGCTCGAGACGGAGGGAATGCCCGGAGCCGATCGGCCCCTTGGTGAGCAGGTTCGCGTCGAAGCTGGTCGGGCAGGTCGCGGCATTCCTGCCGTCCGGCACCAGGTCGGCGTCGACCAGCCGCGCCACCGTCGCCGGCCCGCGCGCCTCCGCCAGCGCCGGGCCCGCGACAAGGTCCGCCGTGCGGTCCATCCATCGCTCGCCTTCCTGTGGCGTCGCGAAGGCGGTCGGGGCCCCGTAGCTCCGCATGAACAGCAACGAGAAGGTGTCGGCGCCGCCGGGCTGCACCCGTTCCTCCAGGTGGGCGAAGATACCGTCCTGCACCTGCCAGACATAGGTGACGGCGCCGCGCAGGCTGGTGTCGCGGTGGATATCGGGCGGACCGAACCGTTCGGTGAACAGGGCAGCCAGGGCGCCGGGCGTGATGCCTTCGGACTGGCGCAGCGTCGTGCTCAGCATGCCGAACTGGGCCTGGTCGCAGGGCTCGTCGGCACCGAGGCGCCCCAGCTCCAGCCGCTGGTAGGTCACGACGGGGGCGGATAGGTCGCGCTTCGACCAGGTCAGCACACAGGTTCCGCCATCGGACCAGGTGCCGAGGCCGGGGAACAGCGCCAGCGCCGCCGGGCCGCGGGCGCCCCAGGTGCCCGATGCCGTCAGACGGTCGGCGAACCCGGCCAGCCATGCTTGGCCTTCCGCTTCGGGCGGCACGGCCGGCCCGCGCAGGAGCAGGAAGCAGCCCAGGCCCGCCGCCGCGACCAGCATCGCCGCACCCGCCGCCCATCGCCGGGTCCGGCGACGGGCCCCGCCCGTAACGGCGGTCGCCACGCTGGGGTCGGGTAGGGGTTCAGGTAGCACGGGCGGCATTCCAGCATGGTAAGCCGTTGCAATGGCCGTTGCAGCCCCCGCCCCCCTGTCCGCCGGACCCGGCATGCTGCGTCGCGCGGCGTGGCTCGTGCCGCTCGGCCTGGGCGGCTACGGGCTGCGCTTCGTCGCGTCGTGGCTAGTGCTGGCCTGGGCCGGCAGCCGCCGCTTCGATCCGCACGGCTTCGGGTTGTTCGGGGACGGCGTGCTGCTGCTGGTGCTGGCGCCCGTCGTGCTGGCCCTGCTGGGCTGGCTACTGTGGCGGCGGAACCGATGGCGCGGGGCCCTGGCCCCTGCGGCCACGCCGGCTGGCACCATGCTGTCCGTGCTGGCGCTGGTGCTGCTGGGCGCGCCGCTGCCGGGCCAGATCTGGGCGCTGATGCTGCTGCCGCTGTCGCTGAGCTGGCCCGTGCTGGGGTCCGCCCTGTTCTGGTTCGCCATCGCGGCCATCGGTCGCGCCCTGGCCGTCGCGGAGCCCCGCGCTATTCCGGCGGGGCCAGCCGCACGGTCATG
>DASWOJ010000010.1:0-11555 GCA_036398775.1 Acetobacteraceae bacterium
GCTCCGCAGCCCGGCCGCGACCGCGACGACGGCGCTGCTATCGACGCCGCCGGACAGGAAGGCGCCCAGCGGCACGTCGGACACCATGCGCGTGCTGGTGCACTGCGTCAGCCGTTCCGTGAGCTGCGCGACGGCGGCGGCGTCCTCGACGGGCTGCGTCGTGGTGGGCACGTCCCAGTAGCGGCGGGGCTGGCACCCGGCCTCGCCCTGCTGCAGCAGCAGGTAGTGCGCCGCCGGCAGCTTGTGCACGTCCTCGTAGATCGTATCCGGATCGGGGATGTAGCCGAGCGCGAAGTAGTCATCCACCGCCGAAGCCCTGATCCGCCGCGGCAGCCCCGGCACCGCCTGCAGCGCGCACAGCTCGCTGCCGAACACCAGGCTGCCATCGGGCGCATGCGCGTAATACAGCGGCTTCTTGCCCAGCCGGTCTCGCGCCGCGAACAACTGCCGCCGGTTGCGGTCCCAAAGCGCGAACGCGAAAAACCCGTTGAGGTGCTGCAAGCAGTCCACCCCCCACTCCTCCCAGGCATGGATGACGGTCTCGGTGTCGCTGCGGTTGCGGAAGCGGTGGCCCAATCCTTCCAACCGCTGCCGAAGCACGTCGAAGCCATACACCTCGCCATTGAAGGCGATGACGACCGAATCGTCCTCGTTGAACATCGGCTGCGCGCCGCCGCACACGTCTATGATGGACAGGCGCCGATGGCCCAGCCCGACGCCGGGTTCGACGTGGAAGCCGTCGCCATCCGGTCCGCGATGGGCAAGGGCGCCAGTCATCCGCCGCAGCAACGCGCCGTCAACCGCCGCCGGCCCGGCTTGATGGAAAATGCCTGCAATCCCGCACATCGCCTGCGTCCCCGGTTCTATCCGGCCAAAACAATAGCCGGATTTCCCGGCCAGGACGACCTTGGCATGGATTATGCGGCCGGCGTCAAGCACCGTAACATGTTCTTTACGGTGTCGCTTCGCTGCGTTAACGCCCGGTTAATGGCATGTGATCCGCATCACGCCCCGCCGTATGTGCCGGCTTTATGGTACGCCTACCCGATGACCCAAGCTTAATGGAGGCGGCCTTGTTCCGCGACGCACTGGCAACCCATTCCGACCTCCCCCATCCCGGGATATCCACGGTGCAGTGCTGCCGCGTCTTTGCTGCATTCTGCACGAACGCCTTGACCCGCATCCGACAGTCAGGGGCACCCTTCGCCGCCATCGGCTGGGCGGTGTCCAGGATTGGCATCGCCCTGTTCCTGCTGGCCGCGGCTGGGCGGCTCGGACACGCCGGGCTGCTCAGCCGCATCGTCAGCCGCTGAGGCGAAGGCGTTCTCGGCATCCCACCCGGGCCGGTTCTCGCCGGGGCAACCGGATGGGAACCCGGCGCACGATGCCTGGTGCCTTGGCGTGCGGGCTTACTGCCCGCGCGTCATCTGACCACGTATCTCCCCGCCGGGGTTCGCGGCGGTGTGTATGTTGGCATACCACTTTCCCGCCATCAGGTCCGCCATCTGCGCGTCCGTCAGCGTAGCGGTGCCCTTGATCGGGCTGGCGGCAGGCGCCGCGAAGGGCAGCACGACCCCGGCGTTGGCGCCTGGCTCGGCCGGGCCGTGAAAGTGCCCGGCCGTTGCGGGGCCGCTCAGCCCGGAATAGTCAACCTGGTAGGTCAGCATCTTGGTGGCAGTGTCGAGCGACGCGGTTGCGGTGCCCTTGCCGTCGGTCGTCTTGGGCGGCACCTCGGTGGCGCCGGCCATCGTGCCATTGAAGGTGACGGTTTCAGCACGGGCTGCGCCAGCGGAGCCGGCAGCAATCAGGCATGCAGCAACGGCAGTCAGAATGCGGGACATATGGTTCCTCCGGAAAACTAGCTTCAACCGACCGTAGCCCGGCATGGGAAGTACGTCACCGCACGCTTTTGGCATGGGCGCGCGGCCCCGTCAGTGCCCGCCCCCGCCGCCGCCTCCCTTGGGCGCCGGCACCAGGAACGGCACCGCCAGCAGGCTCAGCAGCAGCACGGCCGAGATCACCGCGAACCCGTCGGCATAGGCCATCACGTAAGCCTGGCTGCGGACCTGCGCCGCCAGGCTGCCCAGCGCCCGGGCCTCCGACCCCAGGCGCCCGGCCATGCCGTGCAGCCGCTCCGTCGTACGGGCTGCATTCTGCGTCACGCGCTCCGCCACCACGCTGAAGTGGAAGTGCTCGCGCTGGTCCACTACGGTGCCCAGCGCCGCGATCCCCACGCTGCCGCCCAGGTTGCGCGCCATGTTGAACAGCGCCGACGCCGCCCCCGCCTGCGCCGGGGCGATCCCCACGGTCGCCATCTGCGACAGGGGCGAGATGATGAAGGGCTGCCCCGCCGCACGCACCAGTTGCACCGCCTTCAACTGGTCAATGCCGGTGTCCGGCGTCAGCCAGGCATTCAACCCGCAACTGGCGCCGAACATCGCCAGCCCAAAGCCGATCACCAGCCGGCTGTCGAACAGCTTGAGTATCAGGGGCAGCAGCGGCAGGATGAACAGTTGCGGCAGCCCAAGCCACATCTGCACCTGGCCGATCTGCAGCGCGTTGTAGTGCTGCACCCGGGACAGATACAGCGGCAGGACATACACCGACCCATACAGCCCCAGCCCCGACGCGAAGTTCACCAGGCTCGCCATCCCCAGCGCCCGGTGCGTCAGCAGGCGCAGGTCTATGAACGGCTCCTTGCGCATCAGCTCGATGGTCACGAACGCCGTCAGCGAGACCGCGGCGACGGCGGCGGCCAGCACGATCCGGTCGTCGCCGAACCAGTCCTTCCGCTGCCCCTCCTCCAGCACGTACTCCAGGCTGCCCAGTCCCGCCGCCATGAAGGCGATGCCGAACCAGTCGCCACGGCCCAGCCGCTGCAGCTGCATCGGCGCGTTGTCCAATCCCCATCCAACCGTCGCCAGCAGCAGCAGACCCGGCAGCACGTTGATGTAGAAGATCAGGTGCCAGGAATAGGTGTCCGTCAGCCATCCGCCAATCGTCGGCCCGATGGCCGGCGCGAACGTCACCGTCAGCCCGAAGATCGCCCCGGCGATCGAGCGCCGCGACGGCGGGATGCGCAGGATCATGATGGTGAAGGCCGTGGGGATCAGCACGCCCCCGGTGAAGCCCTGACCCACCCGGAACAGGATCATCTCAGGCAGGGAGGTCGCCAAGCCGCACAGCAGGCTGAAGCCCACGAACACCACGGCATTGACCATCAGGTAACGCTTGAGGCCGAACACCAGCCCGAGCCATCCCGTGAGCGGGATGACGATGATCTCGGCAATCAGGTAGCCCGTGCTGATCCAGCTCCCCTCGTCCAGGCTGGCGCCAAGGCTGCCTTGGATGTCCGCCAGCGACGAGTTGGTGATCTGGATGTCCAGCACCGCCATAAAGGCGCCCAGCGATCCCCCCAGGAACGCCACCCAGTCGCGCAGCGAGCCTTGCGGCGCAGCACGGACCGGGGCAGACGCCGGCGGGGCAGCCCGGCCAGCGCCGACGGTGACGCTCATGCCGCTACTCGGCGGCCATCGTCCGGACTGGACCGTCCGGCTGGGTGCGCACGTCCACGCTGGCCACGACGGACAGGCCAGGCCGCAGACGCTCCAGCGCGTCCGCCGGCACGTCCGACGTGTCGAGCATGATCCGCACGGGAACGCGCTGAACGACCTTGGTGAAGTTGCCCGTCGCATTCTCGGGCGGCAGCAGCGCGAAGGTGGAGCCTGACCCCGGCGCCAGGCTGTTCACGCGGCCGCGCAGCAAGATGCCGGGCAGGATGTCAGCCCGCACCTGCACCTCTTCGCCTGCCGACATGTGCGCGAGCTGCGTTTCCTTGAAATTGGCGATCACATAAAGATCCCGTCCAACCGGCACCACGTCCAGCAGCCGCGTGCCCGCCGCCACCGTCTGGCCCAACCGCACCGCACGGTCGCCGACCGCACCCGAGACCGGCGCGGTGATCCGGGTGTAACCAAGGTTCAGCCCGGCCTGCTGCACCGCCGCCCGCGCCCGGTCCGCCTGCGCCTGCGCCCGCTGCCGGCTGGCCTGCAGGACGTCCGTCTGGCCGCGCGCCGCCGCCAGGGCGGCCCGGGAACGGGCCAGCGCCGCCTGCCGGCCCTTGATGTCGGCGTCCGCCTGCTGCGACCGCTGCACCGTGCCGGACCCGGTCCGCAGCAGATCCTGGTAGCGCCGGGCCTCCGCCTGCGCGAAGGCCACCTGCGCCTCCCCGGCTGTCACGTCGGCCTCCGCCTGGTCCACGGCGCTGGGCAGCAGGGCGATCTGAGCGGTCAGTCCCGCCACCTCCGCCTGGGCCGATTGCATGTCGGCCGCCGCCACCCGTTGCGCCACGATGAAATCGGCGTCGTCCAGCCGAGCCAGCAGTTGGCCGGCCTGGACGCGCTGGTTGTCGCGCACCAGCACCTCGATCACCTGGCCGCCCACGCGCGGGCTGACGGTGACGCTGTCGGCGGCGGTATAGGCGTCCTCGGTTTCCTCGAAGAAACGCCCCTCCGTCCACCAATGCCACGCATAGGTGCCGGCGGCGCCCAACACGGCCATCGCGACGAGAACGAGTGCGAGGCGCTTGCCCCAGCGCCGGCGCACCCGCGGCGGCGCGGCTTCCGGCGTCAATGCGGCCGGGATGACAGGGGACTGAAGGCCGTCCATTACGTCCGCCTTTCGTCCAGCTCACCATCAGGCGCCCTGCCAGGAGCCAGGACGCCGGCTGCAGCCCGGCCTGCACCCGGCTCCGATGCGCAGCCCTCCCCTGGATCGCCCATTCCGGACATGCAGGAACGGCCCGCGATCGGGCTTCCGTCCAGCCGCAGCAACTCGTCCAGCACGGCGTCAAGCTGCTCCAGCCGGTCGCCGCTGAGACTGCCGAAATACTCCGCCTGGGCTTGCAGCGCCAACGGCACGGCCTGGGCCACCAGGCGCCGCCCGGCCGCCGTCAACACGACGTGGTGGGCACGTGCATCCGCGGGATGGACGGGCCGCAACACCAAACCCTTGCCCTCCAGCAACCGCAGCACCTTGCTGACCATCATCCGGTCGGTTGCCGTCCCGACTGCGAGGCGCGCCTGGGTCGGCCGCTCCCCTGCCTGCGCCAGATGATCGGCCACGCGCAGCACCACGAACTGCATGTGCGTCAGGCCGATGGGCAGCAGCGCAGCCTCCAGCCGACGCATGAAGGCATGCTGGACATGCCACATCCGAAAACCAAAGGTGCGTACGGGCAACTGGTTGAGCAGGGGTGCGCCATTCATGCAGCTAATGTTGCCATGCTTACAATTTTCTTCAAGATGGTCATCTGCAAGTCGGATGCGTGAGGCGCAAACGACACGGCATCCCCTTTGAAACGCCAGGACATCAGCAGGAAACGACTTGCCGGCTGCACGTCATGGATGGGATGCCTGGAATAGCTGCGCGCCATCTGTGCAGGCTTGGCCCCATGTTTTATCAAGGCATGCGGGAGCGGGCGAAGCGATGGAACATGGCGGATCTCCTGACTTCATATGGCATGGCTCCCCTATGCGGAGCCGGATCACCGGCAGCAGCCCAAAACTGAAACAGGGCCTGCATCAGGCGGTCCTGGCCAGCGGCCTGGCCCGGCATCGGCAGCCCGCCGTTCACTGCCCGGCAAACCTCCTGCATGGTTCCAGGGCGCTTGCACGCTGGGACAAGCCCGGTGCCAGCCTGGCGTCCCCGGCCACCCGCTTCGCGGACGCCGCCGGCCTGCACCGGGAGCCTGACCCACGGCTTCCGCGCCGCGCCCTGGCCGGTCCCGCGCGCGCGCGGGCCGCTGTCAACGTGTCCGCCTTCTGGTTCCGGCGGGGCGGCCCGTCCCGCGCCGTGCCCACGCCGGGCGCCGCGGGCCCTCTGCAATGAGCGCCGGCCCTGCCGGAGCATGGCAGGCGTGGCGTGCTGCGCTGTCCGGCATCCGGCCAAAGCTCGCCGCGCTCACGCTGATGGCAGCAGGCCCGCCAATCTTCCTGCTGGTGATGGATGCGGTCGGGGAGAGCCGCCGCACGGTGGCCGCTGCCGCCACCCGTGCCGCCACCCTGGCCTCCCTTGGAGCCGAGCAGCAGGACAGCATGATCCAGGAGGCGGCGACGCTGCTGCGTGTGCTTGCGCGGGTGCCGGACGTCCGCGCCGACCATGACGGCTCCTGCAACGCCCTACTCCGCTGGGTGGAGGAGGACCACCAGCGCATCGGCATCCTGTCCGTCATCGGCAGGGACGGCCAGGTGACATGCAACAGCCGCGACGAGCAGCCGTCAATCAACCTGGCCGACCGCCCCTGGTTCATCCAGGCGATGACGGCAGACACCGACGACCTGATCCTCGGCGCTCCGGCCATCAGCCGCTCGACGGGCAGGCCGACCCTCATGGCCGCCATGCCGCTGTTCCCGCCGGGCACGGCGGCGCCGGACGGACGCAAGTCCGAGGGCGCAGTGCCGGACGGCGTGCTGGCCGCCGTCCTGGACCTGGACTGGTTCAGCCGCCTGGCCGCCCGCGTCCCAGGCGCCGACTCGGATCTGATCGAGATCGTTGATCTGCGGGACGGCAAGGTCCTGGTCCGCTCGCCAGGCTCGGGCGAAGGGGCAGGGCGTTACACCCTCGCACCCCGGCTCATGTTCGGGCCGCATGGCGCTGTCCTGGCCGCCCCAGACCCTGCCGCGGCCGGCAACGATGGCGCCGGACGGATCACCGGCGTTGCGCTGCTGCCGGGAACCGGCGGCAACCTGGTGCTGTCCGTCGGCCTGCCGCGCGGGGAGGTGCTGGCCCAGGCCAACGCGCGGCTCGCCGCCGGGCTGGCCATTGCAGCGGCAGCGGCGGGCGCGGCCCTGCTGGCGGCGGCGATGATCGCCAACAGGTCCGTGCTGCATCCGCTGCGGCGGATCGCGCGCAAGGCGCTGCGGCTCGGCAACGGGAACTTCGGAGTGCGCATCGGCCGCTTGGTTGGCGCCGCGCATGAGGTGCAAACGCTTGCCGCCAGCCTTGACGAGATGGGCCGGCGGCTCGAAACGCGCAGCCAGGAGCTGAATGCCGCACAGGCCAGCCTGCTTCTCAGCGAAGAGCACTACCGCCTGCTGTCCACTTACAGCAGCGACATGATCACCCGCCTGGACGACGGACTTCGCCTGACCTACGTCTCCCCAGCCTGCCTGGACCTGACAGGCTTCCACCCGGAGGAGCTTGTGGGCCGCCCGGCGGTGGAGATGGTGCAGCCGGCCGACCGCATCTGGGTGGAGGAGACGCTGAACGCCCCGCTGCAGGCCGGCAAGGCCGCGGCACGTGCGACGTATCGCATCATCCGGAAGGACGGCGCGCCGGTTTGGCTGGAAAGCATCGGCCGCCCCCTCCCCGGCACAACCCGCGCCGGCTACGTCGTGGTCACGCGGGACGTGTCCGCGCGGATGGAGATGGAGCAGCGGCTGGAGGAGGCGAACAGGCTGCTCCATGGCCAGGCAATGCAGGACCCGCTGACGGCGCTTGCCAACCGCCGCCACGTTGACGAGGCCCTGGGCGCCGAGTTCCGCCGGTCCCAACGGCTGCAGTTGCCGCTTGGCATCCTGATGCTGGACATCGACCGCTTCAAGGCGTTCAACGACACCTACGGACACCCTGCAGGCGACATCTGCCTACGCGCGGTGGCCGGTGCCATCCGGGCGGTGCTGCGCCGCCCGGCCGACCTGGCCGGACGCTATGGCGGGGAGGAGTTCGCCATCCTGCTGCCCAACACGGATGAGGCCGGCGTCGCCGTCTCCGCCGAGCGCATCCGCCGCAGCGTGCAGGAACAGGGGCTGGTCCATGCAGGGTCGGAGTTCGGCATCGTCACCATCAGCGTCGGCGGCGCCGCCATCATGCCGCCCATCGGCAACATCGGCCCGGCAGCCTTCGTCGAGGCAGCGGACGCCGCCCTGTATGCCGCGAAGCGGGGTGGCCGCAACTGCATCAGGCTTGCCTCCGTCGCCGTTGTGGCCGATGAGGCCGCCCCGGTGCTGAAGACCGAGGACCCCCTCCCCCCGGGCCTGGCGGACGGCCCTGCTCCGGCGGCATGATCCGGAGAACGCCCGCGCATGGCCGGCACGGCTCCGCCTCCCGTCGCCGGCTCGACCCGCTGACCCGGCGCGCCCCCGGGTCCGGACGGAGCCGGCCGGTTCCAAGCCGGGCCGGACTGACGCCGGTCCGGATCCAGGCTACCTTGCGGCAATGGTGCCCTTCGACGGACTGATCGCCTATCCCATAACCCCTGCCGATGCCGCTGGCCGTGTGGATACCCTCGCGCTCCGGCGGCTGCTGGAACGCCTGGCTGCCGCTGGGGTCCAGGGGATCGGGCTGCTCGGCAGCACCGGCGCATACCCCTACTTCACCCGCGCCGAACGCCGCCGCGCCATCGAGGCCGCAGTGGATGCCCTGGCCGGCCGCGTTCCCCTGCTGGTCGGCGTCGGCGCGCTGCGGACCGACGAAGCCGTGGCCTTGGCCAGCGACGCCAGGGCCGCCGGCGCCGGCGCCGGGCTGCTGGCGCCGGTGTCCTACATCCCGTTGCGGGACGACGAGGTGTTCGCCCACTACGAGGCCGTGGCCGCCACCGGCCTGGGCCTGTGCATATACGACAACCCCGCCACCACCGGCTTCACCTTCAGCCCGGCGCTGATCGGCAGGCTCAGCCGGGTGCCCGGCATCCAGGCCGCGAAGGTTCCGGCGCCGCAAGCTGAGGCTCCCGCCGCCCTGGCCGCCTTGCGCGCCGGGTGCGCGCCGGGGTTCCGGGTGGGATGCAGCGTGGATGCCCGGGCGGCAGAGGCGCTGCTGGCCGGCGCGGACGCCTGGCACAGCGTGGCCGCCGGGCTGTTCCCGCGGGCTTGCCTGGCGCTCTCGGCGGCAGCGCGCGCCGGAGATGCGGCAGGAACGCGGCGGCTGAACACGGCGATGCAGCCGCTGTGGGACCTGTTCGCCGCCCACACCAGCCTGCGCGCGATTTACGCCGCCGCCGGGCACCTGGGCCTGTGCGATGCGGCCCCGCCGCCTCCGGTCCTGCCGTTGCCGGACGAAGCCCGGCACCAGGTGGCAGACGTCGTGGACCGGCTCGGGCTGGCCTGACGCCAGCCGGCGCCGAGGCCGGGCGCACCAAAAGACTGCTGACAAGGCACGGCTGGCGCCGCGTTGCGCCGTCAGGATTTCAGCCTCGCGCCGGTTCTACCGCTGCATCATCGCACGCAGCTTCGCCGCCAGCGCCTCCAGCGCGAACGGCTTGGTCAGGATCTCCATCCCCGCGTCCAGCATCTCGTTCCCGATAGCGGCGTTGCCGGCATATCCCGTGATGAACAGCACCCGCAGCCCCGGCCGCAGCACCCGTGCGGCGTCGGCCAGTTGCCGGCCGTTCAGGCCGGGCAGCCCCACGTCCGTCACCAGCAGGTCCACCTTCGCAACCGAGCGCAGGATGTCCAGCCCGGCCGGCCCGTCCGCCGCCTCCAATGCGACATAGCCCATGTCCGTCAGCGCCTCGGCGACCAGCATCCGCACCGCGTTCTCATCGTCCACCACCAGCACCGTCTCCCCGGCGCCGGCTGGCGTGGCCGGGGCATTCGTCTCCCCTTCCAGCACGGCGGCGCCGGCATGGCGCGGCAAGTACAGCCGCATCGTCGTGCCGCGCCCGGGTTCGCTGCAGACCCGCACGTGCCCGTCCGACTGTCTGACGAAGCCATACAGCATGGACAGACCCAGCCCCGTGCCCTGACCAATCGGCTTGGTGGTGAAGAACGGCTCGAAGATGCGGGCGGCCACGGCCGCGTCCATGCCGACGCCGGTGTCGGTGACGCTGATCGAGACATACTGGCCCGGCCGCACCTCGAACCCTTGAGCCAGGGCATAAGCTTCGTCCAGATGCGCATTCGCCGTCTCGATCGTCAGCCGCCCACCCTCCGGCATGGCGTCCCGGGCGTTGATCGCCAGGTTCAGCAGGGCGGACTCAAGCTGGTTCGGGTCGCACAGGGTGCCCCACAGCCCACCGGACCGCACCATCTCCAGCGCAATGCCAGGGCCGAGCGTGCGGCGCAGCAGGTCCTCCATGTCCGCCACCAGCCGGTTCGCCGCCACCGGCTTGGGGTCCAGCGGCTGCCGCCGGGCAAAGGCCAGCAGGCGCTGCGTCAACGCCGCCGCCCGGTTGGCGCTGATCGTTGCAACGGAGGCGAAGCGGCCGATCTCCCCATACCGGCCCTCCCCCACCCGGCGCTGCAGCAGCTCCAGCGCACCGGTGATACCGGTCATCAGGTTGTTGAAGTCGTGCGCGATGCCCCCGGTCAGTTGACCCACCGCCTCCATCTTCTGCGCCTGGCGCAGGGCGTCCTCGGCCCGGCGCAACTCCGTCGTGCGCTCCTCCACCCGCGCTTCCAACGTGGCGTTCAGCTCGCGCAGCTCGGCCTCCGCGCGGGCGCGCTCCACCGCGTCCCACAGCAGGTCGGCAACCTCCTCGACCAGGCGCATCTCGTCCGCGGTCCAGGCGCGCGGCGTTGACTGGTTGACGAACAGCGACGCGCGCACCTGCCCGTCCCGGATCAGCGGCACCGACAGATGGCCGCGTATTCCAAGCGTTGCGGACGTCGCCGCGCCCTCCGCCCCAGCCTGCAAGCAGTCCTGGATCGCTAGGGTCTTCCCGGCCAGGTGCTGCTCCCGGACGGCAGGGCCGAGCGCATCCAACCGGACGACGCCCGAAACAGGCGGCAGCCCGTCATGGTAGGCGGAACGCACGTAAGCCGTTTCGCCGTCCGCCTGGAACAGGGACCAACCCACCCGGTTGACCTTGAGATGCGGCCCCAGGAGGGCGGCGGCGGCGGCAACGGCAGCATCGGCTTCAGCGGTCCGGCGCAGCTCGGCCGCCACGCGCAGCAGCACGTCCTGCCGCGCCGCCGCAGCCTTCTGCGCCGTGATGTCCAGCGCCGTTCCCACGGCGCGGATGCAACGGCCATTCTGGAATACGCCGCGCCCCTTGGCCGCCACCCAGCGCAGCGCGCCGTCATGCTTGCCCAGGGTGCGGTATTGGACGTCGTAGGGCGTGCGCCGCCCCGGATCTGTCGCGGCCGCAAAGGCAGCGGTGATGGCCGTCCGGTCGTCAGGATGCAGCCCGGCATAGAAATCCGCCATGCCGCAGGGCTCATCAGGCTGCAGCCCGAACATCGCCTTGGTGCGGTCCGTCCAGGTCAGCACGTCCGCGTCCAGGTCGAGGTCCCAGGTGCCGACTTCCGCCGCCTCCGTCGCCAGGCGCAGCGACGCCTCGCTGAGCTGCAAACGCAGCGTCGCCTCCCGCCGCTCCGTCACATCCATGAACACGCCAGCCAGCCGCCGCGGGGCGCCGGCCGTCGGCAGCACCACCTGCGCCCGCGCCTCCACCCAACCGGTGCCGCCGGGCCGCAGCACGCGATACTCGATGGCATACTCCGCCCCGTCTTCCCCCGCGCGGACCATGGCCTCTTCCACGCGGGCGCAGTCGTCCGGGTCGATGCAGGCCTGCAATTCCGCATAGGACATGGGCTGCGCCGGATCGCGGCCATGGA
>DASWOJ010000011.1:0-4875 GCA_036398775.1 Acetobacteraceae bacterium
TTTGCGAGGCGCACGGCTTCGGCCCAAGGGTCTTTGCCCAACCGGGCCAGCATGGACAGCACGCTCAGCTCCATGCCGTTGCGCTCCGTCCCAGCGAGTGCGTGGAGAAAGCGGTCGAGATCCTGCGGGAGCGAGAGAGCGGCGCCACGCGACGGCATCGGTCAGCAAGCCCCGACCAGCATATCCTGCTGCCAACCATCCACGGCCGGCATTGGGTCACGCTGTAAGGCCTCGGCCGCGTGATCCGCCCAACGCATGAGGCTGACGTGCCGGTCCATTGCCCCGGCCACACTCTGGGCAAGCAGTTGAAGGAAGTGCAGGTCGTGCTGGGCAAACTCGCCGGCGTCCGGGCTCCCGACCTCAAGTACGCCGAACGGGGCATGGCACCCGCCCTGGATCGGCACGCTGATCATCCGGCGTATCTCGTGCCCATCCATGGATTCTGGCACCTGGATGCGGTGGATCCGATCCAGGTGCCGGAAATGGATGAGCTGGCCGGTCAGCCAGGCCAGACCCGCCGTAGTCTCAAGGCTCACCGCAACCCGGCTCCGTCCTATCATCCACACCGGGTATCCGATCCCAGCCTGCAGCACGAACGCCCGAGTGTCCGCGCAATGCTGGAGCAGGCCGGCAAATCGGGCATCAACCCCTTCGGCAGCGACCCGGCAAGCCTCGCACACGACGGCGTCCAGGTCGTCCTGCGCATGCGTAAAAGCGCTGAACCGCAAGGCTAACACCACCTGCTTGGCGGATGGAGGAGGCAAAGACGGAAGAGACGGCGTTCGCGTCTGGTCACCTGGAGAGTGCGCCGAAGGGGCTTGATACATGAACGGAGACGTCCCTTTAGAGCGCGAAGTCGTGCATCGGTCCAGGAACGCCCCGGGAGGGTCAGCAACAAACCTACGGTGCGCGTTATGCGATTAAAGAAAGGTGGCGCCCGAGAGCGCCACCGAAGTTTTCGAAGGAAGCGTATGTGGTCAACGACACGCTAGGGGTGTGCCGAGGCCCGAAGATGGCATGCCGAATCCTTGCTAACGACGCGCAATCTTGAGAGCCGGGCACGCGGAAACGCGCGTTTGTCCCTGGCTGGTATTCTGACCTGCTTTGCGGCAACAACCGTCAACGACCGTAGGGTTGGCGCAGCTTCGAACAAACTGAGCCGTCACCCTACAGCGACTGATGACTCCGTCGGATTCAGCACGCCGGCTCGCCCACGGACGGCATAAGCGATGCAGTCCAGCACGGTGCGGACCCGCGGCACGTGGCGGTTTTCCCGGTGAACGCCCAGCCAGATGTCGGCCGGTGGCGGGGTGGTCGGCATGGGGACCTGGCGCAGCGCCGGCTCCATGTCGGCCCGAAACTGCGGCAGCAGGGCCAAGCCGCCGCCGCACGCCGCCGCCGAGAACAGGGTTTCATAGCTGTCCGCCCTGAGCACCACCTGGGCGCGCACGGCGTGCTCCGCCAGCCAGGCCGACTGCGCCGACAGTTCCGGGTCCATCATGGTGACAAGCTGATGGCCGGCGCAGCCACTATCGAGGTCCGGCTCGCCTTCGCGTGCCAGGTAGGCCACACAGGCATACAACCCGAAGGTGAGGGTGCCGATGCTGCGGACGATGAGGTCCTGGTGCTCGAACTGTCGCAGCCTGACGGCAACATCGGCGTCGTTGGTCGCCAGCGGTTCGCCGGGCAGGTCGGGTAGTGCTTCGATCAGGATGCCGCGGTGGTGGGCGTGCAATGCCGCGAAGCAGGGCGCCAGCAGGTGGCTGGTCAGCATCTGGGAACCGGTGACACGCACCAACCCCTCCAGCCGTTCGTCCCGCCCAGCGACGGCGCGCTCGACCAGCAGCGCCTCCGCCTCCACCTGCTCGACATGGGCGCGGATGCTCTCGCCAGCCAGGGTCAGAACGTAGCCGTCTGTTGTGCGCTGCAGGAGCCGCACGCCCATCCCGTCCTGCAACGAAGCGAGGCGGCGGCTGACGGTGGACTGCGTGACGTGCAGATGCCGGGCCGCCCCGGCCAGGGTGCGATGACGCGACAGGGCCAAGAAGAAGCGGAGGTCATCCCAATCAAGCATAGCCATCCCTGTTCGAAGGAAGGCAGCCACTAGCTGTCATTCAGACAACCGTGATGCCATGATCGTGCGCATCAATGTCTGGCACCATGCACAACAACGGTAAAGGCGGCCAGTCCCAATCCTGCCAAATCTCGCCGTCCTACCCCACGGTGCGTGACGCAGGGAACTGTCGTTGCGTTCTTGCGCACCTCCCACCCGGGAATGCTCCTACTATGGGTGGGGTTCGCAGGCGCATCATCTGATCAAGGCAGACACCCCGTCTGGCCTGTCCGCTCCCGTGCAGGTTCAAGCGGCCGGATACATCCGGAGATCAGCCATGAATTCCATCGAACCCGGCGCTCAGGGGCCGCCCCCCAAGCCGGTCACGCTGCGCTGCCGCACCGTGGCGACGGGCGGGTTCAAGCAGATGAACTACGTCCGCGCTCTGCCACCAATGCCGGTGGAGGAGCGGTTCGGCCCGCCGGACGACACCCCCGCCCCGACGCCATCAGAGGCCCTGCTGGCTGCCCTCGGCTCCTGCCTGAGCGCCCACATCCATGCCGATGCGGCTTCGGGCAGCATCACCGTGCACAGCCTGGAACTGGTGGTGGAGGCCGACTTGGCGATCAGCCCAATGTGGGCCCGAAGCCGGACGCCGGGACCGATCGGCTTCGAGGCCATCAGGGTGGCGGTACACATGCGGGCGGATGCCTCACCCGAGGCACTGCGCGCGCTGGTCGCCCATGCACTGCTCTGGTCCCCGGTCGCAAACACGCTGCATGACCCGGTTCATCTGGACGTAGCACTGACACAGGCGGTCATTGTCGAGGCTTGAAACGTTGATGCGGAGCGCATCCCACTGCCCAGTGCTGTCCTAGCGGACGATCAAAGGTATGCGGATCAGCAGCATAGGCCACAATCCTGCCGTGACGTCCTCGGCTGCGGAGCGCCAGCCCTCATATTCAGGCCTACAAAGACCACAATACCGCCAAGCGCGACGTGCTGGCGCACATGCTGCGGTAGGCCGTCCATCAGGGTGTATCCGCGGTGACGTTGCTGTAGCCAGGGTTGGCGGCCTGTGTTCCGACCCCTGCCCTTTCCTCTGCGCCGTCTGGCAGAACTCGCCCTTGCGGCACGGAGTTGTTCTGCGAACTGATACGGTTTCCGGATAATCAGTTCGGCTGCGTTGTTTCGGGCCACCAGTGGAATTTGGTTTGGGACTTGATCCGCTCCGGGTCGCCGGCGAGGTCGACGCATCGCTTGGCGATGATGTGCTCAAGTTCGGCGAGGTCGGCGATGTGCTGGTTGGCGATCGGCTCGTCAACCAGCGTCCACAGCGTTTCGGCGGGTTGCAGCTCGGGCGTGTAGGGCGGCAGATAGACGAGGCGAAGACCCTCGGGGACCTTCAGACCTGGCTCGCCGTGCCAGCCTGCGTTGTCGAGGGGAGTGTCAAAAACCTGGGGCAACCTACTTGCCTGCTTCGGGCTGATCAGCCTGGCTGATGCCTGACCACGAGGGCGGCAGGCGTGATGCAGTGGACGGTGCGGCTGGAGACGAGGACAAGTGCTGGCGAGGTGACAACGACGGAGCTGGTGACGTTCAGCCGGTCGGCGGTGGTAAGCACGCTGGCGGAAGTCGGCCTTGTGCTCGACGAGAGCAAGGTGCTCTTGGCCAAGCTGCAGGCGAGCATGCTGTGCGGCCAGGTTGCGGCGTATGCGGCCCACCACCGGGTCTGTGTGGCATGTGGGGTGCTGCAGTCGCTCAAGGACCGGCGCACGCGCCGGCTGCAAAACCTGTTCGGCACGGTCGAGGTGGACGCACCGCGGTTCAAGCTGTGCCGCTGCCGCCAGCCCGTGCCCATGATGGAGGCGAGAACGGTGTCGCCGGTCTGCGCGCTGCTGACGGCGCGATGCACGCCGGAACTGGAGCGGGTGCAGGCCGAGCTGGGCGCGCGCACCTCGTTCCGAGATGGTGCGCGCATTCTGGACGCTCTGCTGCCTATCTCGCCGACGAACCACGAGAGCATGCGCACCCGCACCCATGCCGTCGCCCTGCAGCTCGAGGCGGCTGACCGGCAAGCGGCAGCGGAGGTCACGGCTGTCCCACACAAGCCGGATAAGTGTCAATCGGCATCCAAAGCTGGGTTCTCCCGCACTTCCCGTGCTGTCGTTGCACCTTAAGGTGGCCCAAGTTACTGGATTTACTGGGTAAAATTTAAATCTATGGAAGATGCGAGGCACCCTCTCGTCCCGAAGGCACAAGAGGCAAATTTTCGGGTTAAATCAGTAACATGCGTCTGCCGAAATTGAAACGACAGCACGGGAAGCGCGGGAGAACCCAAAATTCGATAGCAGAGCCACGGGGGGACCGGATAGCAGCCGGGCTGCCGATTCCGAGTGTGGCGCCGCGGTTGCTGCCGGTGCGTGGAGGCGCCCGTCCCAGAGGCGCCCCGGTCTGCGGCGGGATTGGAGGTGGTGCTGGGCAACGGCCGGGTGCTTCGGGTGCCGCCGGACGCTGACCTCGCCCTGGTGGTGCAGTTGGCGGCGGCGCTGGAGCAATAGGCCGGTCGTCAGACCAGGGGCTGTGATCGCGCTGCCGCCGGGGTCCCGGGTGTGGCTGGCCGCGGGGGCGACCGACATGCGGTGCGGCTTCGATGACGTGCGCTTCGTCCAGCAAAGCATCGATGACGCGCCGATGGGGCCGAGCGCGCCTCGCAGCACCGTGCTGACGCAGGTCGAAGAAGCCATGGTGGTCGAGTTCCGCCGCAGGACGCTGCTACCGCTTGATGACGTGCTTGGCTGCCTGCGCGACAGCATCCCCAA
>DASWOJ010000012.1:0-35055 GCA_036398775.1 Acetobacteraceae bacterium
CGCAACCAAAACCCCTTGCCCCGGCCTTCTCCCGGAGGAGAAGGGGGCAGGCAGCAGTCCGCCCCATCTTGCGCCGGGGGATGAAAGGATTGCATACCGACCCACTCTAAAGGTGTCGCGGGGCAAGCAGTCCTGGACCGGATAAAAAGGGGCTTACGATGACCTACGTGGTCACCGAGAATTGCATCAAGTGCAAGTACATGGACTGCGTAGAGGTGTGTCCGGTGGACTGCTTCTACGTCGGCGAGAACATGCTGATGATCCACCCGGATGAATGCATTGACTGCGGCGTCTGCGAGCCTGAGTGCCCGGCGGAAGCCATCGTGCCCGACAGCGACGACCGCGCTGCGGCTTGGGCCGAGCGTAACCGCATCTTCTCGATGCAGTGGCCCAACATCGTCCGCAAGGGCGTGCCGCCTGACGACGCGGATGAGTGGAAGGACAAGCCCGATAAGGAAAGCCTGTTCTCCGACAGTCCGGGCAAGCCGTAGGAGCCGCACCGGGCTGGTCATCGTTGCCCTGCTTGCATCGCAGGCTCGTGTCAGCATGCTGCGGGCCGCCATAAATCCATTCAGCCCGCGCGGGCAGCGGTGCGGCACCTAGCCATAGCGGCCGTCAGGATGCTCCTACGCAGAAAGGGGCGGCGCCAGGTTGCAGCCCGGACAAGCGCATGTGCGGTCGCACTTCGGTCTTGAGAATGGATGCCTGGCGTTCGACATCCAATCCGCCGTCGTGCCCGCATGTGGATTTGACGGCCTGCCATCCGGCGCCGAGCATGGAAAGCGCCGGCAGGCTCTTTTCATGCATTGCGCAGGACCCTCCTCCGGCAGGCTTAGCTGCTTGCAATGCTTTGCTGCATCTGCCGGCCATTATGAAAAGAGCGGCTTGTGTGATATGCTGATTACGCAATACCGCGTTCCCATACTCCTGTCCGCTAGGCCGGCCGGGATAGCGGCGTTCCAGCATGACAACCCATCCGCCTGCTGCCCTGGGCAGGCCAGGAGTGTGCCCGGTGCCGACCAAGCCCGCCGTCGAAGACGTCCCCGATGAGGCCGCCGTGAAGGCCGCCGCAGCCCCCGCCGCTAAGCCGGCGGCCGAGCCGCAATTCCGCTCCCCGCCCAAGATGCCTGGCCACATGCCCGGCATGCACGGCCGTCCCCAGATCGCGCCCCGCGCCATGGCTGCGAAGGAGGATTTCGTCGAGGGCGACTACGTCGTCTATCCTACCCACGGCGTCGGCAAGGTGGAGCGCATCGCCACGGAGGAAATCGCCGGCCATAAGCTGGAGTTGATCCACATCACCTTCGAAGAGAACCGGATGACGCTGCGCGTACCGGTTGCGAAGGCGCGCACTGCTGGCTTGCGCAAGCTGGCGACGCGCAAGCTGTTCGACGACGCACTGGCGCTGCTGAAGGGCCGCGCCCGGATCAAGCGTACGATGTGGTCGCGCCGTGCCCAGGAGTATGAGGCTAAGATCAATTCCGGCGATCCCATGGCCATTGCGGAGGTGGTGCGCGACCTGCACCGCAATGCTGGGCAGCCGGACCAGAGTTTTAGCGAGCGGCAGATCTACGAGGCCGCGATGGACCGTTTGGCAGCGGAGATGGCGGCGCTGGACGGCACCGATAAGGCAACGGCTGCGGCCAAGCTGGCCGACTACCTCAAGACCATCGTGAAGGGCGCCGCGGTCGAGGTGGATGACGCCGGCGCGGAGGTCGAGCCGGAAGGCGAAGTGACGGAGTAGCATCAGAAGCGAGGCCGGCCTGCAACCTGGCTGAACCCGCGATAATCCACTGAAGATTCGAATTGGCCTGCCTCGACGCAGCATCCGCGCAAACGAGGCAGGCCACCCGGATCAGCTTCGCTGCCGAGAAAAAGGCATGTCCCTGCCCTGCTGTGGACAGGACATCGGGAGTTCGCAGTGCTACGAGCCTGCCTTGCCCTTGTCCGGTTGCGGCGGCTGACCCGACGCACCGCCGTTCTTGCTGTCCGGCGGTGCTTGCACCTTCACTTTTTCCTTGTCCACAAGGTCAACCGGCGGGCTGAGGGCAACGCGCTCGCCACCATTCAGGCCGTCGCGCAACTCAACGGTCGTTCCGAAGTCACGGGCGATCGTGACATCCTGCATGTGCACGGTGTCGTCCTTGTCCACCACCGCCACCCGCAAGCCCTGTCCATTGAACAGCACAGCCTCGTCTGGAACGACGACGCCGGGCCGGTCGCGTGGAATGGAGATTACGACCGTCACGTAAAGGCCAGCCCGCAAGCGGCCATCGTCGTTCGGCACATCCACTTCGACCGCGACGCTGCGTGATGCCGGGTCAAGTGCCACGGCGTTGCGCGAGACGGTGCCGGTGAATTCCTGACCCGGCAGTTCCTGCACCAGGACCTTGGCAGGAAGACCATCGCGCATCGTCACTGCCCCGCTTTGCGGCACTGAAACCTGGATACGCAGGATGTCGGTGCGCTGCAGGGCGAACAGGGCGGTGCCGCCCGAAGCGTCGGCGCTGACCAGGTCGCCCACATCCACGGACCGCGACGTCACCACGCCGTCAAACGGCGCAGTTACGTCCAGGTAGCCGACCAGCGCTTGCAGCCGCTGCACCGCGGCAAGCTGTGCGGCGACGTTGGCCTCGGCCACGGTCACCGCCGCCTTGGCGGCGTCCACGGCAGCGGCGCCGGTTTGCACGTTGGCACGGGTGTTATCGGCATTCTGCCGGGTTTCCCAGCCCTGGGCGGCCAGGGTGCTGGTGCGGCCATTGGTCACGCGCGCCAGGTCCACGGTGCTTTGCGACGACTGCACGTTCGCCTGCGACTGCACCAGGGCGGCCCTGGTTTGCCCGAGCTGGGCTGCTGCCTGGACAAGCTGGGCGTTCAGGTCGGGCGCACCGATACGGAGCAGCAGGTCGCCCTTCTTGACGCGGGAGCCGATGTCAACGCGGCGCTCGGCCACATATCCGGTGGCGCGGGCATACAGCCTTGCCGAATCGAACGGGGCCGTCGTCGCTGGCAGGGTCAGGCTGACGGGACCGTCTTCCCGCTTGGCCTCGGCAGTCCGGAGCGTCGGCTTGTAATCCTGGGCGGACTGCTGCGCCTCGGCAGCACGCTTGTTGGCGGTCCAATGCGTCCAAGCGCCCCAGCCAACGAGGCCGGCGACCAGCACGGCGGGCACGATATATACCAGGCGGGACACGTGCTTCGGTGGCGCATCCGGCGCGGGGCTGCCGGGCCGCTTTGCGGGATCGGCCTTGGGTGCGTCCTGCTTTCCGCGCTGAGCCGGCTGTCCGCGCTGAAGCGGCATGGCATCGCCACTCTTGCGCCGCCGGCGACGCGGACGGTCGGCAGGCGCGGGATCATCGGGAGGATGCCGCAGCAGCCGGGTGAGCAGGCCGCCGCGGGCCTTGAATACAGGTGCCGGCGGCTGGGAGCCTTCACCGGCGGCGCCTGCCTCTGCCGGTGCCTGGTCCGCGTCGTCCTGTGGCCCGGGAGACCTGATGCGGCTCGGACGCGCCAGGGCACGCAACTCTTCGATGGCGTCACGCTGGTCCATGCGGGGCCTCACACATAATCTGCCAGGGCTTTAGCTTCACCGCGGCGGAGGGTTGCATACAGGAACGGCACGAACAGCAGGGTTGAGCATGTCGCGAAAGCGACGCCTCCCATCACCGCACGGGCCAGGGCGGCGTTCTGTTCGGACCCATCGCCCAAGCCAAGCGCCATCGGGATCAGGCCCACGAACATGGCGAGCGCGGTCATCAGCACTGGGCGCAACCGCTGCTTGCCTGCTTCCATCGCCGCGTCGAGGGCGTTGGAGCCGGTTTCCTCCCGGTGCTCGCGGGCGAAGGTCACCAGCAGGATGGAGTTGGCGCAGGCGACGCCGACCGACATGATCGCGCCCATCAACGACGGGATGCTGAGCGCGGTGCCGGTGGCGAACAGGCTGACCATGATGCCGGTGAAGGCGATGGGCAGGGCGGCCAGGATGACGAACGGATCGCCCCAGCTCTGGAAGTTCACCACCATCAGCAGATAGACGAACACCACGGCAGCCGCGAGGCCCAGGCCGATGTTGCGGAACGCCGACTGCATGCTCTCGATCTGGCCACGCACGAGGATACGGTTGCCTGCGCCCAGGCCCTTGCCGACATCATCCGTGATGGCGCGTATGTCAGCCGCAACGGAGGCGAGGTCACGGTCCTGCACGTTGGCATAGACGTCGAACGTCGGCTGGGTGTTGCTGTGCGTCGCCACGATCTGCGTCCCCTGCCGCTTCATCGTGGCGACGTTGGACAGCGGCTGGGTCTGCCCGGCACCAGACGGAGCCAGCGGCGTGTTCTGCAGGTCGGCAAGCGTAGCCACGCGATACTCCGGCGTTTGCACCGCCACCTGGTAGGGGATGCCCGACGCAGGGTCCGACCAGAAGTTGGGGCTGACCTGGGTAGAGGACGAGAGCGACACGTTGACGTTCGCCGCGACCTGCTGGACCGACAGTCCCAGTTGCTGCGCCCGTTGGCGGTCCACCGAGACGAAGTATTCCGGCGCGTCCAGGATTTGCTGGATGTGGGCGTCCACCACGCCGCGCACATGCTTCAGGCGGGCCAGGATTGCTTGCGCCGCCGCCTGGTTCTTGGGAGCGTCCTTGCCCGTCACCTGAACGTCAATGGGCGACGGCAGGCCGAAGTTCAGGACCTGGGTAATGATATCAGCGGGCTGGAAGTAGAACACGCCTTCAGGGAACCGCTCGGCGAGAATGCTCCGTAGCGTCCGCATGTAGCCCGCCGCGGGAGCGTGGCCTGGCTTGAGCGAGATCAGGACCTGCCCGTCGTTGTAGGCAACCGTGGAGCCGTCGGAGAAGGCGAGGTTGTAGTTGTTTGAAGGCAGGCCGATGTTGTCGAGGATGCCGTCCAGGTCGCGCTGCGGCACGACCTCGCGCACCACATCCTCGACACGTTGGAAGAACCGCTCGGCTTCCTCGATGCGCAGGCCGGACCGGGTGCGGACGTGCAGTTGCATCTGTCCCCCGTCAATCTGCGGGAAGTAGTCACGGCCCACGAACAGGAACAGCCCGCCGCCTATCGCGAGCGTGCCTGCGGCAACGCCGAGGGTCACCCAACGACGGCGCAGCACGGCGCCCAGCAAGGTGAGGTAGCCGTCCTGAAACTTGCGGAAGCGGCGCTCGAAGCCGGCATGGAAGCGGCCAAAGAAGCCCTTCGGCGCTTCCTTGGCCTCGCCGTGCTTCTCGCTGGCGACCAGCACGTCCACCAGGATCGGGACCAACGTGCGGGACAGGCCATAGGAGGCCAGCATGGCGAACACGACCGCCAATGCCTGGGGCGTGAAGATATACTTGGCGGCGTCGGTCAGGAACAGCACGGACACGAACGCGGTGCAGATTGCCAGGGTCGAGATCAGCGCGGGCTTGGCGATGCCGGCTGCACCCTCGACCACCGCGTTCTTGAAATCCTTGCCCTGCTCCAGCAAGCGGTAGGTGTTCTCGATGGCGACCGTCGCGTCGTCCACCAGGATGCCGACTGCGAGGGCCAGGCCGCCTAGGGTCATGATGTTGATCGTCTCACCCAAGGCGGTCAGGATGGTGAGCGAGGTCATGATCGCCAGCGGAATGGACACGAGCACGATCAGGGTCGAGCGCCAGGAGCCAAGGAATAACAGGATCATCAGCCCGGTCAGCCCGGCCGCGATCCCGCCCTCCCGCACCACGTCGCTGATGGCGCCAGACACGAACACCGATTGGTCGAATAGGGGGGTGATCGTCAGCCCCTCTGGCGCTGCCGCCCGGATGCCGCCGAGCAGGCGCTTTACATTGTTCACCACCGTAAGCGTGGAGGCATTGCCATTCTTGAGGACGGTCAGCAGCACGGACCGCGACCCGTCCTTGCGCACGATGTTCTGCTGAACCTGGTAGCCGTCGCGGACCTGCGCGACATCGCGCATCAACACCGGCGTGCCGTTCACCACCTTCAACGGGATGGAGTTCAGCACGTCGAGCGCAGCCGGCGACGAGTTGAGTTGAATGACGTATTGCAGGTCGCCGAACTTGGCCAAGCCCGAAGGAACCGTGACGTTCTGCGCCGTGACCGCCGCCACCACGTCGCTCGGCGTCAAGCCGTAACCCTCAAGCGCCTTGAGGTCCAGGTCCACCATGATCTGGCGCTGCTTGCCGCCGTAGGGCGCCGGGAGCGTGGCGCCGGGCGCAGTCACCAGCGCCTGCCGGACCCGGTACTGGCCATAGTCGAACAGTTGCTGCTCGCTGAGCCGGTCCGATGACAGGGCGAGTTGGATGACCGGGACGGACGAGGCGCTGTAGCGGACGACGATGGGCGGGTTGATGCCCGGCGGCAGCACGGCGCGTATGCTGTTGGTGGCGGAGACGACCTGGGAGATGGCAAGGTCAATGCTGACGTCAGGCTGGAAATAGATTTTCTCAACCGCGACGCCTTGCAGGGTCGTGCTCTCGATATTTTTGATGCCATTGACGTTGTTGCTGAGCGAGAACTCGGAATAGGTGGTAACCCGGCTTTCCATCTCCTTGGTAGACAGGCCGGTGTAGGTCCAGATTACCGTGACCACCGGGATGTTCACTTCGGGCAACACATCCTTCGGCGCCACAGCGATGGATGCCGCGCCGAGGACGAGGATCAGGATACTGAGGACGTAGAACGAGACGCGGAACTTCAGCGCATACTTGACCAAACCCATTGCAGGCACCTCGGCCGAAATCCGGCAGCATTGCTTGTTGCAACGCAGCATGTGTTGCATTCTGACCAACAAGCCAGGCGGCCCACGGCAAGTTGACCCCTATCATTCTGGAAAGCGAACATAAAAAAGGCCCCGGGGATCGCTCCCTGGGGCCTTTCTGTGTGCTGGCTGGATTAGTTGTTGCTGCTGCGGCCGCCGAAGAGCTGCAGAAGCAGGGTGAAGAGGTTGATGAAGTTCAGATACAGCGTCAGCGCGTCGAACACGCTGCGCTTGGCGGCGATGTCCGTGCCCTCCGCATAGGCGAACTGCTGGTAGTCGCCCTTGATCCGCTGGGTGTCGTAGGCAGTCAAGCCGACGAAGATCAGCACGCCCAGGATGCTGATGCCGAACTGCAGCGCGGTGCTGCCGATGAACATGTTGACCAGCGATGCGAGGATGATGCCGATCAGGCCCATCATCAGGAAGCTGCCCATCTGCGTGAGGTCCCGCTTGGTCGTGTAGCCCCACAGACTCATGGCGCCGAAGGTGCCGGCGGTAATGAAGAACACCCGGGCGATGCTGCTGCCGCTGTAGATCAAGAAGATGTTGGCCAGCGACGCGCCCATTGCAGCGGCGAAGGCCCAGAACAGCGCCTGGGTGGCGGTGCGCGACAGCCGGTTGACGCCGAAGCTGAGCACCATCACGAACGCCAGCGGCGCGAAGATGGCGGCATAGCCCAGTATGGTCGGCTGAATGCCGACGCCGCGGGCCGTTACGACGCGCTGGTAGAACAGGTCAATCAGGCTGGTGTTGGCGATGCCGTAGGCAACGATGCCGGTCAGCACGAGGCCGGACGACATCCAGTTGTAGACCCGCAGCATGTAGCTGCGCAGGCCAGCGTCAACTTCGCTGGCTGCGGTTGTAGCCGGCGCGTAGGTCCGGTTGGGTAGGAAGGCCATAGCTCTTTGTCCTTCGATGAACGAGGGCAGGATGCCCTTGCCGCCTATGTTGGATGAAACCCTTGCTGGATCAAGCGGATTCGGCAATCCAGCTCTGCATTGAGCAGGCAGCTACTCGTTCCGCAGGAACGGCGCCGCCCGTGCCCGCAAGGCCGATGCCGTGCCAGCGTAGCCGAAGCCGAGCATCAGCGCCACGCACCCCAGCAACGTCGAAGCGAGGATGCCGGGCAGGAACACCCAGTCCGCCCGCATGAGGTAGTGGACCACGCCCCAGCTTGCCAACGTGCCCACCAGCGCCGCGATCACGCCGGCCGCCGCGCCGACGATGCCGAACTCGACCAGCCACGCGCCGCGTATCTGCTGACGTGTGGCGCCGAGGGTCTTGAGCACCACAGCCTCGGCCATGCGCCGCCGCTGCCCGGCCGCGACCGCGCCGACCAGCACCAGCGCGCCAGCGGCGAGGGTGATGCTGCCCGTTGCCGCCAGCGCCGCCGCGATCTGGCCGACCAGGGACGCCACCGCTCCCAGCACGTCCGCCACGCGGATGCCGCTGACGTTCGGCAGGGCGTCCGTGACGGCCCGCAGCACTCCGGCCTCGTTGGCCGGGGCGACCCGGGCAGTGGCGATGTGGGTATGCGGCGCACGCTCCAGGAAGCCGGGCGAGGCAACCATGGTGAAGTTGATGCCGAGAGACCGCCAAGCGATCTCCCGCAGGCTGGCGATCTTGAGGTCAAAGTCGCGGCCCAGCACGTTGACGCGGATGGTGTCGCCCAACCCCACGCCCCAGCCGCGCGCCAGGGCCGCGTCGAACGACACCAGCGGCGGCCCGGAATAGTCCAGCGGCCACCACTCACCGGCGACGATGCGCGAGCCTTCCGGGACAGTCCGGCTGTAGGTCAGGCCGCGGTCGCCGCGCAGCGCCCATTGAGTTTCCGGCGTCGCCTTCACCTCGGCGGCGGGGATGCCCTTCACCGCGACCAGGCGGGCGCGGAGGCTGGGCACCTCGTTGACCGCGCCGACGCCGGGCTGGGAGTTCAGGATGCTGGTGAAGCGTGGCATCTGGTCATTCTGGATGTCGATGAAATAGAAGCTGGGGGCGTTGATCGGCAGTTGCTCCAGCACCTGGTTGCGTATGTTGCCCTGGATCAGCGCGACGGCGGCCAGGGTGGACAGGCCCAGGCCCAGGGACACCAGCATCAGCGGCGTGGTGGCACCGGGGCGGTGAAGGTTGGCAACGCCCAGCCGCGCCCAGGGTGCGGGCAAGCGCGGGGCGTGGCGGGCCAGCGCCATCAGGGCGGAGCCGCCGGCACGGAACAGCAGCAGGGTCAGCGCCGCGCCGCCGCAGAACCACAAGGCAAAGCCGCGCTCCGGCGAGGTCAGCACCGTCAGGGCTACCAGCGCCATCGCCAGCAAGGCGTTCGCCGCCAGCACCGGGCCACGTGCCCGCACGCGCACCGGCTGCAGGGCGTCGCGGAACAGTGCCGCCCCGGGGATCGCCGCAGCCCGCGCCAATGGCCACAGCGCGAACACCCCGGCGGTCAGCAGGCCATACAGCGCCGCCAGACCCAGGGAGCGGGGATACAGGCCCAGGCGCGCCGGCACCGGCAGTGCGTCGCCGAACAGCGCCAATCCCGCCGCGGGCGCCACCGCGCCGAACAGCACGCCGATGGCTACGCCCACCGCGGACAGCGCCAGCACCTGGATGAGGTAGATCCGGAAGATCAACCGTGCCGGTGCGCCCAGGCAGCGAAGGGTGGCGATGGTGCGCCCGCGCGCCTCCAGCCAGGCGCGCACCCCGGTTGCGACCCCGATGCCGCCGACCAGCAGGGCAGTCAGGCCGACGAGGGTCATGAACAGGCTGGTCTGCTCGATGAAGCGGGTGACGCCAGGTGCGGCCTCGCTGGCATTGCGGAGGCGCCAGCCCTGGTTGGGGAACGCGGCGCGCAGATCGGCCGACAGCGCGGCCACGTCCGCGCCCGGCGGCAAGGCCACGCGCAGGTCGTAGGTGAGCAGGGAACCCGGCTGGACCAGCGCCGTGCCGGGCAGCGCGGCGGTGGAGATCATGGCGCGCGGGCCGAGGATGCTGGGGGTGGCGACGCGGTCCGGCTCGGACGCCAGGACGGCCCGCACCTGCACGGTGCTGTTGCCCAGGCGCAGCAGGGCGCCGGGCTGCACGCCCAGGCGGTCCAGCACGAGCTGCTCGGCAACGAGGCCGGGCTTGCCGTCGCGGACGGCGAGGGCGTCCTGCAAGTCGCCGGACGGGGTCAGGCTTGCCTGGCCGACAAGCGGGTAAGCGCCATCCACCGCCTTCAGCTCGACGAGCTGCCGCTCGCCGCCGGCACCGTCCGGGCCGGGGACCACCAGCATGGAGCGCATGCCCACGATGTCGGAAACCTGACCGCCGCGGGCGCGCAGCCAGGCGCGCAGCGCGTCAGGCGGGGTTTCGGCGCCGGTCTGCACCTCCAGGTCGCCGCCCAGCAGGCGGCGGCCTTCGGATGCCAGCCCGGCCTCGATGCCTTCGCGCAGGCTGCCGACCGCGGCAATGGCGCCGACGCCCAGGGCCAGGCACGCCAGCACGATCCGGAGGCCGCGGACGCCGGCGCGCAGTTCCCGGGCGGCGTAGCGGAATGCGATCACGCCGGAACCCCTGCTTCGCCAGCCGCTGCGGCCTTCCTGCTGCCGGGCGGCGGGAGATCCTCCGTCATGACCCGGCCGTCGGCGATGCGGATGCGGCGGGTGCAGCGGGCGGCGAGCGCCGGGTCATGGGTGATGAGCAGCAAGGTCGTGCCTAACTCCTCCTGCATGCCGAACAGCAGGTCCATCACGGCGCTGCCGGTAGCATGGTCCAGGTTGCCGGTAGGCTCGTCCGCCAGGAGCAGGCGCGGGCGCGGCGCGAAGGCGCGAGCCAGCGCGACGCGCTGCTGCTCGCCGCCGGAAAGCTGGCCCGGCAGGTGGGTCAGCCGGTGGCCCAGCCCGACCTTGCGCAGGCTGTCCGCCGCCCGGTCCGCGGCGTCGCGCACGCCGGCCAGCTCCAGCGGAACCGAGACGTTCTCCAGCGCGGTCATGGTTGGGATCAGGTGGAAGGATTGGAACACGATGCCGATGGTCTCGCGCCGGAAACGGGCCAGCGCGTCCTCGTTCATGCGCGTCAGGTCCTGGTTGGCCACGCGGACGGCGCCGCTGGTCGCCTGCTCCAGACCAGCCAGCACCATCAGCAGGCTGGTCTTGCCGCTGCCGCTGGGTCCGACGATGCCCACCGCCTCGCCGGCCTGGACGTCCAGGGTCACACCGGCCAGGATGTGGACGGGACCGGCTGATGCGGGCACGGTCAGCCGCAGGTCCCGCACCTCCACAAGTGGCGTGGGGGCGGAATGGGGGTGCATCGCTGTGTCCATGAAGGCTCCATATGGAACCCGGCGCTGGCTGGCCAACGCCGGGGGTGCCGCCGCACTCCTTTTGTTTACGGGCGGGCCGGCCTACGCACGCACCTTGCGGGTGCTGGTGCTGGGGGACAGCCTGGCCGCGGGCTACGGGCTGGCCGCGGCGGACGGGTTCCAGGCCGTCATGCTGGCGGCGCTGCGGGCGCGGGGGCATGACGTGCAGTTTGTGGACGCCGCGGTATCGGGCGACACCACCGCGGGCGGGCTGGCCCGGCTGGACTGGGCCTTGGCGGACGGAGCCGATGCCGCGCTGGTGGAGCTGGGCGGCAATGACGGCCTGCGCGGGCTGGACCCGGCAGGGACGGAGACGAACCTCGGCGCCATCCTGGACGGGCTGGCGGCCCGGCACATCCCGGTGCTGCTGTCCGGCATGGTGGCGCCGCCGAACCTTGGAGCGGATTACGGACGAGCGTTTGCCGCCGTCTTCGCCCGGCTGGGCGCGCGGCGCGGCATCTTGTATGATCCATTTTTCCTCGAAGGCGTCGCCGCCAACCCTGCCTTGAACCAGGCCGACCACATCCATCCCAATCCCGAGGGCGTCCGCCTGGTCGTCGCCCGGCTGCTGCCGCCGATGGAGCAGCTTCTCGCGAAGGTTCCGGCGTGATGGCGGGACCTATCCAGCTGCTGGCGCCAATGGGCTGCGGCGCGGCGGTTTGGGGGCGGCGCGGACTGGCATTGTCCTCGGTGGCCTTGAAATCGAAAGGTTGCTTCTCCGCCCGCAATGGGAAAAGGCGATGAGGCTGTTCGTCGCCCTTGACCTACCGCGGTCCCTGCGGGAGCGGCTGTCCTGGATGGCCGGGGGGCTGCCCGGCGCGCGCTGGGTGCCGCCGGAGAACTACCATGTCACCCTGCGCTTTGTCGGCGACCTGCCGGGCTGGCGGGCGGAGGAGGTGGATCAGGCGCTGGCTGCCCTGCGTGCGCCTGGCTTCACCCTGCAATTGGCGGGGATCGGCACGCACGCAAAGGGCAGCAAGCTGACGACGCTGTGGGTTGGGGTGGAGCGCACGCCGCAACTCGAGCACCTGCAAACCAAGATCGAGACGGCCTTGCAGCGCGCTGGCCTGGAGCGGGAGCGGCGCCGCTTCAGTCCGCATGTCACCCTGGCGCGCATTGACGGCGTCCCGGAATCAAAGGTCGCCGGCTGGGTGGCGAGCCATAACTTGTTCCGCAGCGAGCGGGTGCAGGTTGAGCGCTTCACCCTGTTCAGCTCGCTGCTGGGCAAGGAACAGGCCGTATACGTCCCGGAGGTCGAATACGGCCTGGCGTAGCCCCGCCGGGTCAGAAGTTCACATGCGACTTGAAGCCGAACACGGCTGCGTCCTTGATGTTGCTTTGCGTGTTCGGTCGGAAATAGTACTGGAAGTCCGGCGCGAAATCGACGCCGTTGCCGACGTGGATGTTGTAGGTCGCTTCCAGGATCACCGAGTGGCCTTGCACCCCTGTCGCCCCGCCGAAGATCGGCAGGCCTGCATTGAGGTCGAGCCGCTGCTCACGCGCCAGGGCGCTGCTTACGGACGCATAGGTCACCAGCAGCCCCACCTGGTCCTGCGGCCGGGCACGCCAGAAGCCGTGGTCGAGCGCCGCGACGTAAACCTCGTCGTTGTAGTTCGACAGGGATCCGTCGGCATGGAGGTAGCCGGCCAGCAGCGAGATGCCGTCCAGGGAGCCGGGTCCATTGCGGTAAACCATCTGGTCGGCCAGCGCCCAGTATTCGGTCTTGTTGCCGGTTGGACGCACCCCGGCGTTGAAGGCTTGCAGGCTGCTGAAAAATCCGTGGTTCCGGGCGCTGTCATACGCGAAGCCGAGCTTGTAGTGCCCCGGCAAGTTCGCGGCGCCGATTACTGGCTCGTATGCGACTTCGACGGGAATTTCGACGCCATTGCTGCCGGCGCTGCTGAAGTCGAAGTTAGAGCGGAAGTATTTGTTGCCATATAGGGTCTGGTTCACTTCATAGGCGCCGATCTGGACGTAGGTTTGCGCGGTCGGGCGCACCCGGACCCGGCCGCCCCACACTGAATCCGGGTAGGAGCTGATGCCGATATCGGCGCTGGGCAGCAGCTTGGGGTTGCCGCAGAGCGAGTTGTTCATGAAGTTGCAGTAGAGTGGCGATGCGGCAAAGTCATTCAACAGCGGCATACGGCCGACCGCGATGTTGACCCGGCCGTTGAGCAGCGCCTCCTCGGCATAGCCATAGACGAAGTGCAGGGCCGTGTTGCCGCCGGCCCCATAGATTTCCTGTGTCGGGTTGAGCTTGTCGCCGAAGATGGTGCTGTCGAGGCTACCCTGGCGGTTCACGATGACGACGTGGGTTTGCAGTCCGGGAATGCGGAGGAGCTTGTTCCAATCGGCGTCCACCTGCAGGCCGACCTGCCCGGCATAGGTCGCACCCTGCTTCGCGCCGCCGGTGTTGCCGGCGACCTCGGATATCCAGTCGGCGATGACGTTGATGCCAGCGTTCTCAAGGCTGGTCCGCACGCCGCCCCAGGTGCCGAACAGGTGTTCGATAGGTGCGGCTTGCGGCGCGTTGGGTGCTGCGAGGCCCTCGCTGGGGCCGATGCTGACGCCGCTGTTGGGAGTTTGCGCACGGGCCGGAGTCACCGGGACTCCGATGGAAGCGGCGAACAGGCCCGCAAGCGCCACGCTGGCGTAACCAACTGCCGATTTCGGCATATCGTTCCTCCCGAAGCTTTTGCTTTTTATTATGATTGCAGACGCCGTAGTATTCTTTTCGCAAGCATGACAAAATTGACGCAAACGAAATAAATTTCGTTGTCTTGGGTTGATAGTTTTGAGGTTGGATCAGTCCACTAATAAACCTTTCTCAAGCATGGTTACGCTTTATGCTGGGGTATTTCAATTCGCCCTGCACATGCCATGCCTCACGCGTGAACGCCGTGCGGTCCTGCCCAGCCTTCACAAAGGCAAGCACTTATTACGTCTGGCTCCAACCAGGTTGCGTCACCAGCCGCTTGGGACGCTGATCGGCCATAATGTTTACCGGCTTTGTGCAGCACCGCGCAAGCCGTTTTCGAACAGCGGAACCTGACTCTCTTTCAATCTTCAAGAGAGTGATGGCGTCCCACCTTGAAGCGGCACGCCACGTTGGTGATCGCGAGATAAAAAGCGGCCCCGGCTTTGTGATCCCCCCTGATGCGGGATGCCAGACGTTTTCGCTTCGGAGTTTCCCCCGACGCTGCACGCGACCTGCGACAACTCGCACAGCTTGACTGGCAGGACACCGCCGTCGAGGATCGTGCCGTCATGCCTCCACCCTCTCTCGTCATCCTGACCGGCGCCGGCGTCAGTGCCGAAAGCGGGCTGAGCACGTTCCGGGACCCCGGCGGCATCTGGCAGCGCGTGCGAATCGAGGACGTGGCGACGCCCGAGGCCTTTGCCCGCGACCCCGCGGGCGTCCACGCGTTCTACAACGCACGGCGCGCGCAACTGCCGGACGCACAGCCGAATGCCGCCCACCTCGCCTTGGCCCGGCTGGAGCAGGAATGGCCCGGCGATTTCCTGCTGGTGACGCAGAACGTGGACGACCTGCATGACCGCGCCGGCAGCCGCCCGCTGCACATGCATGGCGAGTTGCGTCGGGTCCGCTGCCTGACCTGCAAAAAGCGCCATGAGTGGGGGGCGGACCTGTCCGTGGACACACCCTGCCCCGCTTGCGGCGCGCAGCACCTGCGTCCGGACATCGTTTGGTTCGGGGAGATGCCGATGGGCATGGACCGGATCGGCGCGGCGCTGGACGGGTGCGGGCTGTTCGCCTCGGTCGGCACCTCCGGCAACGTGTATCCCGCCGCGGGCTTCGTGGATGACGCGGCGGGGGCGCATAAGGTGGAGCTGAACCTGGAGCCATCCGCCGGGTCGGCGCTGTTCGACGAGGCGCACCATGGCCCGGCGACGCAGGTGGTGCCGGCCTGGGTGGAGCGGCTACTGCGGCAATGGACGTAGGCGCCGCCATCCTGGACGCCGCCGGGCTGGACGCACTGGCGGCCGAGGTCCGGGCCTGCACGGTTTGCGCGGACAAGCTGCCGCTGGGGCCGCGGCCGATCATCCGGGTGTCGGCGACGGCGACGCTGCTGATCGCCAGCCAGGCGCCGGGCACGCTGGTCCATGTCAGCGGCACGCCTTGGACGGACGCCAGCGGGCATCGGCTGCGCGGCTGGCTCGGGCTGACGCCGGAGGAGTTCTATGACCCGGCGCGGGTTGCCATCCTGCCGATGGGGTTCTGCTATCCCGGGCGCCTGCCGCGCGGCGGCGATGCCCCGCCGCGGCCGGAGTGTGCGCCGATCTGGCGGCGGCGGCTGCTGGCGGGGATGCCGGCGTTGCGGCTGACGCTACTGGTGGGGGCGTATGCCCAGGCGGATGCGTTGGGGCCAGGGGCGATGACGGACCGGGTGCGCGGGTTCCGGGAGCATCTTCCGCGGTATTTCCCCCTGCCGCATCCGAGTTGGCGGACGGAGGTTTGGGAGAAGCGCAATCCTTGGTTCACTGTGGAGGTGCTGCCAGCGTTGCGGGCGGAGGTGCGGAGGGTCGTAGCGCCCGCGGCGCCGGGTCAGCCAGTGTAGGCGATGTTCAGGTAGGAGCTTTCACCGGTGATGCCGGTCGTCACCGTGAAGCGCGCCAGGGCGTCTGCCTGGCTGATGCCGGCGAAGGTCACGCTGCCGTTCACGCCCGTTCCCGCCCCGCCCAGCTCGGCATGGATCGTGGCGCCCTGGTAGCCTGCCGCGCCGTCCGACGCGGTCCAGGGCCGGGTGCTGACTCCGTCCTGGTAGCCGAAGATCGTCACGGCGTCGCCGTGGTGGAAGTTCACCACCGTGCTCCACGTCACCCCGGCGCCTCGCTCGTCCACGAAGAACGTATCGGCGCCGCCGTCCGCCCCGGTGGCTCCGACCAGGAAGTTGGAACCGGTGGCGCCGTCCAGCACGTTGGTGCCGCTGCTGGCCTGCAGCGCATCGTCTCCCGCGCCGCCGTGAAGGAACACGTTGCCGACGGTGGCCGCAATGGCGACGCCATCGGGACTGGGCCAGAGATACTGCTGCGTCAATCCTGCGACCGAACCGGAGTAGGCGTCGCCACGCGTCATGGCGGATGTGTGGGTGGCCGTATCCGTATAAAGGAAGGAGTTTGCGGGCGCCGGAGCGGTTGCCGACACGGTGACCGCGTTGATTGTCACGAGGTTGGCCGCCGCGATCTGCCCGTTCGCCACCGCGCCCTGGACCGGCACGTTGGTGAATGCGCCGCCAGCGTTGACCGTTTGCAGCCCCGCAATGGCCTGGACCACGGGCAGCGTATCGGGCGTGACCTGGCCGAACACTGTGAAGCCGCCGTTCTGCGCGTCCAGATTGGCCGAGTTGTCGCCCAGGTTGAAGAAGAACTGGTCGGTCGCCGAGTTCGGATTGCCCGAGAGCTTGGCCATTGCGACCGTGCCCAAGAGGTTCGAATGTGCGCTGGTGAACTCGTTCACGACCGGTGCGCTGGCGGTGATGGCTGACGCGGTGCCGTTGGCATAGTCGTAGCCGCCGCCCTGCAGGATGAAGCCCGGCACGAGGCGGTGGAAGAAGCTGCCGGTATATCCCGCGCCGATAGTCGTATTCTGGGCGTAGGCCAGGAAGTTCTGCACGGTCAGCGGCGCGTCGCCGTCGAAGAGCTGGATGACGACGTCGCCCAGGCTGGTCGCGAAATCAACGTAGGTGTTCGGCATCTCGGGGGGTCCTTTTGGGCGGCGACGCCTGGGCCGTGCCGAAACCCACTTATTCCGCACTTGCAGCTTTATTCAAGCCCAGCGCTGCCGGTTATGGATCGGCGGCCACAATGTTATGCATATTTGCGTCACCTTTGCACTCCGCTGGCCTTCCTGGCCGCTGCGGCACCCAACGGCTTCGGCGCAGTGCGCCAAGCAGGGTTGCGGGGTATGTCACTGAGACGACCTGTTGCCGCGCGAGCCTGCTTAGCTTTCCATCTGTGTGCAAACCTCTAGAGATTTGCTCAGTGTCTGTTCGGGCTGATGTTGTTGATATAGAATGATTTTTCTGTTAGCGCATGCTAGGGTCGCGCCTAATCATCTGATGCGTGCTGCATTTCGGTCCCTTGGCTTTTGCAAGCCTGCGCGCCATAGGAAAATGTTCTTAATGACACGATCCCGGACAGACACTTAGGCCTACAGCCGTTGCAGCCCCTGCAAGACCGCCACCAGCCGTGCATCCCGCGCCCGCGCCATCTCGGCGATCCCCTGCCCGCCGGCCTCCGCGACCACCCCGTCAATCAGCACCTGCTCGAAGGCCGGCGTCATCGCCGGGGTGCCCAACTGCGGCCACAGCCCGTCCACGGAAATGTGGTCCATCAGGTAGCGCAGCCCCCCTGCCCCGCCGCCCAGGTGATACGTCATGATCGGCCCCATCAGCGCCCAGCGCAGGCCCGGCCCTTGGCTGATCGCCGCGTCCACGTCGGCCACGCTCACCACGCCCTGCTCCACTAGGTAGGCTGCTTCCCGCCACACCGCCGCCTGCAGGCGGTTGCTGACGTGGCCGGCGATCTCCTTGTTCAGGCGGATCGGGTGCTTGCCCAGCGCAGCGTAGAAGCGCATCGCCCGGTCCAGGCTAGCCGGCGTGGTTTGGGCGCCGCCGGCCACCTCTACCAGCGGGATCAGGTGCGGCGGGTTGAAGGGATGGCCGAGCACCAGCCGCCCGGGATGGCGGCAGCCTGCCTGCATTGCGCTGGGCAGCAAGGTGCTGCTGCTGCTGGCGATCAGCACCTCCGGCGGCAGGATGGCGTCCACCTGACGGAACAGCTCCACCTTCAGCTCGATCCGCTCGGGTCCGTTTTCCTGGACGAAGCCGGCACCCTCCGCCGCCGCGGCCGGGTCGGCGTGGAAGGTCAGGCGTCCTGGGTCGGCGCCGGTGTGCAGGCCCAGTTGCTCCAGCGCCGGCCAGGCGGTCTCGATGAAGTGGCGCAGGAAGCCCTCGGCATGGGGCGCCGGGTCGCTGGCGGCGACCTCCAGGCCGCGGGACAGGAAGAACGCCGCCCAGCTTGCGCCGATGATGCCGGTGCCCAGGACCGCGACGCGGCCAACTCCCTCGATCATGTTCCTACATCCCATCGCTGTGCGGGCGTTCCCGCGCCGCCTTGAACCCGGCCACGAAGCGCGCCAGCGTGTCGGAGGTTTGCCCGCGGGGCAACATGACCTCGATCAACTGGAACCGCCCACGGGTCGCCTGTGCCCGCGCGAGCGCCGCCGCAAGTTCTCGCCTAGTGGAGACGCGCACGCCGTCGCCGCCCAGGGGACCCGCCAGCTCGGCGAAGCGCCAGTCGTCGAGGTTGTTGAAAGCGCTCTCCGGCTGGAACACCCGCAGCATCTCCCAGGACGCGTTGTTGAATACCACCACGATCGGGTCCCAGCCGTAGCGGCGGCAGTTGCCCAGCTCGAACCCGGTCATCTGGAAGGCACCGTCGCCCACCAGGATCAACGGGCGCGCCCCGGCGGCGACGCAGGCGCCCAGCCCGGCCGGCACGCCATAGCCCATGCCGGCGTAGTAGCCTGGTGCCACTAGGTTGGTATCGCGGATCTCCATCGCCGTGAACAGGCAGTCGCCCATGTCCGCCGCGATGGGCAGGGCGCCCGTGCGGGCGAACAGGTCGTTGATTGCCGCGGCGATGTCGCTGGGCGCAATGGGTTGGTCGTCGGCCGGCAGGTTGCCGGGGTAGGTGTCCGGCGCCGACGCCGGCGGCGGGCGGTCGCGGGGCGGGCCGGCACGCTGCAGCAGCGCGTCCACCAGCCGGTCCAGCGGCACGTCGGCGTAGCTGTGGTGGCCCACCTGGACCGTGCGGCTGATCGCCAGCATGGCCCGGCGCAGGTCTATCTTGCGGGTGCTGACCGCGAAGTTGGTGTCGGACAGGATCACCCCTAGCAGCAACAGCGCGTCCGACTCTTCGACCAGCTCGGTGATCTCCGGCCGGCCTGCCGCGCCCAGGTAGGCGCCGCGCACCAAGCTGGCGTGCGCGGACAGCAAGCCGCGGCCCATGAAGGTGGTAACGACCGGGATGCCCAGCCGCTCCGCCAACTCCGCCACCCGGTCCTCGACGCCGTAGCGGCGCACCTCCACGTCCACCATCAGGCAGGGGGCGCGGGCGCCGCGCAGGCGGGCCAGGATTTCATCGGCGGCCTCCGCCAGCGCACCGGGCAGCACGGGGCTGGGGGGCAGGACGGGGACGGGCTGGACCTCGGCGCCCACCAGGTCGCGCGGCAGTTCCAGATAGACCGGGAGCGAGTTCTCCCGCGCGCTGCGGAGCACGCGGGCGATCAGGGCCGGGGCTTGCGCCGGGTCGTCGAGCACGGCGTGGTCGCAGGTGATCTCGCGGAAGATGCGGGTCTGGGTTTCGACCTCGCGGCTCATGTGGTGCAGGCGCCAGCCGCTGGCGCGCTCCTGGACGCCGGGGGCGCCGCTGATGACGACCACGGGCACGCGCTCGGCATAGGCGCCAGCGATCGGGTTCACGAGGTTGAAGGCGCCGGCGCCCCAGGTGGCGACGGCGACCGAGATGGCGCCGCGGAACCGGGAGGCGGCGTCAGCGGCGAAGCCCACCGCGGGTTCGTGGCTGAGGGTGTAGAACGGGAGGATGCCGCTTTCCTCGACCACCTTGAAGAACGGCAGGACGAAGTCTCCGGGGATGCCGAAGATCTCCTGCGCTCCATGGTCGCGTAGCGCCGTGAGCAGGGCGCGGCCGAGGGTGGGCATGGGTGGTCCTTATGCCGGTGGGACCGTCAGGATGCCCGGATCGGTCGCCTCGGTCGAGGCGGGTGGGCCGCTACACCAGGCAGCACTTGTTGTATTTCTTGCTGCTGCTGCACGGGCAGGCGCGCCGGGCCTTCGACCGTTGCCTGCAGCTCCTTTTGGAAGTCCTGCAAGATGCTGAATCTTTCGTGGCCCGGCCTGCTCCGATCAACCCCTACCGCCGCCGCGGGTCCAGCAGGGCCTGCACGGCATCCACCGCCGCATTGGCCAGCACCACGAAGAACGACGCATACAGCACCGATGCCATCACCACCGGCAGGTCCAGGTTCTGCAGCGCGTCGTAGGTCAGCTTGCCGATGCCGCGCAGGCCGAACACCACCTCCGTCAGCAGGGTGCCGCCGCCGATCAGTGCGCCGATGTCCAGGCCGAACAGGGCGATCACCGCCACCAGCGCGTTGCGCAGGGCGTGGCGCAGCAGCACCCGGGCTTCACTGACGCCCTTGGCGCGGGCGGTGCGTATGTAGTCCTGGCGGTAGGCTTGGATCAGCGATGCCCGCAGCACCCGGCCATACACCCCGGCATACAGCAGCGCGAGCGTCGTCCAGGGCAGCACCAGCGCGCGGAACCAGCCGCCGGGGTCCTGCAGCAGCGGCACATAGCCCAGCGGCGGTACCCAGCGGAACGCCCAGGTGTCGTGCAGGCGGCTCTGCGTCAACAGGTTCACGACCTCGCCGAGCCAGAACACCGGAACCGACACGCCGACCAGGCCGAGCGCGGTCGCCAGCCGGTCCGCCGGGCCGCCCTCGCGCGCCGCCGCCAGCAGGCCGATGCCTAAACCGGCGGCAAGCCACAGCACCGCGGCGCCGGCCGCCAAGGACAAGGTGACCGGCGCCGCCCGCAGCACGTCCGGGACGACGAGCTGCCCGCGGTTGACGAAGGATGGCAGGTCCCGGCTGATGAACAGACGGCGCATCAGCACGGCGTATTGGACCGGCAGGGGACGATCCAGGCCGTATTCCTGGCGCACGGCGGCCAGCGCCTCCTCCGACGCGCCGCGGCCGGCCAGGCGGGCGGCCGGGTCGGCGCCGGGGGTGGCGAAGAAGATCATGAACACGATCACGCTGATGCCGAACATTACCAGCAGTGAGCGCAGCACGCGCACCAGCACCGTCACCGCCGTCTGCCCTGGTCCAGCCGCAGCCGCAGCGCTTCCCCCAGGACATTCAGCGCCAGCACTGTCAGCACCACCGCCAGGCCCGGCGCGATGGCCACCACCGGGCGGGTATACAGCAGCGCCTGGCCGTCCCCGATCAAGGTGCCCCAGCTCGCCGCCGGCGCCTGCACGCCGATGCTGAGCACGGACAGCGCCGCCTCGGTCAGCAGCGTCATGGCGGCGACGATAGGCACGAAGCCCACCAGGGCAGGCCAGATATTCGGCAGGACGTGGCGGCGCAGGATGTACCAGGGCGTGCCGCCGGTGGCGCCCGCGGCCTCGATGAAGCCGGTGCCGCGCAGCGCGATCACCTCGGCGCGCAGGGGCCGGGCGACGTAGGGCACATAGACCACGCCCAAGATCAGCACCGGCAGCAGCAAGCTGTCGCCGGCGACGCGGAATGGCCCGATCTGCAGGCTTTGGCCAATGAGCACGATGCCCAGCGAGATCGCAAGCAGATAGACCGGAAACGCCCAGAGCAGGTCCAGCAGCCCGGCCAGCACGTTGTCCACCCAGCCGCCCAGGAAGCCTGACGCGACCCCCAGCACCGCCGCCAGCACCAGGCACAGGACCGTCGCCCCGGCGGCGATGACCAGCGACGTGCGTCCGCCATACAGCAGCCGTGCCGCAACGTCCCGGCCCAGCCCGTCCGCGCCCAACAGGTAGGCGCCGCGCCAAGCCGGGCCGATGGGGGTAACGCCTAAGCCGAGGCCCTCGGTGTTCTCGGCCAGGACGTCTGCGGGCTGGCCATCCACCAGTACGGTGCCGCCGACGTTGCTGCGGAACGGGTCGGTGCCGGCGACCACGCGTGCGTAGATCGGCGCCAGGGCGCAGGCAGTGACGATGAGCAGCAGGACGGCCGCGGCCAGGCGGGTCAAGACGTGGGGTCTTCTCCCTCTCCCTGCGGGAGAGGGTTGGGGTGAGGGGGCGGGAAAGCGCAGGGTTTCCGGGAATCAGGGCTGTGCCCCTGCTGCACGGAAGTGCCCCGCTCCGCAGCCAAGACCCCCTCACCCCGGCCCTCTCCCGGGGGGAGAGGGAGAAGGTCGGCCACCGTCATTCCACCCATGCCTGGCCAATCAGCCAGCGGAACTGGTTGTGGTATGCGTAGCCGCGCACCCGTGCCGAGACGATGTCCACGTACATCGGGTTGAACAGCACTGCGGCCGGGGCGGCATCCGTCACCTGCCGGTCCAGTGCCGCCAACCGTGGGGCGCCGGCGGGATCGGCCAGCGCCGCCTTCAGTCCGCGGTCCATCTCCGGGTCGCACCAGCCGGAGATGTTAGGCGATGCGTCCGACCCTGGACGGAATGCGGAGCAGCCGAACACCCCGCCGAGGAAGGTGCTGGCCGAGGGGTAATCCGAATACCAGTTGGTCAGGCTGACCTGCACCTGGTTGCGCGTGTTCTGGATGTAGGTGAACTGCACGTTCGCCGACAGCGACCGCAGCCGCGGCACGAAGCCGAGGTCGCGCAGCACGTCCAGCAGGTAGGTGCCGATGGCCCGCGCCACCGGGCTGTCATCCGTCACCAGGGTCACGGTCTCGCCCGCCGTGCGGCTTTCGGCCACCAGCCGCCGGGCCGCCGGCAGGTCCAGCGGATAAGGGCAGTACGGCTCGTATCCCGGCAGGCCCGGCGGCAGCACCTGGCACGACGGCTGTGCCAGGCGGGGTCCACCATACAGCTTGGTGACCGCCCGACGGTCTACTGCCATGTTCAGCGCCCGGCGCACGCGAAGGTCGTCGAAGGGGGCCAGCCGGGTGTTCATCGGCAGGAACCACATGGCGAATGACGGGTTGAGGTGGACGAGGTCCGCGTGCCGCGCGCCCAGTTCCGCCAGCCGGTCAGCGGGCGGCGCATCGAAGGTCCAGTCGGCCTGGCCGTTCAGGATGGCGGTGATCTCCGCGGTGTCCTCCAGCCCGAAATCGTAGCGGATGCGGTCGGGGTAGCCGTCTGGCTGGGCGTCGGCGCTCCACTCGCGAAAATAGGGGTTGCGGACGATCTCCATGCCCTCGCCGGGGTCGTAGGACGCGATCGTGTAAGGTCCCGTGCCTGGCAGCGGGGCGTTGCCGAGGTCGCGGTGGGGCACGTCCGCGGGCAGGACGCTGGCATGGGGTAGGGCCAGGCGGGTCAGGAACTCCGGGTCCGGATGGTCCAGGCGTATGGTGACGGTTGCCGCTTCATCATCGGCGGTGACGCCGTCCAGCACGCAGCCTTCTGGGTTGCGCAGGCAGGCGCCGGCGCCGGCGATGGCGCCGTAGTAGGTGTCGGCGGTCGGGCTGCCGATCTTGAAGATGCGGCGCAACGACGCCGCCACGTCCGACGCGCGCACCAGGGCGCCGGTGCTGAACCGCAGGCCGGGGCGCAGGTGGAAGGGGTAGGTCAGGCCGTCCCCGGGCGTTGGGAGCGCGTCCGCCAGGTCCGGCACCAGATCGTCGCCTCGGTCGCCGGGCACCTTGCGGAAGGCGACGAGTCCGTCATAGGCCAGGGCGAACACTTGCCAGTACTGCGCGGTGTAGTTCACCTGCGGGTCTATGGTGCCGGCGGCGGCGCGCGCGAGCAGGCGGAGCTCTCCGCCGCGGTGCGGGGCTTGCGCATGGGCGGGTAAGGGCAGCAGGCAGGCAAGGATGAATGGAATCAGGTGCTTCCTGCTCCCTTTCCCTCCGGGAGAGGGTTGGGGTGAGGGAAAGGGCATGTGCTGCGCTGTCCCGTGCGGGAATGGTGCTGATCGGGCAGAGTCCGTGCTTGCAGCTTCCCTCACCCCGGCCCTCTCCCGGAAGGAGAGGGAGAAGCAGGGCGCCGCAGCACGAAGGCGGTGCCGTCCCAGACGGTGAACGGCGCTTCGCCGGCTGTTCCCAGCATGAAGCCGTGCGACGCTGCCCAGGTCCCGGCGTCCGCCCGGTCCTGCGCGGGATCGTCTCGGTAGGACAGGTTCAGGACTGCCAGCGCGCCGCCGGGCCGCAGCACTCGCGCTGCGCCGGCGGCGTAGCGGTCCGCCGTCCCGGCCTGGATGATGTAGGGAAAGCTGTCTATTGCCAGCACGAGGTCGAACGCTCCGGGCGGCAACGCGTCCAGCCCCTGCCCGTCCGTGTGCTCGAACCGGACGTTGGCCAGTCCGGCGCAGCGCCGTCGCGCCTCCGCCACCATGCCGGCGGACACGTCCAGTCCCAGCACGGACCGGCATTGAGGCGCCAGCACCGCCGCCACGCGGCCGATGCCGCAGCCCAGGTCCAGCACGTCCATGTCGGGCCGCAACAGGCCCTGCCCCTCCAGCCAGGCGACGATCTCCGCCGTGGCCGCCGCCAGGATCGCCGGGTCGCCGAGCGAATACAGCGCCACGCTGGCCTCCGGTGAATGCCGCACGGCGTGGTCGAAGAAAGCCGCGATCCGCGCCACCCCGTCCGCCGGGGTCGCGCCAGACGCATCGTGCTGCGCCCCCGTCGCCTGCACCTCGGCCGCCAGGGCGTCCAGCGCGGCCCGGCGGCCCTCCACCAGCCGCGCCATCGCCGCCCAGCGCGGGGCGTCCGACTGCTGTGCCCGAAGTGAGTCCACGATGCCCTCAGCCGTCGCGCCGCCCAGCAGCATCCGGGCCACCGCCACCTCTGGCGAGATCGTGCCGGCCAGGCAGTCGGCGATGGGGCCGCTCACGCCGCGCGGTCCAGCCGCGGCAGCCAGCCCAGAGCCTGCAGCCGCGCTTCCTCTCCGGCCAGAAAGCGGTCGCCGATGTCGCCGCGCCAGCGCAGGTTGGGGATCACCACGTTGCGCGCCCGGGCCGCGGCGGCGGCCTGCGCCGCCTGCACCGTGGCGCCGGTTCCCGTCACCACCATCGCATAACCGGTGCGGCGCCGGGCGAAAAGCTGGCCGTCCTGCATCCGCACGTCCGACAGGTGGTAGTGCGCCGGGTCGTCCGGCGGCTGGTGGTAGAACACCGGCGGGTCCGCAGCCGGGTCGGCGCCGGGCAGCTCCTCCGGGAAGCCGGGTATGGTCAGCACGATCCCCACGGACCAGCCCGGAAGCGCCGCGAACTCGGTTGAGTCGTCCCGGAGCATTCGGCGCAGCAAGTCGCCCCAGCCATCCCGCTGCAACGGCGCCAGCACGGCGAAGCCTGGGTTGCCGAAGCGGCAGGTGAACTCCAGCGGCCACAGCCCTTCCTCGTTGGCGATCATGTTCAGGTTCACGTAGCCGACGTGCCCCACCTCGGCGAGCAGTGGCGCCACCCGCCCCAGGGTCGCGTCGAACAGCGGCTGCGCGCCCTCGTATCCCGCCAGGGTGCCCATCTCGCCGGTCATCTCGCCCATCTCGCCGGGGAAGAAGCGCTTGTGCTCGAAATCTATGCAGGCCGGATGCAGGAAGCGGCGGCCGTTGAAGTAGGCGCCGACGCCGACCTCCACCCCGTCCAGGCGGCCCTGCAGCATCACCCGGCCCGGCGGCGTGCGCGACAACTGGAACAGCACGTCCGCCCCGGTCCCGTGGTCGCCGACGAAGGTGGCCCGCGCGTTGTTATGGTGCTTGAGCACGCAACGCCCGGGATTGGACCGCAGCCACGCCGCCGCGTCCTCCGGCCCGGCGAAGTCCTCGCCCGACGCGATACGCAGCCCGGCATCCCGCAGCACCTGCTGGCCAAAGGCGCGGTCGTATTCCAGCCGGTCGCCCAGCGTGCTGCCGCCGATGACCTGGTAGCCATCGCGGCGCAGGGCATCCTGCTCCTGTCCGCGCCCGACCTTCTCGAAGATCACGATGCCGTCGCGGCCGACCCAGTCGAGCGCCGGGCGCCAGTCCGGCACCGTCTGCACCAGGCCGCCGAAGCAGCCGGCATAAGCGGGATCGCCGGCATGGACGCGGACGTCGTGGCCCTCGCGCTGCAGCGCCATGTACAGGTCGCCTAGGTCTATCCGGTTGCCTATCCCGAGTATCCGCATCCCACCCCCAACTGCAGCCGCTCGCCCGTGACGGGCCGAAGCCTGCCTGTCAAGACAAGCCTTTCTGTTGAGACACGGGGGCCGGCGCCAACCAAGCCGAACAACAAGTCACCGTTCCCATCACAAGATGGGTAGCCTAGCCGCCAAGTTATGCCTCTATTAGCGCAGATGCCGCAGGGTGCGGCAGCAAAGGGGGGAGAACGGAGCATCTTGCGGCGCCTAGCTTCGATCTTGATGCTTGCCGTGACCCTGGCGCTCGCTCCGCTGGCCGCCCAGGCCCAGCAGGCGCGCGAGATCAAGGTCACGCGCCAGCCGAGCATCATCTATATGCCGACGTACGTGATGGAGCGGCAGCGCCTGATCGAGCGTCATGCCGCCGCGTTGGGCGTCCCGGACCTGCATGTCGAGTGGCTGGTATTCGCCGGCGGCGGCAACGCCACCGATGCGCTGCTGTCCGGCAACATAGACGTGATCCACACGGGTCCGACCAACCTGCTGCTGCTGTGGGACCGCACCCGCGGCGGCGTGAAGGGGATCGTCGCCAGCAGCGCCCTGCCGCTCATCATGGTGTCGCGCGACCCCCGGCTGCAGCATCTGTCCGATTTCACCGCCAGCGACAAGATCGCCGTCCCCACCGTGCGCGTCAGCACCCAGGCGGTGCTGCTGGAGATGGCCGCCGCGCAGGCGTTCGGCCCCGACGGCTCGACCCGCCTGGACGGCAACACCGTGCAGATGAGCCACCCCGATGCGCTGGTGGCGCTGACCAACCCGCGGCACGAGGTCGCAACCCACTTCGGCGCGCCGCCCTACATGTTCCAGGAACTGCGGACGGTCGCCGGCGCCCACCGCATCACCGATGACCGCGCCATCGCCGGCGGTCCCGTCAGCAACTCCGTGTCCTTCGCCACCACCAAGTTCGCTGCCGCCAACCCGGCGGTGATCCAGGCCATCAAGGAGGCGACGGTGGAGGCGGCGGCGTTCATACGCAGCAACCCGCGCGAGGCCGTGGAAATCTACCGCAGCGGCTCCGGCGACAAGACGCCGGCCGACGACCTGCTGGCGATGATGCGCGAACCCGGCATGGACGACTACCGGCCGCAGCCGCAGGGCACGCTGCGCCTCGCACAGCACATGTATCGTGTCGGCACGCTGAAGACGCTGCCGCAGGTCTGGACCGACTACTTCTTCCCGATTTCTGCCGACCTGGAGGGCAGCTAGCCATGAACGGATCAACCGACGCACGCGAGGGGCTGGACCGGCTTCTCCTGCCTCTCCGGCGCCAAACCGGAGAGCAGCCAGCCATGGACGGACCCACCGCCAACCGCCCCCCGCCGGGCCTGCCGCTGTTGGACGTGCAGGGCGTCACGCTGCGCTACAAGACGCCGTCGTCGCTGGTGACCGCGACGCACCGGGTCAGCTTCCAGGTGCGGCAAGGCGACCGCTACGTAGTGCTGGGGCCAAGCGGCTGCGGCAAGAGCACGATGCTGAAGGCGGTCGGCGGCTACCTGCATCCGGACGAGGGCGCGATCAGCATCAAGGGCCGCACCGTGACCGGGCCGGGTGCCGACCGGATGATGGTGTTCCAGGAATTCGACCAGCTCATGCCCTGGAAGACGGTGGCGGAGAACGTGATGTTCCCGCTGCTGGTGGCGCGCCGCATGAAGCGGCGGGACGCAGTGGCGCGGGCCGGCAGCTACATTGACAAGGTGGGCCTCACCAAGTTCCGCGACAGCCTGCCGCACACGCTGTCGGGCGGCATGAAGCAGCGGGTCGCCATCGCCCGGGGCATGGCGATGGAGCCGGACATCCTGCTGATGGATGAACCGTTTGCGGCGCTCGACGCGCTGACCCGGCGGCGGATGCAGGATGAGCTGCTGCAGCTTTGGGCCGATACGAAGTTTACTGTGATGTTCGTGACGCACTCGATTGCGGAGGCCATACGCATCGGCAACCGCATCCTGCTGCTGTCGCCGCATCCCGGGCGCGTGCGTGCCGAGATCGACGGGGTGGACCGTATCGACCCCGGCGACGGCAGCGCCGCGCGGCTGGAGGCGCGCATCCACGACCTGCTGTTCACCGAGCGCGGGGCGGAGGACGTGGATCAGGTAGGTGCCGGCGCGGGGGCTTCCCATGTCTGACGCCACCATCCTGGTCCATCCTGAGGCCACCATGGACGCCGGCATGGGCCAGCCGGAGGTCGAGCGCGTGCTGCCGTTCGGCGAGCGGCTGTGGAACAGCGGCGTGCTGCGCAAGACGCTCTTCCTGATCGTGCTGGGGCTGATCTGGGAGGGCTATGCCCGCTACTTGGACAACCCGCTGCTGTTCCCGACGCTCAGCGAGACGCTGCAGTCCGGCTGGGAGAACATCCAGAACGGGGTGCTGCCGGCGCGGGCCTGGACCAGCCTGCGCATCCTGCTGATGGGCTATGCCGCCGGGATCGTGCTGGCGGCGACGCTGACCATCGTCGCGATCAGCACGCGGATCGGCACCGACATCCTGGAAACCATGACGGCTATGTTCAACCCGCTGCCGGCTATCGCCCTGCTGCCGCTCGCGCTGATCTGGTTCGGGCTGGGGACCGGCAGCCTGGTGTTCGTGCTGATCCACTCGGTGCTGTGGGCGGTGGCGCTGAACACCCATGCCGGGTTCCTGGGCGTGTCGCAGACGATGCGCATGGTGGGGCGCAACTACGAGCTGCGTGGGCTGCGGTATGTGTGGCTGATCCTGATCCCGGCGGCGTTCCCCTCGATCCTCACGGGATTGAAGGTCGGCTGGGCGTTCGCCTGGCGGACGCTGATTGCGGCGGAGCTGGTATTCGGCGTTTCGAGCGGCAAGGGCGGGCTGGGCTGGTTCATTTTCGAGAACCGGAACGTGCTGGACATCCCGGCGGTGTTCGCCGGGCTGCTGACGGTCATCCTGATCGGGCTAGCGGTGGAGAACCTGGTGTTCCGGACGGTGGAGCAGCGGACGGTGCGGCGCTGGGGGGTGCACAACTGAGGCAGGCCGGTCGCCTGGCGTTGGGCGGGCTGCCCGCATTCAGCTGGTGACTGCGCTTCTCCCTCTCCCTCCGGGAAAGGGCCGGGGTGAGGGAAATAACAAGCCCAGCCTTTTCGAGCACATGAGCGGTCGCTGAACTCTCGATGCCTGCACAGGAGGTTTCCCTCACCCCGACCCTCTCCCGGAGGAGGAGGAGGAGGCAGTGCGGCGCGAATCGTCCGCATTGACCCGACTCGGGTGGCGCCGCTACTCAGCCAGGCTTGCCTGAACGAAGGGAGGCCGCATGGCCGTGCATAAATTGAGGGATTCGGACGAGGATGCCGACGCCCTCGACAACGACGTGCTGGACGAGACGAAGGCCAAGGAGGCCCAGGTCGGCGGCGTCGCGGCAGACCGCCTGCGCTCCCTGATCGAGCGGATTGAGCGGCTGGAGGAGGAGCGCAAGGCGCTTGGCTCCGACATCAAGGACATCTTTGCCGAGGCGAAGTCCGCCGGGTTCGACGTGAAGGTGATCCGGCAGATCATCCGCATCCGCAAGCAGGAGCCGGCGGAGGTCGAGGAGCAGGAAAGCCTGTTGGACGTTTACCGCCGCGCGCTGGGGATGTAGCGCCGCACCAATGCCGCAACGGCTACAGCATCGCCCCCTGTGCCGGTTCTGGCGCAGGTGCGCCAGGCATCAGGTTGCGGCGTTCCCGCTCCTTTCCCGCCGTGAAGGCAACATCGGTATTGCCGCCTGCCGCCACCGCGACGTCTGCCAAGGCGGCGTCGGTCAGGTCGGCCCAGCGGCGTCCGCGCCAGGGGCCGAACGGCACCTTCACCAGCAACGCCGGCTCGTCCGACCAAGCCAGCAACTGCGGCAAGTCCACGACGGCCAGCATGTCCCGCAGGTGGAACGCCGTCACATAGGCGTCGGGACCTGCCCGGTGCGCCGGCAGGCCCACCGCGCGGTCCAGCCCGGCAGGCCGGCGCCAATAACGCAGGCCCTGGTTGGAGTGGGTGGGCGCCTCGGGCCAGATGCGCAGCGCGCATTTATAAGTGCACACCCAACGCACCCCGGCCGGCTGCACCGGGCGGCACCAGCGCTGCTCGAACGCGGCGCGGTGCGCTGCAAGCGCTAGGGGCGCCGGACCGGGTTCGGCCTCCAGCACCGGGGGTGCTGCGGACTGCCACGGCGGGGCGTCCGCCACGTCCTCGTCCACGATGTGGTGTATGGCGGCGGTGGCCGGGGTGATCGGATGGCCCGGCCGGACCAGCAGGGCGCCGGGGCCGCCGCGCAAGACCCAGCTGCCCTCACCTGCTGCGACATCCTGCCAGCCGATCTCCACCACGCCGCCATCGGCGAAGCCTTGGCCCGTGGTTTCCAGGTCAATCACGCGGACGAAGCCGCCTTTATTTACACCAGACATAATCCCGATATAGGACGGGGCCAGCGTTGCGGCAGGGTGCGGCGACGCCTAGCCGCACCCTGCCGGATGCGGGTCCAGCAGCGCGTCAGGCAGCGTGGCGGCGCCTCAGGGCCAGGCCGGCGATGCCAAGGCCGAGGACCGCCATGCTGGCAGGCTCCGGCACCTCGAATTCATACAGCGCGTCGCCAGTCGCCTGCGCGAACTTCGCCGTGGGGTGGATGGTGTCCCAATACTGGAACTGGCCGATGTTGGCGGCCTGGCCGGTCGCGGGGTCTATGGGGCCGCAAGCCGGGTTGATGTTCAGGAACGTCGCCGGTGTGTTGGTGACGCCGTCGTAGCTGACGTAGCACGCCTGCGTCGTGTTTGTGATGCCGAGGCTGGCGGCGTTGGCGATCAGGGAGTTGTTGTAGCTGAACAGGTCGAACAGCTTGATGTTCGCCGACGAGTTCGCCGCAGCGAGGGTTGCGACGCCGCTGGCGATGCCCGCGTTGTAGATGATGCTGTCCGCGGTGGCCGTCGCCGCCTGGCCGGCCGGCGAGAAGGTGGTGAACTCGGGGATCACGCCGACGTCGGGGACGTTCACGACCAACAGGTTCTTGGCGCCAGCCGCAATGAGCTGGGCAATGCCCGCGATCTCGGCGCTGATCCCGTCGGTGAGATACGCCGTGTTGCCCTGGTGCGCGGCCGTCCGCACGTCGTTGCCGCCGATGAACACCGTCACCAGCGCGCTACCCGGCACGACGCCGCCCACGCGAGCCAGGAACGCGCCGATCTGCGCGCCGAGGTTCGCCCCGGGCACGCCCTGGGACAGCGCGGCGCCGGTCGGGATCGAGGTGCCCGCCGTGGCGGCGGCCACCGCGTAATTCGTGCCGGAAACAAGGCCAAGCCCGTGCGTGTCCTGGAACCCGGTCGGGAACAGCGACGGGTCCTCCGTCAGGCCCAGCCGCTGCGCCATCACCTGCACGGCGGTGGGTCCGTTGGTGAAGCTGTCATGGAAGAACGGCGGCGACGGGAAGTTGTGGCCCAGCGCGTCGGCCAGGTTGCCGCGGTCCGACAGGCTGTCGCCGAACACGTAGTCGGCGCTGAACGGCGCGGCGGAGGCCGGACCGGCGAACGCCACGGCCGCCGCAAAGGCCGACACGGCCCCTATGTGCTTGAAACCCATTCCTTGCCCCTCCCCTGCGGACGCCGCGGCCCTGATGACCGTCGGATCCCTCTACTTACGGGAAAGTAACCACGGCTGAACGAACGAGGCAACTGCCTGACGCAGGCGTCAAGTCTCCAGCGCCGCCCCATGCGCCTTGATGACCGCCCGGCGGCGTATCTTGTGGCTCGGCGTCAGCAGCCCGTTCTCGATGGTGAAGGGCGGCACCAGGGCATGGCGGCGGATGCGCTCGGTGGGGGACAGGCGGGGGTTCAGCCGGGCGACGGCGGCGGCCACCGTCACCGCGTCGCCGTCCTGCGCCGGCACCAGCAGCGCGGACAGCCCCGCCTGGCCGTCGCCAGAGACCACGGCCTGGGCAATCTCCGGCTCGTTCATCAGCAGGCCCTCGATCCGGGCCGGGGAAACGTTCTCGCCGCCGGACAGCACGATGATGTCCTTCTTGCGGTCGGTGATGGTCAGGATGCCGTCCGGGTTGAGCGTGCCGATGTCGCCGGTGTGCAGCCAGCCGCCGCGCAGCACCTCAGCCGTCGCCTCGGGCTGGCGCCAATAGCCATCCATCACCAAGCCGCCACGCACCAGGATCTCGCCGTCGTCCGCGATGCGCAGGTCCACGCCATCCAGGGGACGGCCGACGCTGCCGGCCGGGTCGGTCGGGCGGTTGGTGGCGCTGATGACCGGACCGGCCTCGGTTTGGCCGTAGCCCTGCAGGATCACCAGGCCGAGCGACTGGAAGAACCGCAGCACCTCCGGGTCCAGCCGGGCGCCGCCGGACATGGCGGCGCGGAACCGTCCGCCGAAGCGCGCCCGCACCTTGCGCCGCACCAGGCGGTCGAGCACCGGGTCAGCGAGACGGTCGGCCAGGGTCATGCATCCCTCGACCCGGCGCTGCCCTACGTCCAGCGCATGCTGGAACAGGCGCTGCCGCCACGGCGGCTCCCGCGTCATCGCCAGCAGCACCCGGCTGCGGACCAGCTCCAGGATGCGGGGCACGAGGGTCGTGATGGTCGGGCGCACCGCCAGCATGTCGGCGGCGAAGTGCTCCAGCCCGCGGCAATACACGATCTCGGTGCCCAGGGATTGCAGGAAGAACTGGCTGACGGTGTGCTCGAAGGAGTGGGACAGCGGCAGGCAGGACAAGTGTACTTCGTCCTTCAGGCGCAGCGGCCGGACCAGCTCGTGCGCGCCGCGTATGTTGGACAGGATGGCGCGGTGCGGCAGCATCACCCCGCGCGGGGCGCCGCTGGTGCCGCTGGTGTAGATCAGGCAGGCCAGCGCGCCGGGTGGGATCGCGGCTGCCTCGGCGGCAATGTCGTCGGGCGGCGCCGGGTCGTCCTCCAGTGCGGAGAACGGGTCGTTGTGGCCCGGCGCCATGCCGATCAGCCGGTCCAGGCCGCCGGTGAGATCGGCGCCCGCCTGCACCCGCGCGGCCAGCGCCGCCGTGGAGGCGACCGCCACCCGCGCCCCGCTGTCCAGCAGCAGGTGCGCGTGGTCGGCAGGCGTGTTGGTGGTGTAGGCCGGCACCGGGACGGCGCGGATCGCCATCAGCGCAACCTCCAGGATCGGCACCTCGGGCCGGCTTTCGCTGCACAGCAGCACGCGGTCGCCGGCGGAGACTCCCCCGGCTCGCAGCCGTCGGGCGACGGAGGCGGCGCGGCGCGCGAACTCACCCCAGGTCACGCCATGCCAGGCGCCACCCTGGTAATGGCGCAGCATCGGCCGGGCCGGCCAGCCGCGTGCCAGACCGAACATCATGGCCGCGAGGTTTGGCCACTCCTGGTTGTGGGAGGTGTGCACGGTGCTGCTCCGATGCTTGCCGTGGGTGCGTGCCGTCCCACCTTTGGGGACAGCCCCTACCAGCACGACAGGACCAGCGCCAGATGACCAGCAGCGCCCACGCCCCCGACGGCACCGCCGCCGCGCCCTCCGCCATTGGGGCGGACCTGCCGGCCTGGGATCTAACCGACCTTTACCCCGCTCCTGACAGCCTGGAACTGGCCGCCGACCTTGACCGGACCGAGGCCCGTGCGCGGGCCTTCCAGTCCGCCCGCGCCGGCACCTTGTCGCACCTGCCCGGCGCCGAGCTGGCCGCGGTGCTGCAGGAGTTCCAGGATATCGAGGAAATCCTGGGCCGCATCATGTCCTATGCCCAGCTCCAGTTCAGCGGCGACGGCACCGACCCCGCCCTAGGCCGCTTCTACCAGATGGCCAGCGAGCGGGTGACGAGCATCAGCTCGCACCTGATCTTCCTGTCGCTTGAGCTGAACCGGATGGACGACGCCCTGCTGGACGCCAAGCTGATTGATCCGGCGCTGGCGCGCTGGTCCCCCTGGCTGCGCGACCTGCGCGTGTTCCACCCGCACGAACTGTCCGACGAGCTGGAACGGCTGCTGCATGAGAAGGAGGTGACCGGCCGCAATGCCTGGAGCCGGCTGTTCGACGAGACTGTCGCCGGCATGAAGGTGCCGGTGCGCGGCGAGGACCTGACGGTCAGCGCCGCCCTGAACAAGCTGTCCGACCGGGACCGCGGCGTGCGGCAGGACGCGGCGATGGCGGTCGGCACGGCGTTTGAGGGCAACATCCGGCTGTTCTCGTTGATCACCAACACGCTCGCCAAGGACAAGGAGATCGTGGACACCTGGCGCCGCTACCCGCGCCCGGCCAGCTACCGCAACCGGTCCAACATGGTCGAGGACGAGGTGGTGGACGCGCTGGTGGACGCCATCACCTCCGACTACGCCCGGCTGTCCCACCGCTACTACATGCTGAAGGCGAAGTGGCTCGGGCTGGAGAAGCTGGAGCACTGGGACCGCAATGCCCCCCTGCCCGACCAGGCGGACCGGCATATCCCTTGGGACGAGGCGCGGGACCGGGTGCTGTCGGCCTATGGCGACTTTTCGCCGGAGTTGGCGGACGTGGGCCGGCGGTTCTTCGACCGGCCCTGGATTGACGCGGGTCCGCGGCCGGGCAAGTCAGGCGGAGCGTTCGCGCATCCCACGGTTCCGTCCGTGCATCCGTATCTGCTGCTGAACTACCACGGCAAGACGCGCGACGTGATGACCCTGGCGCATGAGCTGGGGCATGGCGTGCACCAAGTGCTGGCCGGCGCCCAGGGCTACTTGATGTCCGGGACGCCGCTGACCCTGGCGGAGACCGCCAGCGTGTTCGGCGAGATGATGACGTTCCGTGCGCTGCTGGCGGGCGAGGCCGACCCGAAGCGGCGCCGGGGCATGTTGGCGGCGAAGGTGGAGGACATGCTGAACACGGTCGTCCGCCAGACCGCGTTCTACCAGTTCGAGAGCCTGGTCCACACCGAGCGCCGCACCGGCGAGCTGGTGCCGGAGCGCATCGGCGAGCTGTGGATGCAGGTGCAGACCGCCAGCCTCGGCCCGGCGTTTCATTTCACGCCGGAATACCGGGTCTATTGGTCCTATGTGCCGCACTTCATCCACACGCCGTTCTACGTCTATGCCTACGCCTTCGGCGACTGCTTGGTGAACGCGTTGTATGGCGTGTTCCAGGGCGGGCA
>DASWOJ010000013.1:0-12897 GCA_036398775.1 Acetobacteraceae bacterium
GCCAGGCCGATCCGCTGCAGCAGCTCCGGCTGGGTGATATCGCCGTAATAGACCGCCCTGCCATCCCGCCGCCGCGCCGCCACCCGGTCGGCGTCGCTGTCCACCGCCACCCAAGGCAGGGCGTGCGCGTCCAGCAGCGCCGCCACCGTCTGCCCGACCCGGCCGAACCCGGCCAGGATGACCGGCGGCGGGCCGTGCCCAGGCGCCTCCGGCGGCAGCAGGTACGCCGCAACCTGCACCGGACGCCTGCCGGCCAGCAGGGTGCCGAGGCGGGACAGCAGCGGGATGGCCGCCATCGTCAGCGCCGCCACGATGAAGGCGAAGCCGCCCAGCGCCGGGCTGACCTGCCCGGACGCCTGGGCCAGCCCGAGGATGACGAAGCTGAACTCGCCCCCTGGCCCCAGCAGCAACCCGGCGGGACCGCCGACGCGCAGCCGCAGCCCGAAGCCGCGCGCCAGCACCGCCGTCACCGCCGCCTTGACCGCCACCAGCCCCAGCGCCGCCCCCAGCACCGGCAGCGGGTCGCGTACGATGCGCGCCAGGTCGAGGCTCATGCCGATGGAGATCAGGAACACCCCCAGCAGCAGGCCCTTGAACGGTTCCACCGTGACCTCGATCTGCCGGCGATACTCGGTTTCCGCCAGCAGCAGCCCGGCGATCAGCGCGCCCAGCGCCATGGACAGTCCGGCCGCGTCAGCCGCCACGCCCGTGCCAAGCACCACCAGCAGGCAGGCAGCCATGAACAGCTCCGGGCTGCCGGTGCGGGCGACGCCGCGGAACAGCGGCCGCAGCGCCAGCCGGCCGCCGCCGACGATGACCGCCACCATGCCCATCGCCTTCAGCACCGCCAGGCCGAACCCGGCCCAGCCTGCGCCGCCGCCGGCCGCTCCCAATCCGAACAGCACCGGCACCAGCATCAGGTCCTGGAACAGCAGCACCGCGAAGCTGACGCGACCGACCAGACCTGTCATCCGCCGCTCCTCCGCCAGCACCTGCGCGACCACCGCCGTGCTGGACATCGCCAGCGCGAGCGCCACCACCCCAGCCGCGGCTGGCGGCACCCCCAGCAGCACGGCCGCGCCCGCCACGGCCAGGGTGCTGCCGGCCAGTTGCACCGATCCCAAGCCGAACACCAGGCGGCGCATGGTCTTGATGCGCGCCCAGGACAGCTCCAGCCCGATCATGAACAGCAGCAGCACGACGCCAAGGCCGGCCAACGGCTCGATGCGTCCGCGGTCGGCGATGGTGACCCAGCGCAGCGCCGGCATCGCCTCCGCCAGCGTGCCCAGCCCGGCGGGGCCGACCGCCATGCCCACCAGCATGAAGCCCAGCACCGGGCTGACCCGGATACGATGGAACAGCGGGATCACCACCGCAGCGGCCCCCAGCACCACCAGGGCGTCCCGCATTCCGCCCGCCCCCGTCATCGCCTCGGCTGCCATGCATCCTCTCCGCAGCTATTTATGTTGCACTGCACAAAACCCCGTCCGATGCTCGCAGGCAAGGATGCCCATAGGCAAGACGGAGACTCACCGATGATAGAACACCTGCCCGCCGACATGGGCCGGCTCGACTTGGCAGCGTTGGCCTGGTTCCTGGCGGCGTGGCTCGGCTATGGCCAGGCCATCCACGCCATGCCCTGGCCCGGCAGCATCACCGCCCGCATGGGCCAGGTGCGCCGGGCCTGGATGACGACGATGCTGGGACGGGACAACCGGATTACCGACGCCTCGCTGATCGGGCACACCGTCCACAGCGCGACGTTCTTCGCATCCACGACGATGGTGGCGATGGCGGCGCTGCTCGGCTTGCTCGGCGGGTTCGACCGGACCTATGCGACGGTGCAGGAGCTGGCCTTCACCGCCAAGACCGGGCGGGCGTTCATGGAAGGCAAGCTGCTGCTGCTCCTGCTGGTGTTCGCCCACACCTTCCTGAAATTGAGCTGGGCGCTGCGCCAGCTCAACTACACCCTCGCGATGATCGGCGCCGCGCCGCTCAAACCGGGCGTTGCCCAGCGGGACCGGATTGCCCGGGAATTGGGCGCGCTGCTGTCCCTTGCCGTCCGCAGCTTCAACGCCGGCATCCGCGGCTATTACTTTGCCCTTGCGGCCCTGACCTGGCTGGTCGGGCCGCGGGCGTTCATGGCGGCGACGTGCGGGATCGTGGCGATGCTGGTGTGGCGCAAATTCGCCTCCGGCACTGCAACCGCGATCCGCCGCAGCCATGCGGCGGTGCTGGACGCGGAGGAGGCTGCATTCGCCGGGGCCGTGCAGCCCAGGTAGCATCTGGTAAGCGGGCGCACGCCAGGGCTAGACGCCGTCCCAGTGCTAGGCGCGGTCCCGGGGCTAGGCGCGGTCCATGAGTACCGTGCCCGAGCAAACCTCTAATGGATGGCGCGCAGGTGAGAACCAAGCAGGCTTACGCGGCTAGGCACGGCCGCAAGCCAAGTGTGGGGCAGGCCACGTAAGCCTGCCTAGATTGCCCCCTGGAACGTGTTGCATGCGGCAATCGTCCCTTGCTGCAACCCGGTCCCCAGCCAGTGCGTCCGCTGCTCCGATGTGCCGTGGGTGAAGCTGTCGGGAACGACGGCCCGCCCGGCCTCCCGTGCGATGCGGTCGTCGCCGATGCTGCTGGCGGTGCGCGCAGCCTCCTGGATGTCGTTGGCGTCCAGGTTGTCATGGCGCCCGTTCATCTTGTTGGCCCAAACGCCGGCGAGGCAGTCCGCCATCAGCTCCGTCCGCACCGACAGGTTCTTGGCCACCGCCGGGTCCTGGGCGTCCCGCTCCGCCGCCTGCACCTTCGGCAGCAGCCCCAGCAGGTTCTGCACGTGGTGGCCGATCTCGTGCGAGATCACATACGCATAGGCGAACTCGCCGCCGCCGCCGAACCGCTGCTGCATCTCGGCAAAGAACGCGGTGTCCAGATACAGCTTGCGGTCCAGCGGGCAATAGAACGGTCCCGATGCCGCTTGCGCCGTACCGCACCCGGACTGCGTGCGGCCGGAAAACAGAACCAGCACGGGCCGGACATACTGCACGTTGGCCTGCTGCGGCAGTTCGGTGGACCAAACATCCTCCGTCTCACCCAGTATCCTCGCCACGAAGGTGCCGGCGGCGTCCGCCGGCGTTCCGGCCTGGACCTGCTGCTGCGGCTGCTGCGGCGCATACTGACCCGCCGGCTGGCCGCCGCCCGTCACCACCTCGGCCCCGCCGATCAGCACGCGCGGGTCAATCCCAGTGGCCCAGCCGATCAGGCTGAGCACGATGATGGCGCCGATGCCCAGGCCGCCCCGTCCCACGGTAAAACCACCCCCACCGCCGGGCTGCCCGCGCCGGTCCTCGATATTGGAGGAGGGTCTGAGGTCGTCGTCCTGCATGGGGCTGCTCCGCCGGTCTATGGCGCCTCTACGTTTGAAGCAGCGGGTCGTTCCTTGGTCGTCTCGACAGGGATCATCGCGGCGGGGGCTGTCCCGACGCGGGGCAACTCGTCAGCCGCCGGCGCCAGGCCATAGGGCGCGAGCAATGCCCAGATATGCCCCGGCACCATCGTCCGCAACCGCCGCGGGTGGGCTCGGCGCAGGTGCAGGACGGTTTCGGCGGCCTTCATCTCGATGCGGGTGCGGGCGAACTCCAGCCCGCGCGGGCCGATGCGCGGCATCAGCCAGCCGGCCACCGGGCGCAGCCAGTCCGGCATGGACCGCAGCGGCAGCCCGCCCGCCGCCCGCGCCACGTTGGCGATGTATCCGCGCACCGCCCCGGCCCGCTTGCCCGCGCTGCCCGGCGCCGACACCCGGACCTCGTCGCCCAGCGCCGCCAGCAACTCCTCTCCACGCTCGTTGCGGACCAGCAGCCACTGCTCGCCCTGCCCGCCCATGTAGCCCACCGTGATGTCGGCCAGCACGTTGGTATAGTCCACGCAGGTCCGGCAGGTCAGCGGGAAGAAGTCCGGCGGCAGCTTGCTGATCGGCAGTTGCAGGAACGGGATCAGCCGGGTGCGGCCATCGGCGAAGCGAAGCTCGACCCGGTAGTCCGCCCGGAATTCCAGATACGTGATCGTGCCGGGGTCCTCGGCCAGCAGCGCCAGGAACTGGTGGAACCGCTCGGTCGTGGTGTTGTCCGAACACGGCGTGCCGATGACGAATAGCCGGTCGAACCCCAGCGTGGCCTCGATGGAGCGCAGCGCATGCACCTGGCAGGGAATGCCGATGACCGCGACCCGGCGGTAGCCGCGGGCGCGGGCCGGCTCCAACAGGGCAAGCAGCGGCGCAAAGCCCATGCGCATCCCACGGCATTGCGCCATACCCGCCGCCTCCGTCACCAGCACCGGGACCGGGCGCCACGAGTCATCCGGGTCGGGCGCCATCGTCAGCACGGCATCCACCGCGCCGGTCTCCAGCAGGCGCTCGGCGATGCGGGTGGTGACGCCAGTCCACTGCGCGCCCTTGCTGGGTTGGCGCAGGGAAGCGCGGAGCATGCGGCGGAATGGTCCGAAATGCAGCTCGTCGGGCCGGGCCGGGTCGCGCGGACGGCCGTGGACTCGGGTTTCCAGGCCGGGGTAGTCGGGGGCAATGAACTGGCAGGCCGTGCCGCACAGGCCGGGCATATTGGTCCGGGACAGGCCGCAGTCGGTGCATAGGCCGCGCGGCGCGGCAGGTGAGAGAGGCACCGCCGATACCGGCCCGTTCATGTCGCTCATTCCACCGCCCCCCGTAACGCCGCCCCCGCCGCCAGCGGGCACAGCGGCAGCGCCCCGGCCAGCACCGCCACCAGCAGCAGCAGATGCGGCCGCGGCGTCAAGCCGGACTGCGCCGCCTCCGCCGCAGCCGCACCGAAGATCAGCACCGGCATCGCCAATGGCAACACCAGCAACGGCAGCAGCACCCCGCCTCGCCGCGCACCGAGCACCACCGCCGCCCCCATCGTCCCCAGCAGCGACAGCGCCAGCGTCCCGGGCAGCAGGCCGGCCAGCAGCACCGGCACGGCGGCGGGATCGAGTTGCAGCATCACCGCCAGCGGACCCGCGGCCAGCAGCAGCGGCAGCCCGGTGCCGAGCCAGTGCGCCAGCGCCTTCACCGCCGCAACGCCTGCAGCCGTCAACCCGGCCAGCATGAGCTGGTCCAGCGACCCGTCCTCGAAGTCCGCGCCGAACAGCCGGTCCAGCGGCAGCAGCGCCGCCAGCAGCGCGCAGACCCAGACGATGCCCGGCGCGATCCGTCCCAGCGTCTCCGGCGCCGGGCCGATGGCAAGCGGGAACAGCGCCCCGGCCAGCACGAAGAACAGCACAGCCGCCAGCGTGTCGGCGCCATGCCGCAGCGACAGGCGCATCTCCCGTTGCAGCAAGGCCCAGGCGCCGGTCATGGAACCGTCTTCGGTGCGGTCCGCTCCCAGTGCGGCGAACCGGAGTCCGACAGGGCAGCACTGGCGATCCCTGGGTCGCCGCGGCGTTGCGCGTACCGCAATGACGGGTCCGTGGGTGCGAGAACGTCATCCAAGCCCTGGCTCACAGCCGCAGCTCCGCCGCGTCCGGCAACGGCAGCGGCAGGTGCGTCGCCGTCACCACCACCCCGCCCGCGGCCCGGTGCGCCGCGAGCAGCCCGCCCAACCGCTCCACCGCCGCCGTATCCAGCCCCAGCGTCGGCTCGTCCAGCAGCCACACCGGCGCAGGCGACAGCACCAGCCGCGCCAACGCCAGCCGCCGCTTCTGCCCAGCCGACAGCAGCCGCGCCGGCAAATCAGCCAGCGGCAGCAAGGCCAGCGCCGCCAGGGCATCCCGCGGGGTCCCCCGCCCGGTCCGCGCGGCAAACCCCAGGTTCTCCGCCGCCGTCAGGCCGGGCTTCACCGCGTCCTGATGGCCGAGGTAGGCCACCGGCCAAGGGTCCGCAGCCTCCCCCATCCAAAGCACCGCCCCGGCGTCCGGCCGCTTCAGCCCAGCCAGCACCCGCAGCAGCGTGCTCTTGCCCGACCCGTTCGCCCCCAGCAGCAGCAGCGCCCCGCCGGGCGGCACAGCGAGGGATACACCCCGCAGAACAAGCCGCTCCCCCCGGAACGCAGCGACCTCTCGTGCCTCAAGCCCTGCGCCTTTAGCCGCCGACACACCGCCTCCTGACCTGCCGCCCCGTTCTATCCGGCATAAGGGGTGATGGGCACCCCTCCACGGCGCTTGGAAGCGGGAAGCAGGCGTCCTATCCTCCCAACATGGACGATCCCAACCTGCCCGCACGCCAGGCACCACAATGGCTGCTCGACGTGCTTGGGGAGTCCAGGGCCGACGTGGCAGCGGGCCGCACGTCGCCGTGGCCAGACGTTCGAGCACGCTTGATGAAGCTGATCGAAGACGGCGACAGCGGGGCAGATCAAACAGAGCCAGAACAAAACGGGGCAGAACAACACCGGGAGTGATCACCTTCAGCCCACGGGCGGAACGGCAGGTCGCCGAATTCTGCCTCACTACCAGCGGCGCGGCCGTCCGGAGGCGCAGATTTCGCTCGTTTCGGCCCTGGACGAGGCGGAGCGGATCATCACAACAGTCCCAAATGCTGGCTTGGCCGCTCCACGCCCTTACCCTGAGCTGGCGGAACAGGGTGAAGCTTGGATCAAGGCTGGCCGTTACTGGGTAGCACTCAGCCTGACAGACCCGCCGGTCATACTCGCCATATTCTATGATGCCGCGGACATTCCCGGCCGCCTGTGACGCCGCCCTAAGCGTAGCCTACCCCACCAGCACATCCCTTTGCAGACGAGCGCTGGCAGCCAGCCCCGCCCAGTGGACGCCACGCCCTCGCGGGGCTAAACGACGCACACACATGACAGTCAGAACGCCGCCTGCCGGTTCGGCCCAGCGCGCGGCCCAGCACACAAGGCAAGCGCCATGAAGATGATCGGCCAGGACTCCCTGAAGACCCGTCGTACGCTGGACGCCGCAGGCAAGCAGTACGACTACTTCTCCGTCCCCGAAGCCGCCAAGGCGCTGGGCGAGCCCACCGACCGCCTGCCCGTCAGCCTAAAAATCCTGCTGGAAAACGTGCTCCGCTTCGAGAACGGCGGCAGCTACACCGTGGAGGATGCCCGCGCCGTCGCCGAATGGGCGCGCGAAGGCCGCAGCACCAAGGAAGTGCCGTTCCGCCCCGCCCGCATTCTCATGCAGGACTTCACCGGCGTCCCCGGCGTCGTGGACCTCGCCGCCATGCGCGACGGCATCATCAAGCTCGGCGGCCAGCCCGGCCAAGTGAACCCGCTGATCCAAGTGGACCTGGTGATAGACCACTCGGTCATGGTGGACTACTCCGGCACCACCGACAGCCTGCACAAGAACATGGACGCCGAGTTCAGCCGCAACGGCGAGCGCTACAGCTTCCTCCGCTGGGGCCAGACCGCGTTCCAGAATTTCCGCGTCGTCCCGCCCGGTGCCGGTATCTGCCATCAGGTCAACGTGGAATTTCTGGCCCAAACGGTTTGGACCGCCGACGTCGAGGGCAAGACCATCGCCTACCCCGATACCCTATTCGGCACCGACAGCCACACCACCATGGCCAACGGCATCGGCGTGCTGGGCTGGGGCGTCGGCGGCATCGAGGCCGAGGCAGCGCTGCTCGGCCAGCCCATTGCCATGCTGATCCCCGACGTGATCGGCTTCCGCCTGACCGGCGCCTTGCCGGAGGGCAGCACCGCCACCGACCTGGCGCTGCAAGTCACCCAGATGCTCCGAAAGAAGGGCGTCGTCGGCAAGTTCGTCGAGTTCTTCGGCCCCGGCCTGGCCGAGCTGTCCGTCAGCACCCGCCTGACCATCGCCAACATGGCCCCCGAATACGGCGCGACCTGCGGCATCTTCCCGGTGGATAGCACGACGCTTGACTACCTGCGCCTGACCGGCCGCGACGAGGACCGGATCGCCCTCGTGGAGGCCTACGCCAAGGCGCAGGGCATGTGGGTGGACGCCGACACGCCCGACGCCGTTTATACCGACATCATGGAGCTGGACCTGTCCACGGTGCTGCCGAGCATCGCCGGGCCGAAGCGTCCGCAGGACCGCGTGCTGCTCCGTGACGCCAGCACCGCCTTCAAGGCCGAGCTGACCAAGGGCCTGGGCGTGCCCGCCGCCGACGCCGGCAAGAAGGCGGCCGTCGCCGGCAAGAACTACGAGATCACCCACGGCGACGTGGTGATCGCCGCGATCACGAGCTGCACCAACACCAGCAACCCCTACGTCATGCTGGGCGCCGGCCTGCTGGCAAAGAAGGCGCGCGAGAAGGGCCTGCACCCGAAGCCCTGGGTGAAGACCTCGCTGGCCCCCGGCAGCCAGGTCGTCACCGAGTATCTCGACAAGGCCGGGCTGTCCGAGGACCTGGACGCGCTGGGCTTCCAGCTCGTGGGCTACGGCTGCACCACCTGCATCGGCAACTCCGGCCCGCTGGACGAGGCCGTGGCGGAGGCCATCGAGGCCAACAAGCTCGTCGTCGCGTCCGTACTGTCCGGCAACCGCAACTTCGAGGGCCGGGTGCATCCGAACGTGCGCGCCAACTACCTGGCCTCGCCGCCCCTGGTGGTCGCCTATGCGCTGCTCGGCACCATGAACGAGGACATCACGACCGCGCCGCTCGGCATGGGGCGGGACGGCCAGCCGGTTTACCTCAAGGACGTCTGGCCCAGCAACGCCGAGATCACCGCCACCGTCCGCGCCAGCCTATCGCGCGAGCAGTTCATCCGCCGTTACGGCGAGGTGTTCCAGGGCACCAAGGAATGGCAGGCCATCGAGGTGGACGCCTCAAGCCAAACCTACCGCTGGAACGGCGGCAGCACCTACGTGCAGAACCCGCCCTACTTCGAGGGCATCACCATGACGCCCGGCGCCGTCACCGACATCACCGGCGCCCGCGTCCTGGCGATGTTCGGCGACAACATCACCACCGACCACATCAGCCCCGCCGGCAACATCAAGAAGGCGTCGCCCGCCGGCGACTACCTGGGCGAGCACCAGGTGATGCAGCGGGACTTCAACTCCTACGGCTCCCGCCGCGGCAACCACGAAGTCATGATGCGCGGCACCTTTGCCAACATCCGCATCAAGAACGAGATGGTCGCCGGCGTCGAGGGCGGCTGGACACGCTACCAGCCCGGCAACGAGCAGATGCCGATCTATGACGCGGCCGAGCGCTACAAGAAGGCCGGCGTGCCCCTGGTGGTGTTCGGCGGCAAGGAATACGGCATGGGCTCGTCTCGCGATTGGGCGGCCAAGGGCACGGCGCTGCTGGGCATCAAGGCCGTGGTGGTGGAAAGCTTCGAGCGCATCCACCGCTCCAACCTGGTCGGCATGGGCGTGCTGCCGTTGCAGTTCAAGGACGGCATGACCCGGCAGAGCCTCGGCCTGACCGGGGCGGAGACCATAGACATCCTGGGGCTGGAGGGCCTGCAGGCCGGCATGGACCTGCAGATGCTGGTCCACCGCGACGGCGGCACCACTGATACGGTGATGGTCAAGTGCCGCGTGGATACGGCCGATGAGGTCGAGTACTACCGCAACGGCGGCATCCTGCACTACGTCCTGCGGGAAATGGCCCGCGCGGCGTAAGCCAGGCCACCGCGCCGGGTGAGCATGCTTCCTTCCCCCTCTCCCTCCGGGAGAGGGTCGGGGTGAGGGGGTCTGCAAGCACAGCCCAAGATCAGCAAAGCCCGTATTCCGGCAGCACCGGCGATGCCCGGCTCCGCAAGCAAGGCCCCCTCACCCCAACCCTCTCCCGTAGGGAGAGGGAGCCAGACCGCTCCTATTGATGCCGTCCCGTTGGCGCCGCGGCCCTGACGCCGACCTCGGCCACTTGCCCATCAGCCTGGACCTGCGGGCGCTGTCCATCGCCGAGGGCATACGCGCCGCCCTTTCCGTCGCCGTGCTGGTCGCAGCCAATGAATGGCTGCGCCTCCCCGCCCTGAACGAAGCCGCCCTGGCCGCCCTGTTGACCTGCCTATGCGATGCAGGCGGCCCGGTGCGCCGGCGCGTCCCGGCGTTGCTGATGTTCGCGGTGCTGGGCGCCATCCTGACAGCCGGTCTCGGCGCCCTCCGGCCACTCGGCCTGCCGGTCGTCGTCCCACTGGCCTGCGCCGTCATCTTCTGCACCAGCTTCGCCCGCGTCTGGGGCCAGTCCCCCCTCCAAGTCGGCAACCTCCTCACGGTGGTAACCGTCTTGGCGCTGGACCGCGGCGAGGACCTGCGCACGGCAGCGACGCTGGGCCTGTTCTTCCTTGGCGGCAGCCTGTGGGCGCTGCTGCTCACGATGGTGATCTGGCGCCTGCACCCCTACCGTCCCGCCCGCCGTGCGGTGGCGGAGGTATATCGCCGCCTTGGCACCCTGGCCGGCGACTTGTCGGCCCTCGCCGCCACGGCCGAGCCGCCCACCCACGCCTGGGCCGACCACGCCCGCGCCCACCGCCGCCACGTCCGCGACGGGATCGAGGCCGCGCGCACCCTGCTGCTGGACACCATACGCGGCCGAGGCGCCGCCAGCCCGCGCGCCGGGCAAACCCTGATCCAGGTAGAGGCAGCGGACCAGCTCTTTGGCGCCCTGATCGCCCTGTCGGACGTGCTGGAGGCCGCGGATGCCCAGACCCGTGCCGCCGCCGCCCGCGAGTTGAGCCTGGTCCGCCTACTGCTGGCCGCCATCGCCGACGAAACCCGGCAGGACGAGCCGGCCAACGACCCCGCCGCCCGTGCCGCCCTGGAAGGGATGCTGGAGAAGCTCACCCGTCTTGGCGCCGGTTCGCTGGCAGGCATCACGGCCAGCATGGTGACGCGGATGCGGATCGCACTGCTGCTGACCACCCCGGCCGGCATGCTGCCGGAGCCAAAGCCCGAGGCAGGCGGACCCAATTGGCGGACCCGGCTGACCCAACCGCTGCGGGCGAACCTGGCGTGGTCGTCCGCCGGGTTCCGCCATGCGCTGCGGGCAGCCGTGGTGGCGGCGCCGGCGCTGGCTTATACGCTGCACCTCGGAACCACCTATGCCCATTGGCTGACGATCACCCTGGTGCTGACGTTGCAGCCGTTCTTTGCCCTGACCTGGCAGCGCGCGGTGGAGCGCATCGGCGGCACCGTACTGGGCGGGCTGATCGCGGCAGGCGTCGCGGTCGTGGTGCACACGCCCCTGACCATGGCGGCGGCGCTATTCCCGCTGGCGGTTCTGGCGCTGTCCGTCCGTTATGTCAGCTTCGGCCTGTTCATGGCCGGCATGACACCCCTGGTCGTGCTGCTGTCAGAGCTGGGCCGCCCCGGCACGGGCGAGCTGCAGATCGCCCTCCTGCGAGCCGCCTATACTCTGGCGGGCGGCGTGCTGGCGGTTCTGGGCTGCTGGGTGTTATGGCCGAGTTGGGAGCCGAACCGGGTGCAGCAGGAGTTGCGGGGCGCGCTGCAGGCCCATGCGAGGTATGCCGACTTGGAACTGGCGACGCTGCTGCAGGAAGCGCCGGACGCCGCGCTGGACGCAGCGCGCCGGGCCGCCGGGATGGCGAGCAACAACCTGGAAGCATCGCTGTCCCGGGCGTTGCAGGAACCGCGCCGGGCCGCCCGCGCCGGGCTGGAAACGGCGATGACGGTTGACGCCGCGCTGCGCCGCCTGGCGGGCCGGCTGTCGGCCCTGCAGCACGACCCCGCCCTGGCCGGTGACTTCGCACCAGAGGCGTTGCGGGCCTGGCGGGAATGGCTGGCGGCGGCCTTCGCGGCGTTGACGGACGGGGCGCCGCTGCCCGGCGGCTTACCTGCCGCCGAGGGCACTGGGCCGCTGGCGCGGATCGCCCGCCAGTTGGAGCTGATGGACGGCGCGCTGCGGCGGACGCCGCAGCCCAGTACCGGAGGCGCTTCTACGCTCGCCTGAGTGCGACCAGCGCCAGATGCCCGACCAGGGCCGCACAGGCAAGGAAGTTGATGGTGAACACCCTGCCCCGCAACGGCACGTCATCCGTCAAGGTCTGCACGCCGGTATGGATCACACGCCCGGCAAAGAACATCCAGGCGAATGCAACATCCCAGGCCCCCAGCGCCCCGAACTGCACCAGCAGCAGCACGGCGGCATAGGCGATTACCGGCAGCTCGAACTGGTTGGCCAGGTTGCGGGTGATCCGCGCGATGTCCGGCGGCTCGTCGCGCCCGAACTCGAAGCAGCCGTATTGCACCTGGCCCGCCCGCACTGCCCGGATGCGTGCGAAGCTCAGCCAGGCATACAGGAAGAACACCAGCCCGACATGGGCGAGGACCGGCCAGAGGATGGCTGTGGACATCGGCAGATCCTTGCGTCCGGGGCGGCGCTGCAACAGGGATGCGGCAATCCTGCACCTGATCGCCGCGGGCGTGAACGGGGTCGGCCTGTCACGCCCAGGCCGGTCGCTTGCGGCGCCGCCGGAGCAAGGCGCCTACCCCGGCCCTGGCAGCCGCCGCAGCCCCGGCACTGCCATCATCCCAAGCCCACCCACCACAGCCATCACCAGGAACGTCAGCCCGCCCAGCGTCCCGTAAACCTGCCCGGCCACCCACGTCAGGACCGCCACCGGTGCGGAGAAGCCCAGCGCGGACATCAGCGCCTGCGCCGTCCCGGCTCGCGACGCCGGCAGCGTCCGCAGGACCAGCATCGTGGACCAGTGCTGGAACGCGAACGTCCCGGCATGCAGCACCTGCACCGCCGCCAATGCCGGCACCGCCGTTACGAATGCCGTCAGCGTCCAGCGCAGCGCCGACAGCCCGGCGGCCAGCGCCGTCAGCCGTGCCGGACCCAGCCGCTCCACCAGGCGCCGCCCCCAAATGAACAGCGCGACCTCCGCCACGATCCCCTCGGCGATCAGCAGCCCGATCGTCCCGTCCGGGATGCCGAGCGAGCGCCAATACAGCGGCGCAAAGCCATAATAGGCCGCGTGCGCGCCCTGG
>DASWOJ010000014.1:0-1997 GCA_036398775.1 Acetobacteraceae bacterium
GGCCGCACCAGCCCTGCCTCCTGCCCACGCAGCCGCCCGCCGGCCAGCAGCGGCACCAGCAGCACCAGCGCCGCGATCACCACCGCCTGCGCCAGCACCGCCAGGTTCACCAACTGCCCGATCTCCGCCTGCGGCAGGATCTCCAGCCGCCGCAGGATGGTGCCGAGATGCGACAGGCGCAGGATGTCGTAATAGGCCGGCCGGTCCAGCGTCGCCGGGTCGATCCGGAAGGCCTGCTCGGAGGCAGTGATCTCGCCGTGCAGCACCGCGCCGGCCTCGTCGGCGATCGCGTCCTCCGCCCCGCCATCCGCGGTCACCGACCCGGCGTCGAACGAAACCGCCGGCAGGTCGTTGTAGATGCCCGCCCGCGCCGCGGCCACGTCGATGCCGGGATAGTAGGAGACGTCGAAGGACCGGTCGTCGCAGAACTTGCGCATGGCGGCGACGGTGGCGGCGCTCCAGGGCTGGTTGGACAGCAGGATGCGCACGTTCCAGGCCGAGCGGTAGACCAGCACATGCACCGCCGGGTCGGCCACGCCGGCCGCCAGCAGCGCCTGCCGCGCCGAGGCGAGCACGCGCAGCGCGTAGGTGGGGAAGTCGCGGATCGAGACAGGGATCGAGACGATGCCGCCCGGGTCCAACGCGGCCAAGTAGGCGGTCATCGCCTCGGCAGTGTACGCGGCCGCATTCGCCTCCGCCTCGTCCAGGAAGTCGCCGGAGATGTCCACCAGGTCGTAGCCGCCGCCGCGCCGTGCCGCGGCCAGCGGGCCGTCGGGCGACAGGTGCACACGCGGGTCCGCCGCCTGCCCCGGCGCGCCGCCGAGGCCTTGCGTCACGGCTCGGGCGACCACCGGGTCGGGCTCCAGCGCCTGCACCTGGCGGGCGCCCAGAGCCAGCGCCTCGGCGATGCGGAACCCGCCGGAACTGCCCGCCAGCAGCACGCGCGGCTGCGGCCGCAGCGTGTACGGCAGCGCGTCAAGCGCCGAGGGGGCGTAGCGGACATCCAGCGCCCCCGGCTTCGGCACCGCCGCAATGCGGGCGCCGTCGCGGTACAGCCCGTAGGTCAACGGCGGACCCGGCACGTTCAGCATGCCGGCATCGTTCGAGACGTCGGTATCGACCCGCTCGGTGAAGTCGTCCAGCAGCGCGTACAGCCCGCGCGGCGAGCGAATCTCGGCCAACACATGGGCGTTCGGCGTGTGCAGCGGAGCATAGATCGTCTTGAAATCGTTGTAATCCGCCTGGGCCGTCAGCAGCAGCACCGCCACCCCAGCGGCCAGCGCCGCGACCCCTGCCACCCCCGGCAGCCACCGCCGGCCCGGCGCGAACCAGGTGGCCACGGCCAGCGGCACCAGCAGCGCCGGCACCAGCGCGAAGGGATGCAGCACCGTCATCAGCCCCAGCACCGCCGCCGACCCGGCGCCCGCACCCAGCAGGTCGGCGCCGTACACCCGCCCCACCCGGTCGTCGTTCAGCACGAAGCACAGGCTGATATAGAGTCCCGTCAGGTAGAAGAACGGCAGCAGCACCGCGTAGTACAGCGCAATATTGCCGATCTGCGGCCCGTACGTCGCCGCGTTCTGCAGTTGCAGCGGGTTGAACGGGTTGGCGACCGTGCCCCAATACCCGCCCGCCGCCGCCAGCAGCAGCGCCACCGGCAGCCAGGCCAGCAGCGCCCGCGCGTGCCGCACCGCCGCCCCCCGCGCCAGCGCCATCGTCACCCCGCTGAACGCGAAGCCGACCATGACGATGGAGATGACCCAGTACCCGTATTCCGACCATTTCGCGACGGCGAAATACCGGGTCAGCGCCGTCTCGTACCCCACCGCCGCCCCCGAGATCAGGAACAGCGGCAACAGCCGCGCCCGTGTCTGCTCCGTCACGGATGCACGCGGCTGCGGATGAATGCCAGCATCTCGGCGTTGAAGCGGTTGCCGTCATCGATGAACAGCGCGTGCCCGGCGTCGGCGTAGATGTCGCTCTGCACGTCCGGATGG
>DASWOJ010000015.1:0-14487 GCA_036398775.1 Acetobacteraceae bacterium
CCGGCGGCAGTGCGGCCTGACGGGCATTGGCAGCCGCGATCACGTCCATCACCAGGAACGGCGGCGCCGACGCGCCACGGCCGACCTTCAGCACCGCTAGTTGCTGCCGGCGGCGAGGCAGGCGCCACGTGGATCAACGGCGGCGCTGCACAGGCTCTCGTTGCCGGGCAAGTAGCGGGCGCAGGCGATCACGTTGGCCCGCCCCGGTTCCGGCACCGTCGCCGGCATGGCGGAGTTGGCGCGGAGGGTGTTGTTCAGCGCCACTGCCGCCGCCAGCGCCGCGCCGTCCTGCCCTGTTCCCGTCACTGCCGCGCGGAATGCGTGCACGTTGCTGTTCCACGCCAGCGCCGCCGCCAGGTCGGGCGCCGGCACCGCCCGCGGCGACGCCGCCAGCAGGATGCCGGTGCCTGGGGCGATCCGCCCGGTGCCGAACAGGTTGTTCATCGTCAGCGTGCACACCACGGCGTTGCCGTTGCGGTCCAGCACGGCGAATCCGGTGGAGGCCGGCCTGGCTCCGCCCCGCTCGGCTGCGGCCTGCGCGCCGCCGACATCGCGGGGGTTCTCCTGCAATGCGCGAAGGGCCGCCGCGGCCTGTTCGCCGCTGTCGCCAGGCACGAAGGACGCGTAGTCCCGTCCGGCGCGCACCGTCAGCGGCGCGCCGATCCGCGGCAGGGCCTTGCGCAGGTCGTTCACCGTCATGCCGCCGCCCGCCAGGCGGGAGCCGTCTTCGAGCTTGCGGGCCAGGCCGCCCTGATACAGGTCGCCGACCCCCGCCGTGCGGAGCGTCGCGAGCGTGGCACCCAGGTCCGGCTGGGTCAGCGTGCTGCCTTCCCGCAAGGGTTGGCCGCCAGGGGTGAACACGGCGCGGGCGTTCGGGTCCTGCGCCAAGGGTCCGGCCACCACGGCCAGGTCCTGCAGCAGGGCGCGCGAGACCGGCACGCCGAAGCGCGCCAACTGCTCGGCGGGCGCGACCAGGCCCTCGAAGGGGCGGCTGCCATACTTGGCATGCAGTGCAAACAGGCCGCGGGCCATCATCGGCAGCGCTGCCGGCCGGTCGGCGGGGCCATTAGGCTCGGTGGGCGCAAGCGGGGCGAACACCACAGCCTCCGGAGTGCCGCCGCCGGGGCCGTCCCGGCTAGGGTTGTAAACGAGGCAGCCGCCGCCGCCGCCCAGCCCGGCGCGCGACGGCAGGGTGACGGCCAGGGTGAAGCCAAGCGCCACGGCCGCATCGGCGGCGTTGCCGCCGACCGCCAGGACCTCGCGTGCCGCCAGCGCCGCCCTTGGCTCGTCCGCGACGGCGCCGCCGATGAAGCCTTGCAGCCGTTGCGGGCCGGACCCGCTGCCGGCGTTGCTGCCGCCCAGGAAGGTGTTCTTGATGGAATTCACCGTCTCGCACCCGCTGAGCGACGCCGCCGCCAGCAGCAGCGCCGCCATGCGCCCAGCGGCCAAGGTGCGCCGGGCGGATAAGGGTTGCCTGCTGCGCACGGACTCCACCTCGATCTCGTCGAACAAGCGTGTGGAATAACCGCCTTCGCCAGGGGGGGCAACCGATGCTATGGCTGGAGCGGCCTGCATCCAAGTCTGTATGCGGGCTGTTCCAGCTCTGTCGTTTGCAAGCAGATGCCCGCAAATGGATCCGGCCGCTTCGCACCTGGACCCGATTGCAGTCTGCCCCATGCCGCCCGCCCGGAGGACCGCCGCCATGCGCCTGTTGCCTGCCTTGCTGCTTGCTGCGTCCATCGCCGGGCCACTGGCCGGCCCTGTTCTGGCCGCGGATGCGCCCGCGCTGACCCCGGCTCAACGGGCGGAGGTCGTGGCCGTCCTGCGCGACACCCTCCGCACCGATCCCAGCATCCTGCGCGATGCGCTGGCGGCGTTGCAGGCCGATGAGGACCGCCGGCACGATACGGCGCAGACCGATGTGCTGCAGTTGCTGGCGGGCAAGCTCGTGGATCCCGCCGACCCCGTCGCCGGCAACCCGGAGGGTGCGGTCACCCTGGTCGAGTTCTACGACACGCGCTGCCCCTATTGCCGCCGCATGATGGGGGTGACAGAGGAGTTGCTGCGGACCGACCCCGGCGTGCGGATCGTGTTCAAGGACCTGCCGATCCTCGGTCCTGCCAGCCAGTTGGAAAGCCGCGCCCTGCTGGCGGCGCAGCGTCAGGGCGGATACCTGCGCCTGCAGGCTGCGGTGATGCGGACCAGCGCGCCGCCCACTCGCGACACGCTGCGGGCAGAGGCGGAGCGGCAGGGCCTGGACGGCGCCGCGCTGCTGCGGGACATGGACGACCCGGCGATCAAGGCGCGGCTGGACGCCAACATCGCACTTGCGCAGCAGATTGGGCTGCAGGGCACACCGGCCATGGTGATCGGCGCGCGCCTGATTCCAGGAGCGGTGGCCCTTGACGACCTGCGTGCCGCGGTGGCGGAAGCACGTACCGGGCGCTGAGCAGAACCTGGATGTCCGCGCGGCTTGGACCCGCCGGGCACCGACGGCCCGTCAAACTGCTGGTGCTGGCTTGGCTCCCGGCTGCAGCGACGCACATGACGTTTCAGGTCCGGTTGGCAGCCTCCGGACCTGACTGCACTCTGCTTGAGCCTACGGCATTGCCGCCAGCGCCGGGTTAGTTGACCCAGGCATTCTGGTCCGCCCGCGGCGGCGGGGCGTCGGGCGCCACCTCCGGTGCGCGCAGCCAGTAGCCAGAACCGCGGATGCTCTGGATCAACATGGTGCCGCTTTCGTCTGGCGGCAGCTTCTGGCGCAGGTTGAACACGAGCTGGTCAACGCTGCGGTCCTCCGCCCTCCAGGCGCGCCGCAGTGCCGCCTCGGACAGGCGGTCGCGCGACACCGGCTGGCCGGCGGCGGCGGCCAGCGTTTCCAGGGCAGCGAACTCTGCTGACGTCAGGTTCAGCCGGCGGCCATCCGCCGTGTGGACGGTGCGGTGCTGCAGGTTGATGCGGATCGGGCCAATGGACAGGACGGCTGACGGCGCCGGGGCGGGCGTACGGTCGTGCCGGGTATTGACCCGGCGGTGGACGGCGCGGATGCGTGCGATCATCTCACGCATGGCGGGTGGCTTGGCGATGTAATCGTCGGCGCCCAGTTCGAGCCCGACGATGCGGTCGGCTTCGTCCCCCATGCCGGAGACGACGATGACGCCGCAGTCTCGCGCTTCTGCCAAGCGGCCGATCAAGGTAACGCCGCTCACGTCAGGGAGGGTCAAGTCAACCAGCACTACATCTGGCCGGAAGCTTGCCTTCATCGCCATTCCAGCGTTGCCGGTGCCGGCCCATGCGACCTGCATGCCCGCCCGCTCGAACCCGCGCACGAACGCTCGCGCCACGGCTTCGTCATCCTCGATCAAAAGCACCCGCGGGTTTGACAGCATCGCGTCCGATGTTGCGCCGCTGTTAGACATCAAGCTGACCCTTTCTGCTGCCGACACCAACTTGTTAGCACAAACTTTGTCGACAAGTGTATGATTAGCCGCCGTTACCACTACATATTTTCCAGTAGCGTGGCTTCCGTGCATTCAATCGGTGTTAATAAACGGCCTGCTGACGGGCGATATGGCGTCACCATCTCCGTGTTTGCTGGTCGGCCTGATATTTCGCTCGTGACAGTGTGATTATTAATACCGCGAGTGCCAAATTTCGTCATTTTTTGTTGCGCGCAAAACAAGGCCGATCGCTTTGACCAGAATAAACAGTCAATGTAGTCTGGACGTGCCGCTGCACAACATGGATTCCGGTGCATGGACTTAGGACGGGGGAACAACGGATCGCAGGTGTCTGCAAGAACTCCTGTTCATTCAGAAAACGTCTTGCAGGGGCGGGTTGATGCCGGGAGTCCTCCCGCCGGGACTCCTCCCGCCGGGACTCCTCCCGCCGGGACTCCTCCTGATGGTTCTGCATGGGCCGGCGTTGCCGCTGCTCCGGCTGGGGGTCAAGTGTTGGACATCGCCGAGATCCGCCGCCTTGACGCGCTTCTCTCGTTCGAGGTCATTGACACGGCGCCTGAGCCTGGGTTCGACCGCATCGTAAACCTGGCGGTGCGCATCTTCGGTGCCGAGGTTGCACTCGTGTGCCTGATTGATGAGCACCGGGTCTGGTATAAGGCGAAGGCTGGCACCGGATCGAACGAACAGCCCCGTGCAGGGTCGTTTTGCAGCCAGGCCATCAGGTCGCCGGACGTCTTGGTGGTCGAGGACACGCAGGCCGGACCCTGGCACGGCGGCGCCGGCCCCCTCGGCGAGGCATGCGGCTTCTATGCCGGTGCGCCCCTGACGGCGGCGCACGGTGAGCACGTCGGAACCTTGTGCGTCATGGACCGGCGCAGCCGGCCGTTCTCCGACGACGACAAGACGGCGCTGTCCGACCTGGCGGCCATCGTGTCCGAGGAGCTTCAGCACCGGCGGCGCAGCATAGCGTTCGCCCGGCTGAACCAGCGCAGCGCCCGCACGGACGCCATGACGCATGCCGTTGCCGACGCTGCAACGTGCGAGCAGGCGCTGGCGGGACTGCTGACCCGTCTATGCGACGACCACGGCGCCGCTGCGGGCCATATCTGGCGGCTCACGCTTCCCGATCAGGTGCTTCGGCAGGTCAGCCGCAACCCTGGCAACCGCGTCCAGATGGACGAGCATTTTGAGCTGGCGCGCAGGCTCGGCGCCAAGCCCGGCAATTCGCTGACGGCCGACACCATCATATCCGGCAAGCCCCGGGCCGTGCGCTTTGCAGGCGTCGCGGACCTGCACCGCTACCCGATGCTCGCCTCCGCGATGCGGCACGGAATGATGTGCCAGGTGATCCAGCCGCTCCGCGTGGCAGGGGAGCAGTTTGGCATCACCCTCTTTTTCGACACCGACCGTACCGACCTGGACCTGGTGCTGGAGGACGTGGGAATGCTGGCGGACACCATACGCCCGGCGCTTTACCGCAAGGTGGCGGAGGAGAGGATGCATCTCCTCAGCACCGCGCTGGACCGCGCCAACGACTCCGTCATGATAACGGAAGCACCGCCGCACGATCCGTTGGGGCCGCGCATCGCCTATGTCAACTCGTCGTTCTGCCGCGCCACCGGCTATGCGGCGCATGAGGTGGTGGGACAGTCGCCGCGGCTGCTGCTGGGGCCAGACGCCGACCTGCTGGCGCAGGGGCAGTTCGCGCGGGCCATGCAGGAAGGCACGCCGACCCGGACGGAGATTGAGCACTGCCGCAAGGACGGCAGCCGGTTCTGGGTGGAGATGGACGTGACGCCGCTGGCGGACGCCACGGGCTGGCAGACCCTCTGGATCAGCATCCAGCGCGACATCACCCGGCGGCGGCAGACCGACCAGGCCCGGCGGGAACGCGAGGCCAGCAACCGCACCCTGTTCGAGCAGTCGCCGATGCCGACGCTGGTGTTCGACCGGCACAGCCTGCGCTTCCTCGACGTGAACGGCGCCGCGGTCAGCCAGTATGGCTGGAGCCGGGCGCAGTTCCTGGCGATGTCGCTGCCCGACCTGCTGGCTGCCGACGAGCAGCCGACCTTCGGCACGCTGATCGCCGGCAACCAGGTCAACGACATCGCCCGCCGCAGGTGGACCCACCTGCGGGCCGACGGCAGCCGCATGGAGGTGACGGTCGCCTCCCATGCATTGACCTATGCCGGGGAGGATGCCGTGATGGCGGTGCTGCAGGACGTGACGGAGGTGGAGGCGGCCAAGCGCGCCATGCAGGAGGCGAACCTGCGCCTGGAGGACCTAGCCCGGCAGTTGCAGGCCAGGACCGCCCAGTTGACGGAGGTGCACCGGCTGGCCCGGCTGGGCGCCTGGCGCCGCTCCCTGGACGGTTCCGACGTCATGTGGTCGGACGAGATGTTCGAGATCACCGGGTTTCCCCAGTCGGAGGGGATTCCGTCAATGAAGGCAACCCTGGCCCGCGTCCATCCGGACGATCAGGCGTCCCTGCGCCTGGTGCAGAACAACGCGGCCACCATGCGATCCGCCAGCGTGCTGGATTTCCGCATCGTGCTGCCTGGGGGCGGCGTACGCCATTGCCGCCTGGACGCCCGCCCGCTGTTGGGCGCCGCCGGCACGGTCACGGGCCTATACGGCTATTGCCAGGACATCACCGAGCATAAGCAGACCGAGCTGGCGCTGCTGCGGTCGGAGAAGCTGAAGTCCATCGGCCAGCTTACCGGAGGCATTGCGCACGACTTCAACAACCTGTTGACGGTGGTGACGCTGAACCTTGAGGAAGCGCTGGACACGATGCCGGAAGGCGAGCCGCTGCGCGACGTCCTGCAGCCCGCCATGCACGCCGCGGTGCGCGGGGCGGAGCTGACCAAGCAGCTCCTGTCCTATGCCCGCCGCGCGGCCCTGCGGCCGGAGCGGGTCCGGTTGGCCGGGTTCTTCGAGAACCTGCGCCCCCTGCTGACGCGCACCATCGGCAAGCGGTATGACCTGCGGTTGGAGGCGCATGACGACGGGACCGCATTCACCGATCCGGCGCAGTTGGAAAACGCCATCATCAACCTCGTGATCAACGCCCGCGATGCCATGCCGGACGGCGGCTGCATCCGGGTCTCGACCTCGCTCGCAACCGTCGCCGCTGCGGACGTGCTGCCGGGCCGGGCCGGGCATGACGTGCCGGACGACCTGGCGCCGGGGCGGTATCTCCGCATCAGCGTCGCCGACACGGGCACCGGCATCCCGCCGGAGTTGCTGGCGCAAGTGTTCGAGCCGTTCTTCACTACCAAGGATGTCGGCCGCGGCAGCGGGCTGGGCCTGAGCATGGTTTACGGGTTCGCAAAGCAATCGGGTGGACAGGCGACGATCAGCAGCGAGCTGGGGGCCGGCACGACCGTGCGACTATTCTTGCCTGTGGTCGGTCCGAAGGGCGAGGCGGCTCCGCCCTTGCCGATCCCAGCCTGGCAGAACCGCGGCCTGCGCGCCCTGGTCGTGGACGACGAGCCGGATGTCCTGGCCACTGCCGCACGCATGGTGTCGAACATGGGGCTGGAGGTCACGACGGCCCTGAGCGCAGCGGACGCGGCAACGTGGATGCGGGAGTCCGAGGGCTTCGACCTGCTGTTCAGCGACGTGCGCCTGCCCGGTCCGGTGGACGGCGTGGCGCTGGCGGCGCAGGCCCGGGCGCAGGTGCCCGGCATCAGCGTCCTGCTGACGTCCGGCTACACCGACCATTGGGCGGCGGCGCTGGACGGAACCGGAGCCGGCCTACCGGGCGACACGCGGTTCCTGGCGAAGCCCTACACCCGCCAGGCGCTGCATGATGCGTTGACGGCGCTGCTGGGACAGGAATAGGCACCGGGGTTTACGCCAGTTGCAGCAGCAGCGACTTGAGGTAGGCGCTTTCCGGCAGGTGAGGATGCACGGGATGGTCTGGCCCGGCAGCGCCGGTGTGGATGATCCGGGCGTCCCGGCGCGCCCGCAGCAGCGCCGCCGCCACCTGGGCGCCGAACAGGTCCAGCGGCGCATGATGGCTGCACGACGCCACGAACAGGAAGCCGCCGGGCGCCACCAGGGGCGCAGCCAGCCGGGTCATGCGGTGGTAGGCGCGCAGGCCGGCGTCCTGGTCCCGCTTGGACTTGGCGAAGGCTGGGGGGTCGCAGACGACGACGCCGTAGCTTTGCCCGGCGGCGGCCAGGGCGCCCATCACGTCGAAGGCGTCGCCGCGCGTGGCCTCGACGTGGGCCAGGCTGTTCCGGGCGGCGGCGTCCATGGCGCGGTCGAGGGCGGGCTGGCTGCTGTCCACCAGGGTCACGGATTCGGCGCCGGCTGCCGCGGCGCGCAGGCCGAAGGCGCCGGTGTGGCAGAACACGTCCAGCACCCGGCTGCCGGACGCGAGGCCCGCGACCATGTCCCGGTTGGGGCGCTGGTCCCAGAAGAAGCCGGTCTTCTGGCCTGACGTGGGGTCTATGGGGAAGCGGACGCCGCCCTCCTCCGCCACCGCGCCGGCGGCGTCGCCGTGCAGCAGGCGGACGTCTTGCGGCAGGCCCTCGTGCACACGGGCGGCGCTGTCGTTGCGGGCGACGACGGCGCGTAGGGGGAGGAGGTCCAGCAGGGCGGCGGTGATCTCGGGCAGCAGGCGGTCCATGCCGGCGGTGTTGGCCTGCAGCACGGCCATGTCGCCGAAGCGGTCCACGATCAGGCCGGGCAGGCGGTCGGCCTCGGCGTGAACCAGGCGGTGATGCGCGCCGGGGGTGACGCGGGCGCGCAGGGCGATGGCGTCGGCCAGGCGGGCGCGGACCCATGCTGCATCAATGGCCGCGCCAGGGTCGCGGTCCAGCAGGCGGGCAGCGATCAGGCTGTGCGGGTTGAACATGAACGTGCCGTGGCGCCAGCCGTCATCGCCCTCGATACGAACGATGCCGCCGGAGGGCCAGGCGCGATGCTCGGGGGTGGTGGCGAGTTCGTTGCTGAACGCCCAGGGGTGGCCGGACTTCAGGCGACGGTCCTGCTTGGGGTGCAGGCGGATCAGGGGGTGCATGGGGTTAAGACATCAGGGTTGGGGCGGAGTTTAGGCTCACGACCGCGGGTGCGCCACCAGTCGGCTGCAGCAATCAGCCAGAACACGGCCCCGCCTAGGCAGCCCCACAAACCGACGGTCCCGACAAGCTGCCGATCAGTGAACACCTCCCAAGGCACAACCGGCTTACTCGACGACTCACCGCTAAACCAAGAGGCTCCCAGAACCACCCAGGCGACAGAAACCGCACTGCCAGCCATGACCAGCACTGGAAGGCTTGGCCGCAACCACTTGCTGCACACCAGCCAGGCAGGCAAGCCAGGCATTAAAGCTCCAGGGTAAACAACAACTATATGGGTCCAAACAACATGTTCCAAGCGCAGGCCGTCCCGTAGGAATTGGAAATATAAGGGGATGCTGGCCGCCAAAGGGGCGAGCAAAAAAGCAGCTGCGATCCGCCAGCAAGAGCAGGCACGGGCTGGGCCGAGAGATGGCGGGTCGGAGAGCATTGGGTAGTCCTACCAAGGGCTGAGCAGACGGCTTGGTGCGCCTTTTTTCCCGGTAGAGGGTTAGTTGAGCGAAATGGCAAGGGTTGATTGTGAGCCCCTGGCTGGTAGGTCCAGATTAAAACCCGGGCATGCGGCTTCCCTCACCCCGACCCTCTCCCAGAGGGAGAGGGAGCAGGGCGCCGCAGCCTATCGCACATAAATCCTGACATCTCCGACCGTCGCCGCCGGCTCCGGCCGGGCCAGGACACGGACGCGGGATTGCGGGACGCCATGGGCGACGATGGTGCGTGCTACATCGGCGGCGCCGAGCGTGGCGGTGCGGGCGGCCTCGTCCGTGGGGGTGCCGGGCAGGATGGCGACCACGTCGAACTCTACGCCGGGCTTGCGGGCGCGGGCGGCGGCGACGGCGGAGCGGACCGCCTCCCTGCCGGGCTGGCCCGCGGGCAGGATCAGCAGCGGCGGCGGGCCGGGGTAGGCTGCGGCCGACACCGGCGCCGGCGGGGCGGGGGGGATCACCGGGGCGGTGCCAGCGCCGGGACGGAAGGTGTTCTGGTCTATCAATGTGCAGCCCGGCAGCGTGCAGCAGGGCAGCAGCACGAGCAGCAGGGCCAGCCCTACCCGCCCTTCCCTCGCCCGATGCGGGCGGAGGACCGGGGACAGCATGGGCCGCTGCGGGACGGAGGGGATGGCTACCCCCGGTCCAATGCGGCGACGCCGGGGAGGGTCTTGCCCTCCATCCATTCCAGGAAGGCGCCGCCGGCGGTGCTGACGTAGGTCAGGCGGTCCAGGACGCCGGCATGGCGCAGGGCGGATACCGTGTCGCCGCCGCCGGCCACGCTCAGCAGCGATCCCTGCTCCGTCATGTCGGCGACCGCCTGCGCCAGCGCCACCGTGGCGGCGTCGAAGGGTGGGGTCTCGAATGCCCCCAGCGGGCCGTTCCAGACGACCGTGCGCATGTCCGGCAGGCGGTCGCGCAGGGCCTGGACGGTGTTGGGGCCGACGTCCAGCATCATGGCGTCGGCGGGGATGGCGTCGGTGGACACCGTCTCCGTCGGCGCCCCGGCGCGGAACTCGCGCGCGACCACCGCATCGGTCGGCAGCAGGATGGTGCAGCCGGCGCGGTGCGCCTCCTCCATGATCTCCCGGGCGGTGGCGTGCATCTCGGGTTCCTGCAGGCTGCGGCCCACGTCCGTGCCGGCCGCGGCCAGGAAGGTGTTGGCCATCGCGCCGGCGATCACCAGCACGTCCACCCGGCGGCTCAGGTTGCCCAGCAGCTCCAGCTTGGTCGAGACCTTGCTGCCGCCGACGATCGCCATCACCGGGCGCTGCGGGTTGCCGAGTGCTGCGTCCAGGGCGTCCAGCTCCGCCTGCATCATGCGGCCGGCATGGGCGGGCAGGTGGCCGGCCACGCCCTCCGTGCTGGCATGGGCGCGGTGGGCGGCGGAGAAGGCGTCGTTGACATACAGGTCGGCCAGGGACGCCAGGGCGGTGACGAACTCGGGGTGGTTGTCCTCCTCGCCCGGATGGAAGCGGGTGTTCTCCAGCACCAGGACGCCGCCATCGGCAAGGGCTGCGACCGCCGCCTGCGCGGCGGGGCCGATCGTGTCGGCGGCGAAGGCGACGGGGTGGCCCAGGACCTCGCCGAGGGCCGCGGCCATCGGGCGCAGCGACATGGTTTCGACCGGCTTGCCCTTGGGCCGGTCGAAGTGGCTGCAGACGATGACGCGGGCGCCGGCGTCGGACAGCTCGCGTATGGTGGGGGACAGGCGCTGGATGCGGGTCAGGTCGCTGATGCGGCCGTCGCGCATGGGGACGTTCAGGTCGGCGCGCAGCAGCACGCGCTTTCCCTTCACGTCCACGCCGTCCAGGGTGGCTGCGGCCATCACATCGCCCCGAACAGGGCGGCGGTGTCGGCCATGCGGTTGCTGAAGCCCCACTCGTTGTCATACCAGCCCATGATGCGGGCCAGCTCGCCGTCCACCACGGCGGTCTGCGTGGCGTCGAAGGTGCAGCTTGCCGCCTGGTGGTTGAAGTCGGAGCTGACGAGCTTGTGGGTGTTGTAGTCCAGGATGCCCTTCATGGCGCCGGTGGAGGCCGCCTTCATGGCGTCGTTGATCTGCTGGACCGTCGCCTTGTCGCGCAGGTTCACGTCGAGGCTCACGAGCGACACGTTCGGCACGGGGACGCGGATGGAGGTGCCGTCCAGCTTGCCCTTCAGCTCCGGCATCACCAGGCCCACGGCCTTGGCGGCGCCGGTGCTGGTGGGGATGGAGTTGACCGCGGCGCCGCGGGCGCGGTGCAGGTCCTTGTGCAGGGTGTCCACCGTGTTCTGGTCGCCGGTGTAAGCATGGATGGTCAGCATGTAGCCGCGCAGCACGCCGAAGTTGTCGTGCATCACCTTGACCATCGGGACCAGGCAGTTGGTCGTGCAGGAGGCGTTGGAGATGACGGTCATGTCCTTGGTGATGACGTCCTGGTTCACGCCATAGACGACGGTCGCGTCCACGCCGTCCGCCGGGGCGCTGATGAGCACCTTGCGGGCGCCGGCGCCGGTGATGAGGGCGGACGCCGCCTGCTTGGTGGTGAAGCGGCCGGTGCACTCCATGGCGACATCCACGCCCTGGTAGGGCACCTTGGACGGGTCGCGCTCGGCGCTGACGGTGATGGGTCCGTAGGTGCGGCCGTTGTGGTGGATGGTGATGGACTGGCCGCTCACCTCCACCGAGCCGGGGAAGCGGCCGTGGACGCTGTCGAAGCGGAACAGGTGGGCGTTGTCGTCAACGCTGCCGAGGTCGTTGATGGCGACGGCCTCCACGTCGGTGCGCCCGCTCTCGATGATGGCGCGCAGCACCAGGCGGCCGATGCGCCCGAATCCGTTGATCGCGACCTTAACGGCCATTTGGGTCTTCCTCTTGGGGTGTCAGCCGCCGCTTGACGGCTGTGGTGATGGCTTCCGGCGTGATGCCGAAGTGCCTGAATAGGTGCTCGCCGGGCGCGCTGGCGCCGAAGCCGTCCATGCCGATGAAGGTGCCGCCGTCGCCCAGCCAGCGCTCCCAGCCGAAGCCGCAGGCGGCCTCGATCCCCCAGCGCGGGGCGGTGCCCAGCACGGCGGCGCGGTATTCCGGAGCCTGCTGGCCGAATAGCTGCCAGCAGGGCAGCGAGACGACGGCGGCGGCGATGCCGGCCTCGGCCAGCATGCGCCTTGCGTCCATCGCCACCGCGACCTCCGAGCCCGTGGCGATCAGGGTGGCTTGGCGGGGGCCGTCGGCGTCCTGCAGCACGTAGCCGCCGCGGGCGCAGCGGTTTTCCCCGGCGTCGGTTCGGAGTGCCGGAACGGGCTGGCGGGACAGGGCCAGCAGGGTGGGGCCGTCCGTGCGGCGGAGGGCGAGTTCCCAGCACTCGACCGTTTCCAGGGCATCGGCCGGGCGCATGACGTTGACGCCGGGGATGGCGCGCAGGCTGGCGAGCTGCTCGACGGGCTGGTGGGTCGGGCCGTCCTCGCCCAGGCCGATGCTGTCATGGGTCAGCACCATGATGACGCGCTGGCGCATCAGCGCGGCCAGGCGCAGGGCGGGGCGCATGTAGTCGCTGAACGCCAGGTAGGTGCCGGCATAGGGCAGGATGCCGCCGTGCAGGGCCAGGCCGTTCAGGCAGGCGGCCATCCCGTGCTCGCGTACGCCGAAATGGATGTGGCGTCCGGCGTAGCTGCCCGGCGTCACCGCCGCCATGCCGCGGGCCAGGGTGCGGCTGTGGTCGGTTGCGTCCGTGGCGCCGCCGACCAGTTCCGGCATTGCCGGGGCCAGGGCGTCCAGGGCGCGCTGGCTGGCCTCGCGGGTGGCCATGGTCGGGCGGGTTTCGGCGAGTTCGGCGCGCAGCTCGGCGGTGGCCTCGTGCCATAGGTCGGGGAGGCGGCCGGAGTGGACGCGCTCGAACTCGGTGCGCAGGGGGTGGCGGGTCAGGCGCTTGAGCCAGGCGCGGCGGGCGGCGGTGCCGCGGGCGCCGGCGGCGGACCAGCGGGCCTGCAGGTCGGGGGGGATCGAGAACGGCGGGTGCGGCCAGTCCAGGGCGCGCTTGGCGGCGTCGGCCTCGGTGTCGCCCGGCGGGCGGCCTGGCGCGGCCGGAATGCCGGCCTGGGTGGGGGCGGCGAGGCCGATGATGGTGCGGCAGGCGATCAGCGTCGGCTTCTTGGAGCGCACGGCCAGGGACAGGGCGGAGGCGACGGCCGCGGGGTCGTGGCCGTCCACGCGCTTGGTCGCCCAGCCCAGGGCGGCGAAGTGCTTGAGCGGGTCCGCCGACGACATCAGCCCGGCATCGCCGTCCGTGTAAACGGTGTTGTCGTCCCACAGCACCGTCAGCTTCTCCAGCCGCAGATGCCCGGCGAGGCAGGCGGCCTCGTGGCTTACGCCCTCCTGCAGGTCGCCGTCGCTGGCGACCACCCAGGTGCGGTGGTCCACCAGGCTGCGGCCGAAGCGGGCGGCCATCATGCGCTCGGCGAGGGCCATGCCGACGGCGGTGGCGAGGCCCTGGCCGAGCGGGCCGGTCGTCGCCTCGATGGCCGGGTGCTCGCCGTGCTCGGGGTGGCCGGCGGCGGGGCTGTCGAGCTGGCGGAAGCGCTGCAGGTGCTGGAGCTCCATGCCGGCGTGTCCCGTCAGGTGCAGCAGGGCATAGAGCAGCAGGGAGCCGTGCCCGGCGGACAGCACGAAGCGGTCGCGGTCGGGCCATCGCGGGTCGGCGGCGTCGTAGCGCAGCACGCGGGACCAGAGGGCGGTTGCGGCGTCGGCCATGCCCATGGGCATGCCGGGGTGGCCGGAGCCTGCGGCCTCGGTGGCGTCTATGGCGAGGGCGCGGATAGCGTCGGCCATGCGCCGCTCGATGGTGGCCGGGCGCGCGAGTATGGCCGCCTGGGCCTGTTGGGCCGGGGCGGTTGCTTGCGGGGGGTCTAGGGTGGCGGTTTGCGCGCCTGTCATCCGTCCTCCGGGTGCCGCGGCCCTTGGGTGGGTCTCGGGGGGTTTGTTGGGGGCTATACGGGGCGGGGGGTTGGGGGGCAAGGGTGGGGAGTAGACCTAAGTTCAAGGTTGGTGGCAGTCTTACTCCTTGCTGCAACATTGACTGACGTGGTGACATGAAGCTGAGCTTGGTCCACCCTTATCTCTCCATAAAGGTCCTTCCGGATCAGCACCTTCCTTCCTTTACAATAGTCACAGGCGTGAATGGTGCCGGAAAGTCTCATTTGTTAAAGGCAATCCAATCAGGTGCAGTTTCAGTAGATATTGCATCAGACCGAAATAACGACACCCGACTCTTTGATTGGACAAATATGACTCCAAGAGATGAGGGTGACTTTAGCAGCGAAACCATAAGACAGGAGCAGCTGAGTCTTTACAATCTTATCTCTCATCAAAATAGCCAAACACAATGGTCGCAAGCCTTATACACTCAAGCTAAATCGACCGGGGTGCGAGGTGAGATACTGACCGACTTGCCCAGGCTTGCGACTGCAACGGAA
>DASWOJ010000016.1:0-5202 GCA_036398775.1 Acetobacteraceae bacterium
GGCTTCCGCAGCTCCGACGCGCTGGCCAACGCTTATGGCATCGCGGTGGCGGGTGATATGCTGGTCACCACGCTGCTCGTCGCAACCGTGGCACGTGGCGTATGGAAATGGCCGGTTGCATTGGTGGCGCCGGTCGCCGGCTTGTTCCTGATCCTCGACATCGTATTCGTCTCGGCGAACGTGCACAAGATACCCCAAGGTGGCTGGTTTCCACTCCTGACCGGGGCGGTAGCGCTTACGCTCATGCTGTGCTGGCGACGTGGTCGTGACGTCGCTTTCGCCAAGCGCGATGAGGACGCAGTGCCGCTGCCGCGATTCCTCGCAGGTTTAAGTCAACCTAATGGGCCTGTACGGATGCCAGGCACGGGAGTTTACCTGACCAAGCAGCACGACGTGGTGCCTGCCGCACTCGCGCTCAACCTGCGCCACAACGGCGTGCTGCATGAGCACGTCGTCCTCTTGAAGATATCGACCTCACGCGCGCCACGAGTCCCCGAAAGCGAGCGCGTCGCGATCGAGGAACTGACTGCGGGATTTCGGCAGGTTGAAATTCGGTTCGGCTTTGCGGAGAAGCCGGATGTGCCTGCGGCGCTGGCTGCACATGCCGAAGCAGGTTGCGACCCGACAACCGCATCGTTCTTCATGGGCCGGGAAGACCCGGTGCCTGCTCTTCATCCGGATATGCCAATCTGGCAGGAACGCATCTACGCTGTCCTCGCGCGCAACGCTGTGCGAGCACCGGATTACTTTCTCATCCCGCCGCCCCGCGTTGTCGAGCTGGGAACCAAGGTAGAGCTGTAAGAGTTACCGAGCTCGACTTTGGCCATTATACGGCATGGCAGAGCGCGTAGGCTATGCGGTCCCGGAGCGCTGGTTGGGGCGTTGGTGCACTTCGACGGTATGAACGATGGTAGAGGTGCTCTTCCCTTTCTCTGGTCCTGACCGCACCGATGCCGCACAAACACAACGCCGACCGCCGCCACCATTTTCCGAAGATGGCCTTCAAGGTGCAGAACTGGCCGGAGTATGAAGCGGGGCTGCGTCGGCGTGGCAGCCTGACGTTGTGGATCGAGGACGCAGCATTGGGAGACTGGCAGAGCACGGGGCCGGGCGGACAGGCTCGCTATACGGACGCGGCTATTCAGACCAGCCTGATGCTGCGCACGGCGTTCAAGCTGGCACTGCGCCAGGCTGAAGGGCTTATGGCATCGGTCCTCACGTTGATGGGCCTGACACTCTCGGCGCCGGATCACAGCACGGTCAGCCGTCGGGCGGTGGTGTTGCCGGTGATCCAACCAGCACACGTGCTGCCTGGTCCGTTGCACGTGTTGATCGATAGCACCGGCCTGCAGATCTACGGAGCGGGTCAATGGCTGGAGGCCAAGCACGGTGCGAAGTCACGCCGGACATGGCGCAAGCTGCATCTGGCGGTGGATGCCGCCAGCGGCATGATCGTGGCGCAGACGCTGACCGACCAGGACGTCGACGACCCGTCCCAGGTCGGGCCGCTGCTCGATCAGATTAACGAACAGATCGGCCAGGTGACAGCGGACGGCGCCTATGATGGCTGCCCCACCTACCAAACGATAGCAGCGCATGGCGACGGCATCAGGGTGGTTATTCCGCCACGCTCGACGGCTGTCCCGAGCGGTGAACCCGGCGTGCCGACACAGCGTGATCGCCATCTGGCCATGATTGAGGAACAAGGGCGCATGGCGTGGCAGGCCGCGACCGGGTACGGTCAAAGGTCCCTAGTGGAAACGACAATGGGACGATACAAGGCGCTGATCGGACCACGGCTGCGCGCCCGCGGCTTTGCGGCCCAGCAGACTGAGGCTGCCATCGGCGTGGCGGTGCTGAACCGGATGCTGGCGGCTGGACGCCCGGCCTCCGTCCGTTGCCTGCTGGTTACGGCATAGCCGCTTGGGGTCAGGGGTCTTTCTCGTCCTTCGAAGGCTAAGTGCACCAACGCCCTCCTGCGGAACACGTATATTCCCGAAGGCGGCTTGGTGTCGCTGACTTGCAAGGTGCAGGGCTACGCTGCGAGCAAGTGGGAAATTTGCCGTTCCTTGGACATTTCAGTAGCCCTGAACGACCTGGCAACCATCGCAAGGACTTCCTTGCGGATTTGCGCGTCCGACCATCCCGCGCGCCACTGGTCCACTTCCTGGGCCCGCACGTAGGGGCACACGGACGGGGGTAGGCCATCACGGAAGGCGCGACAGCCTTCATCAGCAATGGCGGACAAGCGTGCTGGCTGCACGCTGTCTCCACGGCAAAACCGCCACAGCGCATTCAGCGCGGCAGCAAGGAATGATGGGGCGGGGGCGGTGATGCTGGAGTGATTGCTCATGCTCTCAATGCACCGCAATCAAAACGAATGGTCAACGTAAGGTGCAAATAACAGATCTGCTACAACCCGATGAATCAACTATGTTCTACCTTGGGTAGTCTATTCTACCTGATAATCTACAACACTTTCCAATAACACTACCACAGGTTGATCTATCGCTTTGAGGGCGCGTGTCAATGACAAGATCACATGCATAGTAGCAGCTTCGGATTTCCAGGCAGCACGCCGGCCAGTCCGCAAGGGTGTGGTCGAGGTGGAAAGCGGGAGGGTGCAAGGCGCGCTCCGAACCGAACGCGCCAGGGTGGATTTCTTGGATGGGCGGGACAAGCGACCGGGCGATGGCTTTGCCTATGCCGCCGCCGCCTGCAGCACCTCGTCCACCACCTCTGGCCGACTGGCGATCACCAATAGCAGCACGCGCGCGGCGGCCTCGGGCTGCCGGCGGCCCTGCTCCCATTCGCGCACCGCGCCGACGCTGAACCCGAACCGCCGGGCAAAGCCGACCTGGCTCAAACCCGTGCGGTCCCGGATGGCGCGCACGTCCACCGCGGCCGGTGGGTTCCACACCCGGCCAGGGGCCAGCTTGCCGGCCATCATGTCGGCTGCCTGCTGCAAGGACTCCATAAGCTCGTCCGTCACGTCTACGCGCTTGGTCATACACCCTCCTTCATGCCGTTTTGCGCTTTGCGCCGCGCTTGATGCTTTCGACCACGGCCAGCATCGCTTTGCGCTGGTCTGGGGTCGGGTTGGCCTGCTCGTTCTTCGCGTAGATCAGGAGCGCCAGCACCGGCAGGTCATCCGACACCACGAACCAAATCACGCGCACGCCGCCGCGCTTGCCCTGGTCGCCTACGCCGAAGCGCATCTTGCGGATGCCGCCTAGGCCGGGGACCAAGTCGCCAGCCTGCGGGTTGCGGGCCAGCGCGGAAATCAACTCGGCCCGTTCGTCCCGGGTCAGCAGCGCATCGGCGCGTCGCGTGAAGATCGGGGTCTCTTGGACCGAGTGCATGCTGATCCATACGTCAATGCCGTATATATGTCAATGCTGTAGTATGAGGAGTCGTCGTTGCAACGGTCAAGACTCTCCGCTCTACCACCAGCCAAGGCATCCCGGCGGCGATCCTGCCGTAGGCGACAGATCGAACGTCAGCCCCGGCGACATCATGGTGTGTAGCTCCTCCAGGCTGGCTGCCCAGATGTGCCCCGGCAGCCGCCGCCCGCCGTCGCGGGCCCCCGTGTGGGCGCGTGCTATCACTCCCGCGCCGCCTGGGGCTGGGATGGCGAACCAGGCTATGCCGACGCCCTTCTGCTGGTCGTAAAGGGCGGCAGCTTCTGCTGGCGTCAGTGCTGGGCCAGGGTCGTCCAGGCTGATCAGACAGGGCGTTCCGTGACCAGTGATAGAATAGGCGTGGCCTCGGGCGATGCTGCATTGAGTGCGGTGGCTAAGGCGTCGTGGGCTGCTACAAGGGCTGTAAGGCGGCGGTTGGGAATGTCTTCAATGCAGGCGCGTGCGAAGGCGTTCGTCGCGTCCTCGCCATTCTGCGTTTGCATCCGCAGTGCATCGTTCATCGCCTCGTTCACGAATGTTCGAACAAATAGCAGTCATCTCGCGCGCGGCCACATTAACGGCGGGCGGTAGATTGGTGCTCATGTGTGTCCTGCAATCTTTTGGGTTGCGGGGAACAGATCGAGGGCTTGTAGCAGCCCCGTCCGCACGTCCACCTCGGGTTCCGGTCGTTGCGCCAGGATCAGGATGCCCTTGCCGGCCAGCACCAGCTTGACGGCCTCAATCATCAGGACGGGCGGGATAGCGTCCGGGGTGGCGTCGTTCGCCAGCAACCACACGCGGGCGATGGGTGCGAGGCCCTGCCTTGTCACCATAAAGCGGTTGGGGCAGCGATTGATCTGCTCTTGCGTCAGGTCAGGCACGGTGGGATCCAGGCTCCTGCCGTCCGCGTCGTAGATGCCGCCGGGGAAGCTGCTTATTCGGCACCTGTCGGCTTCCGCAAGCGCACACCCGGCACGTCTCCATTGGTAAACTCAACGCCAGCCTCTTCCAAGGTGGCGCGGACAGCGGCAACGGCATCGACTGGCACCACATGATCTCTGTCATTCAGGGACACCACCCGTCCAGTCTCCTCAAATACCTTCAACATTTGAACCGAGGTGCCGCTCCGGGCAGCCAACCGATCCTTGCTCCACCCCAGCAATGCCCGGGCAGCCTTGAACTGTTCCGGCGTCACGGGTCCGGCTTCCGCAGTCTCACGCTCGGCGTGCGCTCGCGCACCTCAGGCATCCGCCCATTGGTAAACTCAATGCCTGCCGCCTCCAGGGTCGCACGGACGACGGCAATGGCATCCACCTGTTTCGTCCGGCCATACAGCTTGGCAACTCGCCCAGTCCGCTCATACGTCTGCACAACATGAAAAGACGTGCCGCTTTGGTCGCCGAGATGCCTTTGGCTCCATCTGAGCAGCTTACGGGCGACCCTGACCTGATCGGGCGTTATCGGAGTGGTTCCCGCGGCCGAACCTGCTGGCACCTTCCCGTTCGCGAATTCAATGCCGGCCGCTTCAAGGGTGGCACGGATGGCAGCTTGGGCGTCAACCGGCACCGTACGATCTCTGCTGTTTAGGGATGCGACCCGCCCAGACTTCTCAAACGATTTGACCATGTTGACTGACGTGTTGCTGCGAAGGCCTAGCTGCATTCTGCTCCAGCCCAGCAAGGCACGCGCAGCTTTGATCTGATGCGAAGTTAGTGCCTCGGTTTTCACAGGATCATCGTCGCTCATCCGTGCCCTGCTACGTCCTGGGGCGGACCTAGCAGGTCCAGAGCATCCAGCAGCC
>DASWOJ010000017.1:0-6857 GCA_036398775.1 Acetobacteraceae bacterium
TGGTGGCGCCGAAGGCCCATGGCGCCACCCGGTTCGCGCACGCGACCGCGGCGTCCGACGCCAGCACGAAGCCGGCGGCGGCGAGCAGGGCCAGCATGAGGGCGCCGGCCCCAGCCTCCGCCGCAACCCGCAGCGGCAGGACGAGGAAGGCTATGGCCAGGGCGACGACCGCGGCGCCGTAGCCGGCGATGCCAAGGCTGCGGCACCCCCGTTCCAGCCGGACGCGCAGGGGCGGGCGATAGCCCATCGCGGCCTCGAACGCCGGGCGGCCGGCACCGATCAGGTAGTGGCCCGGGTCGCCTTGCCGCCTGCCGTGGTGCTCGGCTGCCCGTGCCGCCGCGCCCCGGGCGATGTCGAGTTCGGCCTGGCCGGACCCGCGCGCTAACCCCTCGACGGCGGTCCGGTACAGGTTTCGCGTCGGGAAATCCATGCCGGCGGGGACGCTGCCGGCAAGGGCGGCGTCCACCAGCGAGACCCGCTCGAAGAAGCTCGTCCAGTCTATGCCGGCGGTCAGGCGTAGGCTGGTGATGATGTTGCGGACTGTGGCGTTGCCCATGCCCTGCTGCTGCATCTCTTCCCGCACCACCGCCTCGACCGTCGTGCCCTGGGCGGCCAGGCGACGGTCGAGCCAGGCCAGCGCCGGGTCCGTCTTGGGGTCATGGCCACGTAGGCGATGCGCGAGCTGGACCGCAAAGGGGTCGCTCACCACCGGGTGCGCCAGCACCTCGTGCGGCAAGGTGGGGGGCGGCAGGAAGGGCGGCATGCCGGCGGCATCCCCGTCTGCGCCCTGCATCCGTTCCGCCAGGTCGTCCGCCGCCTGCCGGGCCGCAGCGTCGTTCACCACCAGCTCGGCGATGCGCCGCAGGTTCTCGATCAGCACGATCCGCAGCGTGATCGGCACGGCCCACAGCTCGCCGATGGTCAGCGGCTGCACCGACTGGTAGGCGAGCAGGTATCGGCGCAGCGCCTCGGGGTCGAGGTGGCTGTCCGTGTGCGCCACCAGCGACCACGCCGCGCCGAACACCCGGGGCAACCCGGCGAACGGCCCCGCCGCCAGCTTGGGCAACTGGGCGTAGTAGCCCGGCGGCAGGTCCACGCCGATCTCGCGGATCTGCATGTCCACCAAGTGGTAGTTGTCGGCCAGCCACTCCGCCGCTGGGGTTGCATGGTGCCCGTCCGCCGCCGTCTTGGCGATGGCGCGGTTGGCCCGCAGCAGGAAGGCGGCGTTGTCGGCCAGGCGGTCCGCCAGCCCGCGGCCCCGGGTCCGGCCCGCCGTCACTGGCTGCGCGGCGGCGAGGCTCCTGGCGTGCTCCTCAAGCCGCTCGACCCCGAACAGCTCGCCGCGCAGCGGGGCGCGGTCCCAGGGGGGCGCCGGCTTCTCCGACAGCAGGCCGAGGATCACTGCCCGGCCTGCCGGGGCCGGCGTCCGCCCCTGGGCACCGCGTCAGCGCCGGAACAGGCTTCTGCGGCCTTGCGGCAGCGCAGGGCGGGACAGCAGCGAGTGTTCGTCCGGGCCAGCGCCATAGCCGGTACCGCTCGTCCCGCCGAGTTCGCGTTCGGCCATGGGTGACGAAGCAGAGGGATCGCCTTGCCCAGCCTCCGGCTGGGTGAACTCGCCGTCGGTGATCGGCATGCTGCTTTGGACCTTGTTCATACGACGCTCCGTTCCTGGAAACCCGGCAGCGCCCTTGGATCAGGACGGCAGAACCCCTCGCAAAAAGGGAGCGGTCCGTTCCATCTCCGATGCTCTCCGCTGGCCTGGCAAGGGTGGCTGACCCTCCCTCGGTCAACAGCCATACGTTGAAGCGTGGCCTGGCAGCAGGCTCGGAAACTACCTACGTCCTGCATCGTGGGCGTCCGCAGCGGGCCTCGGCGCGCCTGTGGCGCTCCATCCCGCGGCCACCCCGCAGCCTACGATGACCGGGACCGGCGCCGACGACCCTGGAACGACGCGGCGCCGGGCAGGAGACACCTTTGTGGGCGGCGGGCCAGCCAATCCAGCGTGTCGCCGGGCGGCACCCGAACCGGCCATGCGAGAACAGCGCAGTGGCGCCGCCGGGAGCCAGTAGGCGTGCGGCGAGGCTGTCACCGTGGGCAGACATCCGACCGGGCGCCTGCCGATGCGGCGGCCGTCGCAGGAGATGCTCCTGCCCGGCCGATCCGCAGGGAAGGCGGGCGAGCCGAAGAGCTGCGCCTGGGGCTGCTGAAGCGTCTTAACTGCCTCATGGTCTTTGTTCGCGCCTGCATCCACCGTGACGGACGTGGCAGCGGCACGGGCGTGCGACGCGGGCGGGTAAGCTCATGACGGTTCCCCGGTGACTAGCTGCCCCGGCTTGCGCGCCGGGTTTCACAGCCGCGCCGCCCGCAGGCGCAGGGCGTTGGCGATGACCGACACGGAGCTGAGCGACATGGCAAGCGCCGCCACCACCGGGCTGAGCAGGATGCCGAACATGGGATACAGCACGCCCGCGGCGACCGGGATGCCGATGGCGTTGTAGGCGAAGGCGAACACCAGGTTCTGCCGGATGTTGCGCATGGCCATGCGGCTGAGCGCCTGGGCGCGGGCGATGCCGGCCAGGTCGCCGCGGACCAGCGTCACCCCGGCGCTTTGGATCGCGACCTCCGTGCCGGTGCCCATCGCGATGCCTACGTCGGCCTCGGCCAGGGCGGGCGCGTCGTTCACGCCGTCGCCGGCCATGGCGACCACCTTGCCCTTGGCGCGCAGCGCCTTGACGATGCGGTTCTTGTCCTCGGGCAGCACGTCTGCTTCCACGTCCTCGATGCCGAGCTGGCGGGCGACGGCTTCGGCCGTGGTCCGGTTGTCGCCGGTCAGCATGACGACGTGGATGCCGTCCGCCCGCAGGCTGTCCAGCGCCGCCCGCGTGGTCTGCTTTATCGGGTCGGCGATGGCGATGATGCCGCCCGCCTTGCCGTCCACGCCGACGAACAGGGCCGTGGCGCCGGACCCACGAAGCTCGTCCGCCTTGGCTGCAAGGTCGCCCAGCGCGGTGCCCTGGTCCGCCATCAGCTTGGCGTTGCCGAGCGCCACGGCCCGTCCCTCGACGGTGCCGGTCACGCCCTTGCCGGTGACAGAGGCGAAGCCGGACGGCTCCTCGACGGCGACGCCCCGCTCTTTCGCCGCGGCGACGATGGCGGCAGCGAGCGGATGCTCGCTCGACCGCTCCAGGCTGGCAGCCAGCCGCAGCACATCGTTCTCCGTCAGTCCGGCCACCGGGACGACGGCGGTGACGCGCGGCTTGCCCTCGGTCAGCGTCCCGGTCTTGTCCACCACCAGGGTGTCCACCTTCTCCATGCGCTCCAGGCTCTCGGCCGACTTGATGAGCACGCCGGCTCCGGCGCCCTTGCCGACCGCGACCATGATGGACATGGGCGTCGCCAGGCCGAGCGCACACGGGCAGGCGATGATGACGACCGACACCGCCGCGATCAGCGCGTAGGCGAGCGCCGGAGCCGGACCCCAGACCGCCCAGGCAACGAAGGCCGCGGCGGCGACGGCCAGCACGGCGGGGACAAAGTATCCCGCCACCGTGTCGGCCAGCTTCTGGATGGGTGCCCGGCTGCGCTGGGCCTCGCTCACCATGGCGACGATGCGCGACAGCACGCTGCCCGCGCCCACCGCGTCCGCCCGCACCACCAGCGCGCCGGTGCCGTTGACGGTGCCGCCGACCACCTTGTCGCCCGGCCCCTTCGCCGCCGGCATGGACTCGCCCGTCACCATGCTCTCGTCCACCGCGCTGCGCCCGTCCAGGATCACGCCATCCACGGGCACGCCATCGCCAGGCCGGACGCGCAGCCGGTCGCCGACCTGGACCTCGCCGAGCGGCACCTCCTCGTCCTCGCCGCCGTTGCGCAGGCGACGGGCCGTCTTGGGCGCGAGGTTCAGCAGTACGCGGATGGCGCCGCCGGTCTGGTCGCGCGCACGCAGTTCCAGCACCTGGCCGAGCAGGACCAGGACGGTGATGACCGCCGCCGCCTCGTAATAGACCGGCACCGTGCCGCCCATCGCGCGAAACCCCGCGGGGAACGCGCCGGGCGCGAAGGTCGCGGCCAGGCTGTAGAGGTAGGCCGCACCGGTCCCGAGGGCGATGAGGGTGAACATGTTCAGGTGGCCCGAGCGGACTGACGCCCAGCCGCGCTGGAAGAACGGCCAGCCCGCCCAAAGGACGACCGGCGTCGCCAGCATGAACTGAACCCAAGTGGACGTGACGGCAGGCACCAGATCATGCAGGCCGAGGCCGGGGATGTGGCTACCCATTTCCAAGATGAACACGGGCAGGGTCAGCACCAGGCCGATCCAGAAGCGCCGGCTCATGTCGGCCAATTCGTGGTTCGGCTGCGCCTCCGCCGACACCTCCACGGGTTCGAGCGTCATGCCGCAGATCGGGCAACTGCCGGGGCCGGCTTGGCGGATTTGCGGGTGCATTGGGCAGGTGTAGATGGCGCCGGGCTTGGAAGGCGGCGCCGCGGCGGTTTTGGATTCCAGGTAGCTGTCCGGATCGGCTGCGAACTTGGCGCGGCACCCGGCGGAGCAGAAGTGGTAGGCCGTCCCGCCGTGGTCGAGGCGATGCTTGGACGTGGCAGGGTCCACCGCCATCCCGCACACCGGGTCGGTGGCCAGCGTATCCAGGCCGGTCGTGGCCGGGGTGGCTCCTACGTGGCCGCTCCGGTCCTTGCCTGCCGTGCCGTGCCGATGCTCGGTCTGGTGCTCGCTCATGATGCTCTCCAAGTTGTGCGGGCCACGTGGTCCGGTTCGGCGGCTGACGCTGTGCTCGCCGTGGCGGGACGGTCGCGGGCCTCCTGGGCAGGAAGCGGCTGCGGCTTGCTCCCCAGCGGCAAGCGTGGCGCTGCGAACGCCAGCGCCGGCACGGCGATCCATTGTGCCAGCGGCGCCAGCCTGGTCCCCAGTCCCGACAGGACCGGCATGAGGTTCGAGTAGGTCCACAGGCCCCAGGCCGTGGCGGCACGCTCGATGAGCACCGTGAAGCCAAGGCCGAAGGCCACGGCTGCCGCAGCGACCGGCAGGAAGCGGCTGCGTGGCCAGCCGGGAGCGCCGAACAGCAGCAGGCCGCCGGCCAGCGACGCCCCGCCCATCAGCAGGCCGCCGCCCGTGCAATGGATTGCGGCGAAGGCGACTTCCCGCATGGAACCGGTCCGCCACAGGGTGTAGAACGGAATCTGCGCGGCCTCCCACGCAAGCAGGCCGGTGACGACGGAGGTGGGCGCGGCAACGAGGACGGTCAGGAGATGGGCGAGCTGCTGCAGGCTGTTGTAGCGCGTCCAGCTATGGTCCTCAGGAAAGGTGAGCGACAGGTACTGCAACGCGGTCGAGGCGGCGTTCGGGATCACCTCCCACGTCGTCGGCACCAGCCGATGCCACTGGTCGGTCGAGAACAGTAGGACGTACATGGCAGCGCCGTTGAGCAGCCAGAGCATGTTGACCGAGAAGTGCCACCACCGGGCCAGGCCGACGGAGTGGCGGATGCGGGCACGCCGGGGCAGCGCACCAGGAATGCCTGCACGCCGGGCAGCGTCCGTATCTCCTGCGCCACGGCGATACCAGCGACGAACAGCACGAAGGCGGCCGGCAGCGCCCACAGCACGTTGACCCAGCGCGACCCGAAGCGGACGCGCGGCACGACGCCTGCCTGGGGCGGCAGCCAAGGGCTCAGCAGCACACTGCCGTCGGCCTGGATAAGGCTGGCCGCGATGGGATCATGCACGGGTGGCGGCTGGGCGTTCACGGACCGGCGCTCCCTTGAACGACCATCCTGTCATCTACTTCGGTGACGCCCGGGGCAGACCAGGCCACGCGCCCGGCCAGGTCGCGCTCCCGCCAGCTGCGGACGGCGCCGGTCAGCACCACGCGACCGCCTTGCGCCGCGATCCCGATCCCGGTTCCGTCTATGTCGGCATCCCGCTCGAGCAGCGCCTCGATCCGCCCGGCGACGCTTCCGCTCTCCCCGTCGCGCCCGTAGGCGGCGGCAGGTCCCAGGAAGGCGTGCTCCGTCCACTCCTGGGCCTGCACGGCAACCAGGTTGGCGACACGCTGGACGCCGTCCACCCTGCGGGCGGCCTGTTCCGCCGCCGAACGCTCCTCGGCCGTGGCGACCGTCCCGCTGAGCGTGACCTGTCCGGCGGCGACCACCACCTCGACTCTCTGGCGCCGCAGCAGCGGGCCGGGGAACAAGGCTTTCAGCACGCGCTCGGCTATGGCTCGATCCGACGCATGAGGTATTGGAGCACGGTTAGCCGCCGCACTGCCTGGTGACGGCGCCACGCTGCCGCGGCCAGCCGGCGCAGCCCGGTCCCGTGTCTCGGCCGACATCAGGGCTGTCCCGACGTGGCGCCCGGCGGCCTGCTTGCCCCGGCCCCGCCGCCCGCTGCCGCCAAGTGGCCGGCCAGCAGCAAGGCCAGGCCCGTCAGTACCCCCGCCACGGCCAGCACGGCAGCCCGGCGCCTGACCGCCTGCAAGCCCGTATCAATGGTGCACGCCAGCGGCAACCCTGACGGCGCGGCCCTGCCGGGCAGCAACGCCACCAGCCTTTTGGCGCAACCGGCTGGGTCGGGCAGCAGCGCGCCCGGCACCGCGGCAAGGCTGCGGGCCAACTCGCCGGCTGCGTCCGGGTCCGGCAACCTGGACAGGCGCCCCGCCTCGTCCCAGGGGTCCAGCCCGAGGCGGGCCATGGCGGACAGCACAGTGAGCGGCGTCCCGTCCGGTCCGGCCCCGGCGTCCGCGAACAGGAAGCCGCCGAGGTCCACGGGCAGCTTCGCGGGCCCGCGGACCTTGGCGGCGCCCTCGTCCCGGTCCACGCTCATGCCCGCACGTCGTGCAGCGC
>DASWOJ010000018.1:0-7754 GCA_036398775.1 Acetobacteraceae bacterium
AATAGTGGCGCGACTGGTGCAGGTTGCCGCCGTGAAACCACAGCCCGTCCTGCCGGGTCGGCTTCCACATGTTGCGCAGCTCGCCCTCCCACGGGCCGGGGTCCTTGGTGGTGTCGGAGCCCAGGCCCCAGCACTTCCCAACCGTGTCGGCCACCTCCTGGCTGATCAGCCGGGCCGCCCAGCCGTTCATCGAACCGTATCCCGTGGCGTAGACGATCACGTCAGCCGGCAGTTCCGAGCCGTCCTCCAGCCGCACCCCGGCCTCGGTGACTTCCTGCACCTGGCCCTGGCGCAGATGGATCTTGCCATCGGCGATCAGCTCGGACGCCCCGACGTCTATGTAATATCCGGAACCGCGCCGCAGATACTTCATGAACAGCCCCGACCCGTCATCGCCGAAGTCGAGCTTGAAGCCCGCCGCCTCCAGCCGCTCATAGAACCCGGCGTCACGCTTCCTCATCTCGTCGTAGATCAGAATCTGGAACTCGTGCATGATCCGGTAGGGCACCGAGGCGAAGGTGAGATCGGCCTTCTCGGTGGTGATGCCGTTGGCGACGGCCTGCTCGGAATACAGCCCGGCCAGCGCCAGGTCCATCAGCGACTCCGACCGGGCGATGTGGGTCGAGGTCCGCTGCACCATGGTGACGTCGGCGCCGTGCTCCCACAGGTCGGCGCAGATGTCGTGCGCCGAGTTATTCGAGCCGATCACTACTGCCTGCTTGCCGCGGAAACGCTCGCCGCCGGGGTGCCGGCTGGAATGGTGGCTTTCGCCGCGGAACCGGTCCATGCCCGGGAGGTCCGGCATGTTGGGGATGCCGGACATGCCGGTCGCCAGCACGAGCTGCTTCGGATGCAGCGTCAGCGGCTGGCCGTCGCGCACGACCTCGACGGTCCACTCGCCCTTGTCCTCGTCGTAGCGCGCCGACTTGCACTCGGTCCGCGTCCAGTAGTTCAGCTCCATAATGCCGACGTAGTGCTCCAGCCAGTCGCCGATCTTGTCCTTGGCGGCGAACACCGGCCAGTGGTCGGGGAAGGGCAGATACGGCAGGTGGTCGTACCAGACGGGGTCGTGCAGGTGCAGCGACTTGTAGCGGCTGCGCCACTGGTCGCCGGGCCGCCCGTGCTTGTCTATGATGACCGTCGGCACGCCGAGCCGCTTCAGCCGTGCGCCCAGCCCGATGCCGCCCTGGCCGCCGCCGATCACCAGGCAGTAGGGCTGCCGGGTCGTGCCAAGCTCAGCCTCCTCCGCTGCCCGGCGGTCCCGCAGGGATAGGCGGTTCTGCTGGACGCCGTGCTCGACGCCCTTCTCGCGCCGCGGCCCGCCCGGCTCCTCGAAGCCCTTCAGCTCGCGTGCGGTCGTGAGCAGCGTCCAGGCCTGCTCGCCCTTGAGACGGAGGTGGCCGTAGCCGCGGGCGTGCCCGGTTTCGAAGGAGATCCATGCCTCGGTGACGTCGCCGGCCTCGGTCGCAGGTTCCTCCAGGGACCAGCCGCGGGGCTGCGTCGCGCCGAGTTGGGCGTCCAGCATGGCGCGTATGGCGTCGCGTCCCTCCAGCGTCGTGATGTTCCAGGTGAAGGCGACCAGGTCGCGCCAGAAGCAGGTTTCGGTGAACAGCGCGGCGGCGGCGGCGGCGTCGCGGAGGTCCAGGGCGGCCCCGAAGCGGTGCAGCCACGCGGTCACACGCTGGTCGGCGGCGGACAGGCGCTCGGGCGCCAGTGTGGCGACGTCCATGGTTGCTCTCCCGGTCGTCATTCTTCGTTGCGGCAAACTCTGGCATCACCAGGACATGCGCTGCAAGGACAATGACAGCACCGGCTGGGCGTCACCGACATGCAGTGGCCCGCTCACCGGAGTGCCGGCCGGAGAAAGCGGCCAGGTTCCCCTGCCGCACCCATCAATGCCGTGTTTGACCGGGAACGGGCGGCTGCGGCCGGCTGCACGGGAGACTGCATCCCGCCCGCATCCGCAAGCCCTTGCCAGACCTGCCCCGGCAGCGCCTAGAACGACCCCGGCGGGATCACGTTCTGCGGATGGTTGGTCAGCAGCGCCGCGCGCATCGTCTCGGCGGACTTGATGCGTATGTCCCGGTGCGCCTCCGGTGTCAGGTAGGCGGAGTGGGGGGTGATGATAAGGCGCCCCTCCACCCAAGACTCCCGCGCACGGTAGACGCGCAACAGCTCCGGGACCGGCTCGACCGGCGGCTCCACTGGCAGGACGTCCAGCCCGGCGCCGGCAATGCGGTCCTCGCGCAACGCATCCGCCAGGGCGTCCACGTCCAGCACCGGGCCGCGGGCGGTGTTGACCACGACGGCGCCGGGCGGCAGCCGCGCCAGGGCGGCACGGTCAATCAGGCCCGTCGTGTCCGGCGTAAGCGGCGTGTGGATGGACAGCACGTCCGACACCCGCATCAGGTCGTGCAGCGTCGGCGCACGGGCGACGCCCACCGCAAGCTCCGCCCCGTTCGGCAGATGCGGGTCGTAGATCGTGACGCGGAACCCGAACGCCTTGGCCCGTAGCGCCACGGCCGTGCCGATCCTGCCCATGCCGACGATGCCGAAGCCTTGCGTGCTGGCCCGGCGCAGCAGCGGATGGTCCGCCCCGCGCCAAGGCTCCGGCGGGTCGTGACGCTGCCATTCGTGGTGCAGGACGATGCCGCGGCGCAATGCCAGCACCAGCGCCATCGCATGATCGGCCACCTCCGTCGTGCCGTAGTCCGGGACGTTGCACACGGTCACGCCGCGGGCGGCGGCGGCGGCGCGGTCTATCCGGTCATAGCCTACGCCCATGCGGACGATGGCGCGCAGCCGGGGAAACCGCGCCAGGTCGGCGTCGGTGCAGAACTGGCGGAACAGCATCAGCCCGTCCACCTCGGCGCAGTCGGCGTCCGTCAGGTCGGCCAGCGCCCTGGTGTCCCGGCGCAGGATGGTCACGTCCGGGCCGAAGATGCGGCGCTCGTCGGAGTCGTCGGGATACATGGCCTCGGGATACAGGATGGTGGTCATGTCGGCGGCGCGTCCCCTCTCGTTTGCCCGATGGGTAGGCCGCGCGGCGTTCATGGGCAAGCCAGAGCGGGGCAAGCCGTTGCCAGCCGGCGGGGCAGGGGGCATCGTCTCTGCACTGGACGGAAGGAATACGGGATGAACGGTGCGGAAAGCCTGGTGCACACGCTGCTGGCCTGTGGGGTGGACACCTGCTTCAGCAACCCCGGCACATCGGAGATGCACTTCGTCGCCGCCCTGGACCGCATTCCCGGGATGCGCTGCGTGCTGGGATTGTTCGAGGGCGTCGTCACCGGCGCCGCCGATGGCTACGCCCGGATGCAGGACCGTCCCGCGGCCACCCTGTTGCACTGCGGACCCGGCCTGGCGAACGGGCTGGCCAACCTGCACAACGCGCGCCGGGCACGCTCTCCCATCGTGAACCTGGTCGGCGACCAGGCCACCTACCACCGGCCGCTGGACGCGCCGTTGACGGCGGACACCGAGGGTTTCGCCCGCGGGGTGTCGGCCTGGATCCGTACGGCGTCCCGGTCGGCAGACGTGGGTGCGGACTGCGCCAGCGCCGTGCAGGCCGCGCGTTCCGCACCCGGCGGCGTCGCCACGCTGATCCTGCCGTCCGACACCTGCTGGGACGACGGCGGCGTGGTCGGCACGCCGCTGCCCCTGCCGGCCACGCCTATCGCCTCCCCGGATGCGGTCGAGGGCGCCCTGCGTGCCCTGCGCTCCGGCGAGCCAACCGTGCTGATCCTGTCCGGTCGGGCGCTGCGGGCGGAACCGTTGGCTGCCGCCGCCGGCATCCTGGCCGCGACCGGCGCACGCATGATGGCGCAGACCAGCAACAACAGGATCGAGCGCGGGGCCGGGCGCACTCCCATCGCCCGCGTGCCATACCCGGTGGACCAGGCCGTCGAGTCCCTGGCCGGCGTGCGCCACCTGATCCTGGTGGGCGCGGTGCCGCCGGTCGGCTTCTTCGCCTATCCCGGCAAGCCTGGCCGCATGTATCCCAGGGACTGCGAAGTCCACGTCCTGGCCCGGCCCGAGCAGGACGGCCCCGACGCCCTGCGTCGCCTGGCCGACGGGCTAGGCGCCCTCCCGGCCGAGCCGCCCGCCACGCCGCCGCGTCCTGACCTGCCCCGCGGCGCCATTTCCCCCGAAGCGGTGGCCCAGGCGCTGGCGGCGCTGCTGCCGGAGGGCGCGATCGTGGTGGACGAAAGCATCACCGTCGGCCGTTGCATGTATCCGGACACCCACGGCGCCGCGCCGCATGACTGGCTGCAGCTGACGGGCGGGGCCATCGGCGACGGCATCCCGATGGCGACCGGGGCGGCGGTGGGTGCGCCGGGCCGCCGGGTGGTGACGCTGCAGGCCGATGGGTCGGCGATGTACACCCTGCAGGGATTGTGGACCCAGGCGCGGGAGCGGCTGGACGTGACGACCATCATCCTGTCCAACCGCAAGTATGCGATCCTGCTGGGAGAGTATCGCGGCGTCGGCGCCAACCCGGGGCGGGTGGCGATGGACATGATGGACCTGGGCAACCCGGACCTGGACTGGGTGTCGCTGGCGCGGGGCATGGGCGTGGACGGGGCGCGGGTCACGACGATGGAGGGGTTTGCGGACGTGTTCGCTCAGGCGAATGCCCGGCCGGGGCCGTTCGTGGTGGAGCTGGTGGTTTGAACGGGGGCAATCTCGGTTCCAATCCTCCATGCTCCTGATCGGATACCCTGCCTCGCCCTGGCCTGTGCCGCGCTGTTAGGGGACGTCCCGAGCAGCTTCGCCATGCCGGACGCCGGCTCCTGTCATGATCGCGGGTCAGGCTGGGGTTGCAGCAGCACTTGCCTCACAGCGTGTCCACAAACGAGTGATAGGCGGCCTCGTCCATCAGGGCATCGAAGCCGGCGCGGTCGGTTAGCTCCATGCAGAAGAACCAGCCGGCGCCGTCCGCGGCGCTGTTGACCAGGGCCGGCTCGTTCACCACGGCGGCGTTGGCACCGGTGATACGGCCGGACAAGGGCGCACGCACGTCGCTTGCGGCCTTCACGCTCTCGATCATCGCGCAGGTCTCGCCGGCCTGAACCTTGCGGCCGGGCTGCGGCAGTTCGACGAACACCACGGTGCCCAGCACCTCCTGCGCGTATCCGGTGATGCCGACGGTGGCCACGCTGCCCTCAAGCCGGACCCACTCGTGGTCCCTGGTGTAGCGGATGTCCGACATGGGGAAAGGCTCCGGTTCAGGACTTGAGGATACGGTTGGGGACGAAGGGCATGGAAGCTGTCACGGCCGGCTGCGCTGCGCCGCGGATCATCGGATGCGAGGGCGTGCCTGGTGCCGTGAGGTCCCACCGCACGCAGTCCATGGCAATCGGCGCCTCCAGGTTGGGCGAGAACCCGCCGAAGGTCACGCCGCCCGCCACGCTCCCGTCCTTTGGCGCGATGCCGACTCCGGCGTGGGCCGGTGCACGGCTGTCCGGACGGAGGCCGACGCGCAGCCGAGTGAAGCCGCGCTGCGGCTGGTCCTGGCCAACGGCAGCGCCAGGAAAGCCGCCCCGGCCCGGCGGCACTTGCCGGTGGCCCAGGCCAGGTTGGTCTCCAACGGCGTCGTCAGCTCGTCAATGCCCCAACCATGTTGGTATGGCCCCGCCTCCATCCAGGCTGTTAGATGCGCCCAGCCTGGCGGGCATTACGTCTGGAACAACGCTCACGCTGGCCTCCGCGGCGCCCATGAGGGGCAGTGCGGCAGCCGGGCAAAGGGCGCAGCCACGATTCTGGCGGAGCAATGGCCTTGCAGGGCTAGGAGGACGCGGTCCAGGCGCTGCCTCGTTGCCATCCCCGCCGGGTGTCATTGCGCCAGACGGTGCGCGTCGGCCTTCTTGCGGTTGGCTTTGTCTTCGATGTTCCGCGCGGGTTCAGCCACGGGCGTCACCTTGGACAAGAACCGCCGGCACGCTCGATGCCTGCCGGTGCAGCGCCGTCTGCCCGGGGTATGCGATAGGCTTGGCCGGAACTCGTCAGGAGGGACGGCGAGCCGCCCTGCTTCGTTGGTGCAGCAGCCAAATGGACGGCTGCAAACTCGCCTGAGACGCAGGTCCCGGTCACCGTCCTTGAAGCCTGCGCGTTCTCAAAAGCTGGTTGCGTCGCTAGCACATGGCGTCTCGCCAGTACTCTCCTGAGCGGCAAGGTTCGAACGCGTCATGCATCGTGCAGGACAAGGACCGGGCCACTCATCCCGCACCCGCAGGACCAATCCCGGTAGGAGACTCCTTGGGACAGACGATCCTATTTCTTTTCCTCGGCCTGTCCCTGGGTGTCCGGCGCCCGCGTCGGCGATCCCTTCGCTGCCCCGCCCGCGGGCGTATGGCTGTAATCCAGGTACGCCAGCCGGGTCGCCCGGAACGGGTTGCCGGCAACGATTGTGGCACCGATCATGCCGATCACCAGCGACACAAGGATGGCGACGGCGGTCGGGTTGAACCGGACCTTCGGAGACAGGGGCGCAGCGCCGGGCTTAACGGCCATAGGGGAACACTCCAGATAGGGAACACGACACCCATAGCCTATCCCGCCGTACACGTAAAACTGCTGGACGCGCCGGGTTCCATCCGCTATACGCCCGGCCTCACTCATCAGGAACGCGGAAGGCTGAAGGCTGCCCATTGGGCGGCCCGGCCGCTATTACCGCGGTCCCCGTATCCTAGGGGCATGGCCTTGGCCAAGAAAATAGTCGGCTACATCAAGCTGCAGATACCAGCGGGGAAGGCAAATCCGTCGCCGCCTGTCGGCCCGGCACTCGGCCAGCGCGGCCTGAACATTATGGCGTTCGTCAAGGAGTTCAACGCTGCTACGCAGGGCATGGAGCCAGGCACGCCGACCCCGGTCGTCATCACCGCCTTCGCTGACCGCAGCTTCACCTTCATTACCAAGACCCCGCCCAACACCTATTTCTTGAAGAAGGCGGCCGGGATCACCAAGGGCACGACGACGCCGGGCAAGGGCGCCGCGGTCGGACGGGTCACCACGGCGCAACTGCGCGAGATCGCCGAGACCAAGATGAAGGATATGAACGCCAACGACGCCGAGGCCGCGATGCGCATGCTGGCCGGCAGCGCCCGCTCGATGGGCCTTACCGTGGTGGAGGGCTGATATCATGGCACACGATAAGCGCCTGAAGGCTGGTTACGCCGCATTCGACCGCGCCAAGGCCTACACGCTGGACGAGGCGGTGAAGCTAGCCAAGACCAACGCCAACGCCAAATTCGACGAAACCATCGAACTCAGCATGAACCTGGGCATTGATCCGCGCCATGCCGACCAGATGGTGCGCGGCCTGCTCAGCCTGCCGAACGGCACCGGCAAGACCCTGCGGGTGGCCGTGTTCGCCCGCGGCGCCAAGGCAGAGGAGGCCACCGCCGCCGGCGCCGACATTGTGGGCGCCGAGGACTTGGCAGAAAAGGTGCAGGGCGGCGAGTTCGCCTTCGACCGTTGCATCGCCACCCCCGACATGATGGCGCTGGTGGGCCGGCTCGGCAAGATCCTCGGTCCGCGCGGCCTGATGCCCAACCCGAAGCTTGGCACCGTCACCATGGACGTCCGCGGCGCGGTGTCCGCTGCGAAGTCCGGCCAGGTGGAGTTCCGGGCGGAGAAGGCAGGCATCGTCCATGCTGGCATCGGCAAGGCGTCGTTCGACGAGGACAAGCTGCTCGGCAACATCCGTGCTTTCGTCGACGCGATCCAGAAGGCCAAGCCGACCGGCGCCAAGG
>DASWOJ010000019.1:0-23680 GCA_036398775.1 Acetobacteraceae bacterium
GGCACGCGGTCGGTGTTCGAGGCGGCGCTGGAGGGCTTCGGGGTGCCGCCGTCAGGGCTGCGCGTGGTGCTCGAGCTGCCGTCGAACGAGTCCGTCCGGGCCGCGGTCGAGGCCGGGATAGGCGCCACCGCGATCTCCGCCACCGCCGCCGCGCCGAGCATCGAGGCCGGGCTGCTGCACCAGGTCGGGCTGGCGCTGCCGGAACGGGACTTCCACGTGCTGCGGCACACGGGGCGCCACCGGAGCCGGGCGGCCACCGCGCTGCTGGAGATCATCGCTTCGGCCTGACCGATCAGGTTTCCCGATTGCTTCGACCTCATGCCGCTGTTGGACCGGTCGGCCCATCAAGCGCCAGTTGCCTGCACAGGAGACGAAGCAGGGAGGCGCAACGTGATCGGCATGGGACGAATGGATGGGGCAGTCAGCCGGCGCGGGCTGCTGCGCGGCCTGGGCGCGCTGGGCGCCATGGCCGCGACGGCACCAGCCTGGGCGCAGGGCGCCGTGAAGCTCGGCCTGAACGGCGGCCCGGATGAGCGGGCGCTGACGGCGGCCTTTCCGCAGAAGGCCTCGATGATCCTGCAGCGGACCCGGCCGCCGCTGCTGGAAACGCCGTTCGAGGTGTTCGACCCGGTGTCCAACGGAGGCGTGTTCACCCCCAACGACCGTTTCTTCGTGCGCTGGCACTGGGCGGTGATCCCCGAGCAGGTGGACCTGGCCACGTTCCGCATGGCGGTGCGCGGGCACGTCAACCAGGCGCAGTCGCTGACGATGGCCGACATCCTGGCGCTGCCCCGCGTCGAGCTGGCTGCCGTCAACCAGTGCTCCGGCAACTCCCGCGGACTGTTCCAGCCGCGCATCGCCGGCGGCCAGTGGCAGAACGGCGCGATGGGCAATGCGAAGTGGACCGGCGTCCGGTTGCGCGACGTGTTGGACCGCGCCGGCGTGAGGCCCGGCGCCGTCGCGGTCCGCTTCAACGGCCTCGACCAGCCGGTGGTGGACGGCGCACCGGACTTCATGAAGTCGCTCGCATTGGATCATGCCAGGGACGGCGAGGTCATCCTGGCCTACCAGATGAACGGCGAGCAGTTGCTGTTGCTGAACGGCTTCCCGTTGCGCCTGGTCGTACCCGGCTGGTATTCGACCTACTGGATCAAGATGGTGAGCGACATCGAGGTGCTGGACGCGCCGGACGACAGCTTCTGGATGAAAAGCGCTTACCTGATCCCGGCCACGCCGCATGCCGACGTGCAGCCCGGGCAGACTGGCTTCCCGACCAAGCCGATCAACCGGATGGTGCCGCGCTCCTTTTTCACCAACGTGACCCCCGCCACCACGGTCAAGGCCGGGGCGCCGGTGCCGCTGCGCGGGATCGCGTTCGGAGGGGATTGCGGGGTGGCGGCGGTGGACACCTCCGTGGACGGCGGCCAAACCTGGCAGCCGGCGGCGCTGGGCCGCGACGAGGGCGCCTACAGCTTCCGGCAATGGACGGCGCAGGTCGGCGCCCCGGTATCCGGCACGCTGACGGCGATGGTCCGCTGCACGAACACGCGGCAGGTGCCGCAGCCGATGGAGGCCAACTGGAACGGCGGAGGCTTCATGCGGAACGTCATCGAAACCGTCCACCTGGCCGTCGCCTGAACCGGACGGAGGAGCACCGCCATGGCCATCACCCTGAATACCGTCGCCTACGGCACCGTCGTCATCGGCGGGCTGGTCCTGTTTGCCATCGGCACCCCGATGGAGCGGTCAGCCGCCCTGCAGGCGCGCCTTGCCGCCGACACGCCGGTCACGCCGGCCTACGCGGTGGCCGTCAACAAGCAGGTCGCCGCCTATGCCGCAGCCGTCGGTCCACGGGCGGCCCTGGCCGTGGCGGAGGCGGGCGGGGTCAAGCTGCGCTCGGTCGGGTTCGACCTGCCTGCCAGCGACCGGGCCTTCCCGGATGGACCCGGCGCCGAGCTGGTCACGAACAACTGCCAGTCCTGCCACTCGCCGGGCATGATCCTGAACCAGCCGGCCCTGACCCGGGCCGAGTGGACGGGCGAGGTCAACAAGATGCTGCAAACCTACAAGGCGCCGGTGTCCGAAGACGACGTTGCTGGGATCGTCACCTACCTGGCCAGCCTGAATGTCGCGCCGTAGCTCTGCCGCCGCACTGGAATAAGCCGGCCACCGTGGCATCCAAGGCAAGCCGCTCGATCCAGTTCCTATGTTTCAGAAGACGCATCAATTTGCCCGACCGCGAAGCTGGTGATCTTGGCCCAAACCTGAGAGGCCTGGGTGCAGGCGGCTTGATACTGGGCAGCTGGAACTTGATAGTGGCGGAGCAGAACGAGGTTGTTACTCCCATCATAGGCGGGCAAGAAGAGCTGCGTCTGGCTGGCTGATTTGAAGCACTTCGTTCGCCGCTCTCGTAGCCGCGTAGGCTGGTGCGAGTTCTCCATCCTGTTGTTTAGCCCCTTGTGCTTTCGGTGCTCGACGGATGGCATCATCTCGCGCTTAACTGTTCCGTAATTCGCCAGCCTATCCGTGATCACAAAACGAGGCATCCAGTACTGCCGCTTCATCAGCATGCGCAACTGGACCTTGGCGGCCCACGCGTTGCGCCAGCTCTGCATCCGGATGTCCAGCACCATCTTGGTCTGGTCAACCGCGCGCCATAAACAAGGGTTTGCCCTATAGACCGCAATCACGACCTCATCCATGTGCCACTTGTCACCAGTCGCAGGCAGCCCGGAAAAGCACCCGGACGTGGTGCACCCTGTTGCTACTGTCGGCGGTTGGACGGCAACCGGCTAGATATTCGAGCAAGGCCAATTGAGCAACGTGACCGAGAAAATAGCGCATGTGTTCGTAGAGACGGTGCTGGCCCACTTTAAAGCAGCACACGTGCCGGTAGAGGAAAGCCGGAAGACGCAAGCCACCGTAGCTTGAGCGGCGGCCCAGGAAACCAGGGACCGCCAGTCAACAGTGCTAGTTCGGTGGCGGGGCGTTCCGGGCCGTCGCCATCTCATCCTTGTCTGGGACCGACCCGGCTTCATTGTCCGTGCCAAGCATGGAAGCGCCAGGGTCAAATGTCTGTCCGAAATTCCCGCCCTTCTCCTCAGTGATCTTCTGCTTCAACTGGGCACCCTCTGACCCAAGAGGGCGTGCCCCTTCTCCGTTCTCAGCCGACATACAAGAACTCCGTTGTCACACTAGGGATAAGGGCACGATCATCAAACTGGTGACCCCCGCCCATCCGCACGGTTTCGTGGGCCGGCATGGGACACAACATCAGCAAGGCTAGGTGCGGCGCGCAGTCCTGGCAGTGTCAATCAGCTTGGAAACGGGGCTCATCCGCAACCTCGGTGCAGATCGTTGGTAAGAGATGTTCTGTGGCCCTGACGGTAGTGGCTTGACTGTCAGGCTGGTTTTGAGCAATCCAGTGCCATGGCATTAGTTCGTCGATACGCGTCTGCGGCCAGGTCATGCGCCGACGCGAAGCGTTTTGGATAGCCCTTGCGTGCGGCGCTACGCTCGACGGATCGGGACGGGGCACTCCACATCAGGCCATGCCGGGCATCTCAACCGCCATCAAGCCCATGATGGCAGGTAGGAAGTGCACATTGGCCCATGCCATTCGGCCTGGAGAATTTTGCCCTCAAGACAAACCAGTCATCGGCCCCAACTGAACGGGACTGCTCGGTGGCCACGATGGTTAATGGAACTGGCCCGATTGCAGGTTGCAGCGTCCTTCCAGTGCGATCAGCTGTTCATCGAGTACCAGCGACGCGCCTGAGCGGCTCCGGTTTATAGCCGTTCGGTAGTATCTCTTGCAGGTGTGTATGGACTAGCTCGGCGCTGAAAGGCTTGGCTATGAAGCGCGCTTTGTCGGGCATCCACCCAGGTTCGGGCCTCGCGTGTCCAGAAGCGACGACTATCGAGATGTGCGGCCATGAAGCGGCAACGCGACGGGCCAGGGCGAACCCGTCAAGCTTGCCTGGCATCTGAACGTCGGTGAACAGCAGGGCAACGTCAGGATGTCGCGATTTGAGTAGGTCAAATGCCGCATCGCCATGCTCAGCATACAGGACCTGAAAGCCCGCTTGCTCAAGGATGTCGATCACCTCCATGCGGATGAGGAAGTCGTCGTCCACGACGAGTGCATAGGGGGCGTTGGAAATCGGCAGGTTCATCCACCGCTAAGTGAGCTGACCCTTCGGGGTTGCTCACCCGACACACGGACAAGGATCAATTCTCTGCTCTCTTGCGCCGAATTAGTCCGAAGCAGCGACAACCTGCTAATCAGCGCTGATATCGGGTTCATCCGCGCTTTTGGTGCAGGACAGGCAAGGCACTTGGCTGCTATCTAATTGAAACAGCTTGCGCTTTTCTGCTTGCGTCCGGCGTTGCCGTCTGTTTGTGGCGCTGGCAGCTACCTGAGTCAAAAGACGTAGTTTAGTCAGAGGGTTCCCCTCTCTTACCGGCCTCAAGCTGCACCAAAAGCGCGGATGAACCTGATATCGGACCCAGAGGAGATATGCGTGTTCAATGTGTTACAGCACTGATCAGCGTCGAAACCCGCCGCTCCGGGTGCGTCCACCCGGCGCCAGCGATAGATCAGGCTCTTGCAGATCCCATGACGCTGCGCCAACTCCGCCCGCCCGGCAGGAAGGACTCTGCAACCACCCGGGCCCGAAACGCCGCGTCATAAGTACGGCGTCGCTTGCCCACAATCTCAACCCGAAGCTCCGAAGCTGCCACTGTGGCTGCCACACCCGCCATCATGTCCCCGACGCCCTGAACGTCAGAAGCAGACCAAATCCAGCCCCAGGCCAACAAGACGGCCATCACCAGACGCTTACATGTGAACCAGCCCGCAACCGTGACCCCGCCCAACTTTCTGCTTAGTGCATTGAATGAACTTGGTAAAATGGAATTAGGATGGGGTCACTACCGGCGCCGGTTGTGACCCCACCCACCACGGCTTTCTACTTTGTAGATCAACCACTTGAAGCATTTCGGAAAGGAGTCATCGGTCGGCGCTGATCTACAGGTGTCCTTCAAACCCCACCAAAACAGTGTGCTAAACCCTGTCCGATTGCTGCACTGTGCGGCAACCACGGATCGAGGGTTTTCCGTATATGCTCGTCATATGCTCGTCGGTTATATGCGCGTGTCGCCCGCCGATGACCGGCAATCGGTGAACCTGCAACGGGACGCTCTGACCGCTGCAGGGGTGGACGGGCGTCACCTGCATCAGGACAAGGCGTCCGGCGCCCACGCTGACCGGCCCGGGTTGAAAGCTTGCCTCGACGACCTCCAGCAGGGTGACGTGCTCGTGGTCTGGAAGCTGGACCGGTTCGGCCGCTCCTTGCCGCATCTGCTCGCCATCGTGACGAACCTGAAGAACCACGGTGTTGCCTTCCGCAGCGTGACCGAGCAGATGGACACAACCACGCCGCATGGTGAGCTGCTGTTCGGCATTTTCGGTTCGCTTGGTCATTCTTGCTCTTGATCCGCGACATCCTCGCCGCGCTCAGGCAGAAATTCCACTTAACGACTTGTCAGAATTCACCCGGCCACCTCTGTAAGCTGCGCTTGCATCAGTCGGCGCTGCCGACCCGGCTGCCTACATCTTGACAGCGGCATCGAGGAACTCCGCCTCCAGTAAGCCAACCGCCTGCTCCGGGCCAGGGCCGGTGGTCTGGATGCGAACCATCCCGCGGCCGAAGGGGTCCACCCATTGCTGAATCACCATGACATCTTGACCCTGATACACATAGGTGCCCCACATCTCTACTGATTCCAGCCCGGCCATACCCGCCTTATCCCGCAATCATGGTTTCGCTCAGGTGCCGCCAGACTGGGACTGCCCGGCCCGGCCGGTCGAGCAGCAGGGCCGTGCTGGCCCGGTCGTTGGCGGTGCCCGGCGTGACCTGGCGCTCCCGGTAAGTGACCAGGGCCGAGCCCGCCGCCTCGTACCGGACCGCGACCTCGGTGATCTCCATGACCAAGCCGGGCCGGGTACCGCGCATCGCCGGGAGCGCCGCCGCGAAGGCCGCGAACGGCAGCAGCCGCCCGGCTGGCGTGACCATCAGGAAGCCGTCGTCGAAGTGCTGCAGGATCGGCGCGGGATCATCCCTGCCCTCGCCGCGGAACCAGGCTTGCAGCAGCCGGTGCAGCGCATCTATCTCGGCGGCAGCCCGGTCGGCGAAGCGGGACACGTCGTGCATGGATGATCCTTCCTGGCTCAAAGCCGCATCAGCACGGAGTGCGTGCCGACGCTCTCGGCCCAGCCGGGCGCGAGCGGCGCCACGAACACGTTCTCCGTCCGGGTCCTCGACACCTTCCAGGCGCCGTCCACCTTGCGGAAGGCGTTGTTGAGCCGGCTCGACCGCAGCAGGGAGGAGCCGTCGGCGAACACCCAGGGCTGCAGGTGTACCCATTGGCCCGTAGCGGTGTCGCCGGTCACGTGTATCTGCTCGGACGTGAGGTAGTGGACGTTCAGGATCAGCGCCGGGTCGCGCTTCTGGCCCCAGAATGCCTCGAAGTGCCGGCGGATCGCGTCATGGCCGACGCTGCGGCCAAACTGGTTGTCGTAGTAGGCGCCGACGCCCTCCCAGATGGCATCCTCAGTATAAAGCCCGACGATGCGGCTAATGCGTTCCTGGTCGTCATCCACACCAGCTTCGGGACAGGGGGTGTCGCACAGGTGCATGTATCGCGCCTGCAAGCGGCGTATGTCCGCCTCCGCCTGCAACGAATGCACCTGGTCCGACAGGGCCTGGACCCGGGCCGCCAACTGCGTGAGGTCCTCCGTCATAGCGCCAGTACCAGGCGCGGGGTCTTTGCGCGGGAACAGCACAGGGTCATCTGATCGTTCGCTGCCTTCTCCTCGTCGGTAAGGTAGGTGTCGCGGTGGTCCGGCACGCCCTCCACCACGTCGCACAGGCAGGTGCCGCAGACGCCTTGCTCGCAGGACACGTCCACCCTGACGCCGACGCCTGCGAGCGCCTGGACGATGGTGGCGCCGGCCGGCACGGCGACGGTGCGGCCGGACTTGGACAGCACGACCTCGAACCCGTCCCCGGCCTCGTCCACGGCGGCGGTGAACGCCTCGCTGTGGATTTGCGCCTCGGCATGGCTGCGCTGCCGGGCGCCGGCGATCACCCACTCCATGAACCCGGCGGGTCCGCAGACATACAGGTGCGTGCCGGGCGCCGGCGGCGGCAGGTCGTGGTCCCTGTCCAGGCGCTGTGCCAGTGGGCCGTCGTCGAAGTGCAGGCGCACCCGGTCCTTAAACGGGGCCTGGCCCATTTCCGCCAGGAAGGCCGCCCGCCCGCGATCCCGCGCGCAGTAATGCAGCATGAAGTCCTGCCCCGCGCGGTGCAGGTGGTGCGCCATCGCCAGCAGCGGCGTGATGCCGATGCCGCCACCGATCAGCACGGAGGCCGCGGCCGTAGGCGCGAGCGGGAACCTGTTGCGCGGCAATCCCGTCCGCACGCGGTCGCCGACGCCGAAGCCCCCATGCACCGCGGCCGAGCCACCGCGCGACGCGGCCTCCAGCAGCACGCCGAGCCGGTAGCGGCTGCGGTCAGCCGGGTCGCCGCACAGCGAGTAGGGGCGCACTAGGCCAGGCGCCACCAGCACGTCCACATGCGCCCCGGCGTCGAACGGCGGCAGGATCGCGCCGTCCGCAGCCGCCAGGTCCAGCACGACGACGCCGTGCGCCTGCTGCTCCCGCCGGGCAACCACTAGGTCAAGGTGCGGGTCCATGCTCGTCTCCTTATCGTAGATAAAGGCCACCGTTGACGTCCCAGGTCGCACCCGTGGCGAAGCCGGCCTCGGGCGAGGCGAGCTGCACCACCAGCCCGGCGACGAAGGTCGGATCGCCCAGGGCGGCAACCGGGATGGCGGCCAGCAGCGCCGGCATCCGCTCCGGCGGGACCGTGCGATGCACGGCCGGCGTGTCGAGCGGTCCCGGCGCGACTGCGTTCACTGTCACGCCGTGCGGCGCCAGGTCCCGGGCGAACACCTTCGTCAGCGTCACGATGGCGCCCTTCGACGCGGCGTAGTGCGCGCCGGTCGCCGTGCCGCCGTTCTGCCCGGCCAAGGACGCCATGTTGACGATGCGGCCATGCCCGCGGCCCTGGAAATGCGCGCCGAACACCTGGCTGCCCAGGAAAGTGCCGCGCACGTTCACCGCCATCACCGCGTCGAACTCGTCGGCCGTGATGTCCATTAGCGGCTTGGCCGCGGTCGCTGCGGCGTTGTTCACCAGCACGTCCGCACCGCCCCAACGTTCGGTGATGATGGCCAGCGCGCGCTCGAACCCCGCCTTCTCCCGCACGTCCATGGATACCGCGATGGCCGTGCCGCCGGACGGGTCCAGCCCATGCGCGCCCTCGTCCGCCGCCGCTGCGTCCAGGTCGCCGAGCGCCACGCGGTAGCCCACCCGGTGCAGCGCCGCGGCGATCACGCGCCCCAGCCCGTGCCCGGCGCCGGTGACGAGCGCCACCCGGCTCATAAGATATAGCCGATCCCGGTCAGGCTTTCCGTCGAGTTGATCAGGCGCACCACCTTCTCCTCGATCAGCAGGCCGTCCGGCCCACGTATCAGGCGGTAGGTAAGGTCGGCGCTGTACATGCGCTCGCGTCCCCGGCGGAACTCCGTCAGCATTTGCGCGCACCGGAGGGTGCAGCCGCCGGGCCGCGACTCCAGGATGCGGAAGCGGGACACCAGCCGAACGGTGCGCGCCACCGGGGAGGCCGACACGGACTGCCCGCTCACCAGCCGGTCCACCCGCTTCTGCCGCATCGCCGCGTCGTCATAGGCGTAGTTGAGCGTGTTCTCGAAGTCGGTGGCGCCGGGCTCGATCGGCACGACGTAGTGGGCGTCCGGCGTCCACAGCGCCAGCCATTCGGCATAGCTGGCGCTGTCGAGCAGGTCCGCCTCTAGCCAGGCGAACGCCATCGCCTCATTCAACGCGATGGCCGCGGCGGCGATAGGGGCGTCCATCATGCCTCCATCAGCCGCTTCCATTGCTGGTAGGCCGCGCGCATGCCGGTTTCGGCGCTGACGTCGCTGCGGCGATGCCCATCCGGCAGCGCCTGCTCCTGCAACAGGCCGCGGTTCAGCATGATCCACTGGCCGGTGCCGGGGGTGCCCTGGGCGCCATGCTGCACCCGGTCCCAGACCTCGGCGTCGTCGGGGCTGCCGAAGCCCATCGGACCCTGGAAGAACTCGTGGATGCGCAGCCGGGCGCGGTTGGCCGCCGCCGGCCCGCCCTGCATGCCGATGGCGATATGGCGTATCTCCGTCTCGTCCACCGAGAGCGGCTGCAGCACCCGGAAGAACGCCATGGAACAGGCGACGTTGGGGAACAGGTTCAAGTTGAAGCCGGACCCGCCGACCGCACGGACGATCCGGCGCACCGCCGCCTCGTCATGCGCCTGCCTCAGCTCGGCCGCCAGCGCCTCGAACCGTTCGGGGATGGGGGCGTCCAGCCCGTCCTCCAAGTCGATCAGCTCGGGGATCATGACCATCACGCTGTGGCCGTTGCCGAGGTCCTCGACGAAGCCGCCGTTGTTCATCATGTCCAGCATCTCGCCGGTCTGCTCGTCCACCGCGGTGAGGAACGACTTGTGGACCAGCGGGAAATGGTAGGCGTCGGTGGTGTTCTCCAACTGGATTTTCCAGTTGCCGGGGAAGCGGAACTTGTGCTCGCCCAGCGTGGTGACCGGGTAGCCGCCGCCTTGCTTGTTGAACAGGTCGATCCAGGCCTTGGCGCCGCCGAGGAAGTCGGCCAGCGGCTCGATGTCGGGCTTGAAGGTCGCGAAGATCAGGCCGCCATATTCCTCGACCCGGAGGGACAGCAGGTGCAGGCTGGCCTTGTCGAGCGTGCCGTCGTAGCCCGCCTCGTAAGGCACGCCGCGTAGCGAGCCGTCCAGCCCGTAGCTCCAGCCGTGATACGGGCAGACGAGGCTGCTGGTGCGGCCCTTCGGCACCTCGCACAGGGTGGCGGCGCGGTGGCGGCAGCGGTTCACGTGGACATGCACGGCGCCCTTGCGGTCCCGCACGACGATCACGTTCTGCCGGCCGATGCGCGAGGTCTTGAAGGCGCCGGGCTCGGCGATCTCGCTGGCGTGGGCGACCCAGACCCAGGTGCTCTCGAACACGCGGGTCATCTCCGTCTCGAAGATGGCCGGATCGGTGTAGAGGGTGGAGCGGGCGCGGTCGGCCTGGACCAGGTCGGCTGCGCCGGGCAAAGCGGTCAGGTGCGTGTCCATGAAAGGCTCTCCTTGGGGGTGAGTAGGGATGCGTCGTCGAGGAAATGCAGGATGGCGTCGGCGAATGGGCCGGGCAGCTGGTCCGGCAGCGGCACCATCCCATCTGCGATGACGTGCAGCCGGGCCTGGGGGATCGCCGCCGCGACCCGTGCCGCGGCGGGATGCGCGTGGGGGTCCATCGCCGCGTCGATCACCAGCGTGGGGCAGGCAACGCGGCCGATGCGGTCCTCCATGCGGTAGGCGTTCACGACCTGGTGGCCCGCCGCCGCCAGCGGGCCGGCCCGCAGCGCATCGGCGACGTAGCGCTCCAGCAGGTCCGGCCGCTCCCGGGGGTAGAACGGCGCCCGCCGCGACCATAGCTCGGTGAGATGCCGGCCATCGGAGTGCCGCTCCACGGCGTCGATCACCGGCTTGCCGGCATGGGCAGCCCGGCGTGCGGCATCAACCAGGGAGCAGGATGACAGCACCAGCGCCGCCGCCCGCTCCGGCCGGCTCGCGGCCATTTCCGTCGCGATGACGGCGCCGGTGTGGTGCCCAGCCAGGACCGCCCAGCCAATCCCGAGCGCATCCAGCGTGGCGAAGGCTGCCTCGGCCCAGGCCTCGATGGTGGGCGGGCCGGCAAGGCGTTCGGACTCGCCAAATCCCGGCGTGTCCATCGCGACCGCCTGCACCCTGCCGCCCAGCAACGGCAGCACGTCGCGGTATTCGTCCAGGGACCGTGGAGTCTGGTGCAGCAGCAGCACCGGCAGCCCGGCACCGCACAGGGCCACATGGATGCGCCCGCATTCCGTCGAAACGAAGCGGCGTTCGACCGGAGGCGGGGCGCCCATGTCAGGCCGCCCCCAGGTAGGCGGCGACCAGCCGGTCGTCGTGCATCAGCGCGGCGGCCGGTCCCTGCTCCACGATCTCGCCAGCCTCCAGCACATAGGCGTAATCGGCGGTTTCCAGCGCCGCCCGGGCGTTCTGCTCCACGAGCAGGATCGACACCCCGGCCTGTCGCAGCCCGGCGATGATGGCGAAGATCTCCCGCACCACGATCGGCGCCAGGCCCAGGCTCGGCTCGTCCAGCATCAGCAGGCGCGGACGGCTCATCAGCGCCCGGCCCAGCGCCAGCATCTGCCGCTCGCCGCCCGAGAGCGTGTTGGCCTGCTGTCCCCGGCGCTCCTTGAGGCGGGGAAAGCGGCCGAACACCTCCTCCATGCCGCGGCGCACCTCGGCGCGGGCGGCATGGCGGCCATAGGCGCCGAGCAGCAGGTTGTCGCCGACCGACATGTCGCCGAACAGCTCCCGCCGCTCCGGCACCAGGCAAAGGCCACGCTCCACCCGGTCCTCCACCTCCAGCCGGTGCAGGTCGTGCCCGTCATAGGTCATGCGGCCGGTGAACGGCAGCAATCCCATCGCGGCGCCCAGCAGAGTCGTCTTGCCGGCACCGTTCGGGCCGATCACGGTCACGATCTGTCCGGCGTCCAATGCCAGCGCCACGCCCCGCACCGCCGCGATCCGGCCATAGCCGACCGCCACGTCCTCGATCAGCAACAGGCTCATGCCCCGACGCTCATGGCTGGGACCGGCACCGGGGCCACGCTGCCGAGATAAGCCTCCTGCACCCTCGGGTCCGCGCGCACTGCGGCGGGCGCGCCCTCGCACAGCTTGGCACCGAACTGCATGACGACCACGCGGTCCACGAGGGTCATCAGGAAATCCATGTCGTGCTCGACCAGCAGGATCGTCACGCCCTCCTGCCGCAGGGTCCGCAGCAGGGATGCGAGTGCCTGCTTCTCCTGGCGCCGCAGCCCCGCCGCGGGTTCGTCCAGCACCAGCAGCGCCGGGTCGGCCGCCAGCGCGCGGGCGATCTCCAGCAGGCGCTGGTTGCCGAGCGGCAGGTTGCCCGCCAGCTCGAACGGACGGGCGGCCAGGCCGACGCGCTGAAGCTGCCGCATCGCCTCGTGCCGCGCCTGCGCCTCCTGGCCGCGGTTCAGCGTCAGCGCGCCGGCAGCAATGCCGCCCCCGGTCCGGGTGTGCGTGCCAAGCAGCACGTTGTCCAGCAGGGTCATGCGCGGACGCAGCTTCACGTGCTGGAAGGTGCGGCCGATGCCGGCCCGCGCGATCCGGCGCTGGGGGGCGCCGCCGATCTGCTGCCCGGCGAACACGATCCGCCCGCGCGTCGGCGCCAGCGCGCCGGTGATCATGTTGAACACCGTGCTCTTGCCGGCGCCATTCGGGCCGATCAGGCCAAGCATCTCGCCCGCCTCCACAGTGAAGCTCAAATCCTGCACCGCGACCAGGCCACCGAAATGCCGCTCCAGCCCGGCGACCTGCAGCAGCGCCTGGCCCGGCGCGGGCTGGGACCGCCGTGGCAGGGCGGGAGCCGGGCGGGGCGGCTCGCGTCGCAGGGGCGGCAGCCAGCGGAGGGCGAACGGCACCAGCCCTCCCCGTGCCTGTTGCAGGAACAGGATGAACAGCACGGAGAACGCCACGGTCTCAAGCTGCCCGGCGCTCCCTGGGGCGATCAGCGGCAGATAGTCCTGCACCGCGTTCTTCAGCAGGGTGATGATGGCGGCGCCCAGCACGGCGCCCAGCAGGTGGCCGGAGCCGCCGATCATCGCCATCATCAGGTACTCGATGCCGGTCTCGACATTGAACGAGGTGGGGCTGACGAAGCGGCCCATGTGCGCATACAGCCAGCCCGACAGCGCCGCCAGCAGCGCCGCCAGCACAAACAGGCCGAGCCGGGTGCCGAAGGCGTTGATCCCCAGGCTCTCCGTCAGGATGTTGCCGCCCCGCAGCACCCGCATGGCCCGGCCGGCCCGGGATCGCAGCAGGTTGCCGGTCAGCAGCAGCGCGCCCACCGTGACCGCCCACACCAGGTAGAACATCCGCGTGCCGCTGGTGAAGTCGAACCCGGCGGCTGAGATCGGCGGGATGTCCGCGATGCCACTGAAGTTGCCTAGGCCGTCAATGGTGCCGAACAGGAAGTAGATCGCCAGACCCCATGCGACCGTGCTGAGCGACAGGAAGTGCCCGCGCAGCCGCAGCGTCAGCGCCCCCACGCCCGCCGCCACCACCCCGCAGCAGGCCAGCGCCAGCAGCAGGCCGATCCACGCCGACCCGCCCTGCACCGTGGTGAACCACGCCGTCGCATAGGCGGCGATGCCGACGAAGGCCGCCTGCCCGAACGAGACGATGCCGCCGACCCCGGTCAGCAGCACCAGGCCGAGCGCAGCCAGGCTGTAAACGCCGATGTAGTTCAGCAGCGTGACGGTGAACGGGTCGAGCACCCAGGGCGCGCCCGCCAGCAGCACCACCGCCAGCACGGCCGCCAGCCGGAGCTGGAGGACGCTCATTCCTCGATGTCCTCCTCGGAGTGCCCGGCCTGCAGCGACCGCCACAGCAGCACCGGGATCAGCAGCGAGAACACCAGCACCTCCTTGAACCCGCTGCTGTAGAACGACACGAAGCTGCCCAGCAGGCCCACCGCGAGCGCGCCCAGGGTGGTCAGCGGATAGCTCGCCAGCCCGCCGATGATGGCGGCGACGAAGGCCAGCAGGCCCAGCAGGAAGCCGGAATCGTAGAAGACGGTGTTGACCGGCGAGATCAGGATGCCCGACACCCCCGCCATCAGGGAGCAGAGCAGGTAGGCGAGCGTGCCGGCTCGGCCGGGCCGGATGCCGACCAGACGGGCGCCGGTGCGGTTGACGGAGGTCGCGTGCAGCGCCTTGCCCGTCAGGGTGAAGGTGAAGAACCCATATAACAGCAGGCTGAACAGCACTGCCGCGCCCACGATCAGCAGCACCTGGCCCGGCACGGAGATGTCGTCGGCGCCGACGGACCAGTTGGCCAGCGGCTCGGTCCTGACGCCCTCGGGACCGAAGAACAGCAGGCTGGTGCCCACCAGCGCGAAGTGCAGCGCGACCGCCAGGATCATGAGCAGCAGCACGTTGGCGTCGGCGACCGGGCGGAACACCAGGCGATCCAGCAGGGGGGCGATCGGCAGCACCAGCAGCAGCGACAGCACGACCCGCACCGGCGCAGGCCAGGCCGCCCCCGCCGCCGCCCAGCCGAGCAGCGCGACCGCGAGCGGCAGCAGCAGCGTGAAGGCCAGTGCCCGGGGCGCCAGGGCGAGGCGGCGGCGCCGGGCCAGGCCGGCCAGCTCGACAACGGAGGCCAGCACCGCCAGCACCGCCAGCAGCAGGATGGTGCCTGGGACATGCTGCTGCTCAAACGCGGCCAGGGTCAGCGCGGCCAAGGCGGCGATGTCGCCGAACGGCACGAAGATCACCCGGGTCACGCTGAAGATCAGCACGAGGCCGACGGCAATCAGCGCGTAGATCGCGCCGCTGGAGATGCCGTCAATCGCCAGCAGCGCCGCGATGTCGGCTGTCATGGGCCGGCTGTCATGAGCCGCCGGCTACGGCGCGTAGGTCCATTGCCCGTTCACCAGGCGCAGGATGATCAGCGAACGCTCGTCCACGCCATAGCTGGACGCCTGGGTGAAGGTGTAGATGCCCTCGGTCCCCGGCAGCTCCTCCGTGCTGAAGATCGCGTTGCGCAGGGCCATGTGGAACTCGGGCGTGCCGGGCTTGGCGGTGGCCATCGCGCGCTTGGCGGCGTCGGTGAAGATCAGCCAGGCGTCGAAGGAATAGGCGGAGAAGCCGTCGGTCGTCGGGGCGCCGTTGACCTTCTGGTAGGCCTGGCGGAACGCCAGCGAGATGGACTTGGCGTAGTGGCCGTCCGGCAGCTGATCGGCCACGATCACCGGCCCGGCGGACACCTGGACGTCGTTGGCGGCCTTGCCGGCGATGCGGATGAAGTCGGCGTTCACCAGCGCCGGGGTGCCGTAAAGCTTTCCCTTGTAGCCGCGGTCCGCGAGCGCCAGCAGCGGCAGCGCCGCTTGCGTGCCGGACCCGCCGTCCAGCACGCCATCCGGGCGGGTGGCGACCAGCTTGAGGATCTGCCCGGTGACGGAGGTGTCGGTTCGGGCATAGCGCTCGTTGGTGGTGAGCGCGATCTCCTTGCGCTCCTCCGCCGCCTTGGCGCCGTTGTGGACCAGGTCGCCCCAGGGGTCGGCGAAGCCGATGTAGCCGATGGTGCGCGACTTGTCCCGGATCATGCGGTCGGTGATCGCCTTGATCATCAGCTGCGGGGTCTGCGGCACCGCGGCCACCCAGCGGTCCCCGGTTTCCCCGGTCGCAGGCGAGATCGGCGAGATCGCGATCAGCGGCACATGCAGCTCGGCGGCGACCGCGGCCATGGCGATGGTGGAGGTGGCGCTGGAGGTGCCGATCAGCACGTCCACGTGGTTCTCCTGCACCAGCTTGCGGGCGTTGCGGGTCGCGGTCGCCGGGTCTGACCCGTCATCGAGCTGGATCAGGGTGATCTTCTCGCCGCCGACCTCGGACCGGTATTCATAGGCGGCGTTGATGCCGCGCCCATACAGCACGCCGAGCGAGGAGGCGGGTCCGCTCAGGGAGGTGACGAAGCCGACAGTCAGGTCGGCGCGGGCGGGGGATGCGAGGCACAGGCCAAGGGCGGCAACCGCCATGCAGGAACGCAGTGAGGCACCCATCTCGTCGCCCTCCTTCTTGGACTTGCGGGGAAGCAAAATTGCCAGGTTTGCGCGTAAATGTTGGGCGAGGCGGGCTTGGCAGGGTTGAGACATCACACGTGTTCCAACCGGGACGAGCCGGCTTGGCCGGCCAGGCGCCGGAGCGGCAGCCGCATGGGCGCCGTCTTAGGGATAGGGAGGCACCGGCGGCACGCCGGTGAACAGCGCGCCGGCGTTCTCATAGACGGTCTCGTTCAGGAAGGCGTGCTGGGTCACCACCATCGAATCCCGCACCATGCGCTGCAGGGGGTGGGTGTCGCGGATCGCGGCGATGCCGCCCAACCGGAACGCATGCTGCACGACGTCGGCACCGGTCTGCGCGGCGAAGGTGGCGGACAGGCGGATCAGGCTCGCCTGCTCCGGCAGGACCGGATCGCCGGCGATTACGGTGTCCCACGCCTGCTCCGATGCCTCGTAGAAGAAGGCCCGGGCGCCGCGCCACTGCGCCTCCGCCCGGCCAAGTTGGGCGCGGAAATAGGCGCGGTCGGCCAGCCGCGGGGCGCCGGTCATGCCCTTCGGCCCGTCCGCCATCGCCGTCACCAGGTCCAGCGCGGCGCGGGCCAGGCCGATGTTGCAGACGGCATGCACCCCGGCCTGATAGGCGATGGCGGGGTAGCGGTAGAGCGGCTCGTCCACCTGGCTGCCGGTGCCGCGCAGGAAGGTCCACTCGTCACGCACCTCCTTGTCCCGCAGCCGCAGGTCGTGGCTGCCGGTCCCGCGCATGCCGACGACGTCCCAGTTCTCGACGATCTCGACTTCGGCCGCTGGGAACACGGCGGTGAGCGGACGTACCGGCCCAGGGTCGGAGGCCGGGCCGGTCGTGCCGCCGATGCCGACACCGAGCCAGGCCGCGCCCTTGCAGCCGCTGGCGAAGTGCCACCGCCCGCTGGCGCGCCAGCCGCCCTCGATCCGGGTGGCAGCCTGCATCGGGTGCAGCCCGCCAGCGAACACCTGGTCGGGACCGGCCGCGTAGATCTGCGCCTGTGTTTCGAGCGGGAGCGAGGCGAGGTAAACGTTGGCGGAGCCGAACGCCGCCACCCAGGCCGCTGACCCGTCCAACGCGGCGATCCGCTCCAGCGTCCGCATGAAGGTGGCGGGGGGCAGCGCGTCGCCGCCGAACCGCTTGGGCGTGCTGGCCCGGTAGATGCCGGCGCGCTTCATCAAGGCGACCGCGTCGGGCGGAACATGGCGCAGCCGTTCGAACTCGTTCCGCCGGGCCGCGATCTCCGACAGCAGGTCATCAAGGGCCAGCGGAGCCTCGGGAGCCGGCTGCTCCGGATCATGGCGGACAGGTTGGGCGGGCATGTAGTTCATCGGGCCAGGCTCCGTGCGCTGCAGGATGGTCCATCGCCTCTCCAGACACTCTAGGGCCACCGCTGCCCATGCGTCCAATTCATCGTTATAATCTGCACCATGAGCGGCATAAATCTGCGCACGGTGGACCTGAACCTGCTGCGGGTGTTCCTGGCGATCTGGGACGTGCGCAGCCTGACGGCGGCCGGGGCGCGGCTGGGCCTGACCCAGCCAGCCGTCAGCCACGCGCTCGGCCGGCTGCGCCTGCTGTTCGATGACCCGCTGTTCGTGCGCGTGTCGCATGCCATGGTCCCGACCGAGGCCGCCGCCCGGCTGCACGCCCCGCTCGACGAGGCGTTCGTCCTCATCAGCCATACGCTGCAGGACCACCACAGCTTCGACCCGGCGACGGCGCAGCGCGTGTTCCGCATCGCCATGTCGGACATGGCGGAATACCACGTCCTGCCGCGCTTGCTTGCCGTCCTGGCCGGCGCCGCGCCCCAACTGCGATTCCGCACCATGCCGGTCCCGACCGCGGCGTTGGGCGCAGCAATGCGTGCCGGGGAGATTGACCTAGCGCTCGGCTACCTCCCGGGCCTGGCCGAGGGCTGCGTGAGCGAGCTGCTGTTCACCGACCGCTACATCTGCATGGTGCGCGCGGGACATCCGCTTGCCTGCGGCGCCCTGACGGAGGCGGGCCTTGCCCGGCTGCAATACGCCTACGCCAGCACCGACTCGACCGGGCACAACGGCATCGAGCAGCTTCTGCGGGATCATGGCGTGACACGCGAGGTCGTGCTGCACCTTACGCACTTCACCATCGCCCCCGAGATCGTCCGCGCCACGGATCTTGCGGTGATTTTCCCCCTGTGCATCGCCGAGCAGTTCAACCGCCGGCGCGAGTTCCGGCTGATCCCCCTTCCCTTTGAGCTGCCGCCGATCAGGGTCAGCCTGCACAGCCACGTGCGGTTCGCGCATGACAGTGGCATCGGCTGGCTGCGCCGGACGCTGCTGCAGATGTTCCGCAACCCTGCCGCGGGGACTGTGGGCCAATGATCCCCCGCGGATGGCGACATCCCGTCACTTCGGCGTGGGGTGGATGCTGAGCTGGCGAGTTGCCCCTGGGAATTTCACCCCAGGCGCTCCTGGAACCGTGCTTGAACCTCTCGGTTCACACGGATCCCGATGTTCGGCCTTTGACCTGCAGCACGCGCCAATGTGCGAACAGAGCCGGGTTCGCGCGGGGTATCCGAACCAACCAGCCTCGCGCGCCCTTTGGTCGTAGGCGCAGACGTTTGTAGTTGTTTCGTGCCTAGCGGATCAGGTGGGCATCTACGCATCGGAGTGTTGGGTGTAGTGCCGACAGGGGTGGCCGGCTTTGTCGAGACACTGTTTCGCTTTGGATAAGAAACATTGTCTTGCACTGGATGCCCTGCACGCTGGGCGGAGCCACCTCATGCACCGTTGGTGGCACGGACGTGCTTGCTCATGATGACGCTGCGGTAGGTCCTCCCCTCCCACTGCGCGTGCTCGACGAGACGGAACCCTTCGCGCTCATACCAGCCTACGAGGTGATCGGCACCTTCCGAGGTGTCGAGGGCCAGCTCTGCCACTCCGCTGACTGCGGCGAGCTGCTCGGCATGGCGGAGAAGGCGAGTTCCGGTGCCGGTGCCCTGGCGGCCGGGCAGCACCCCGAACTGGCCGATGGTCGCCACGTCCGCCCGTTCGTAGCAGGGGCACCCTGCCGACCGCCCAGGCGGATGGAACATGATGGTCCCGACGAGCGTCCCATCGTCCACCGCCATCAGGCAGAGACCGCGCGCGATGCGGCTGCGGGTCACATCCTCCGTTTGGTCCACGGCGGTGTAGTTGAAGCCCATCTCGCCTAGCCGGGCATAGGCCGCGTGCAGCAGCGCCGTCAGGTCCGCAATGGAGTCCGTCGGGGCAAGCTCCCGTATGATCACATCATCCTCTCCCACGCCTGCTGCCCGAACCACCGCTGCCCCGCCCCTACCCGATGTACGCCACACTCAGCCGGTTGCAAACTGACGCATCCACTGCCGTCACGACGGCTGTACCTGGACTGCCCCCGTCACCGTCGGGTGCGCGGAAGTACCAGTCGTAGTGGCTGGCGCCGTCCAACGCGCCGGGCCAGCCTGCCTCGATCTCCGACCGGGTCAGCCCATCCCAGGCGCCGGTCGAGACTTCCCGCAGCCGGTGCTCGATGACGACGGGGCCGAGGCCTGCTACGCCCTGGCGTACGATGGCCGCCGTGTCCCGCGTGCGGCCGAGCGGGCTGATGTGCAGCGGGACCGATGGCCGGCCCGCGAGCGCCCGAGTGAGCGTGCGGCCAAGCTGGGCCGCCTGTTCGCGCCCGCGCGCCGTCAGCGGCGAGTCACGCTGCCCCTGGAAGCGCCCGGCGACGTTCCACCTGGTTTCGCCGTGGCGCAGCAGGAAGACCTCGACCGTCATGCCCGGCCGGTCGCGGTCCAGCGTGCGACCGCGAGCCGGCCGTTGGCGCCAGCCTGCCGGGACGCCCGGTTCCAATCATAGGCGACGGCGCGCAGCTCGGCCGACCAGGTGCCGCCGGGTTGCCGCGTGACCACGGCGTAGCGGGCGTGTGGCGCGCCGGTCTCGATCGCGTGCGAAACCGGGTTATCGTCGGTGTAGGCCGGCATGCCGACGCTGCCCGGGTTGACCACCAGCACGGGGCCGATCTGCGCCACCCGTGGCATGTGCGTGTGGCCGCACAGGACCAGGGTGGCGGGGTCGCTGCCTCGGAGGCGCGGACGGATCGCATCCTCAGGCGCCAGCACCGGGCTGCCGGAGGAGACGTCTTCCAGCAAGTAGTCAAGGTCGCCACCGGCCGGGCTGCCGTGGCAGGCGAACACGTCACCGTCCGCAAGCTGGAGCGTCTTCGGCAGGCTCCCGATCCATTGCAGGTGTGCCACCGACAACAACGGCCGCGCAAAGGCGACGGAGGGGCTGCTGTCGTCGCCTTCCAGGAGGTTGCGTTCGTGGTTGCCGGCCACGGTGGGGCAGTCGAGCGCCATTTGTACGTCGGCGCTGCTAGCCGGGTCGAACGGGCCGGTGGTCAGGTCGCCCAGGTTGACGACGAGATCAGGCGAGGCCGTGTGCAGGTCGGCGAGCACGGCCTGAAGGGCGAGGAGGTTACCGTGGGCGTCGGCAAGGACGGCGATGCGCATGGCGGCAGGCTGGCACACGATCTGCCGGGGCGCCACGCGGCGGGTTGTCCGCTGCGGATGAGTGCCCGCCGGACGGATCGGGGGCCTGCCGGTCGGTTCGCGACCCTAGACGACCTCCGTTGCGCCAGGGGTTCGCATCGCCTACAGGCCGGTGATGAAGCTTTCTCACATGCCGGCCGCCATCGTGTTCGACATGGACGGCCTGCTGTTCGACACCGAGGCGCTCTACCAGGAAGCGTTCACCCGGACAGCGTCCGAGAGGGGCTACGACATGCCCCCTGCCGTGTTCCTCAGCATGGTGGGCCACCCCTGGCCCGTGAACCGCATCCAGCTGCTGGACCACTACGGCCCTGTCTTTCGGGTGGACGAGTTCGGGGAGGCTGTGCGTGAGCACTTCAGCACGATGGCGGATACCCGCCTGCGCTTGAAGCCGGGCGTTCTCGAACTCCTCGACGTGCTGGATGAGCTGCGCCTGCCCCGGGCCATAGCCACGTCGTCCCGGCACGACACTGTGCAGCACCATCTGGCAGCCTGCACCCTGCACGGCCGTTTTCACGCCGTGGTGGCGCAAGGGGACTACGCTGCCAGCAAGCCGGCGCCGGACCCGTATCTTATTGCGGCCGAGCGGCTTGGGGTGGACCCCCGTTCCTGCCTGGCCCTGGAGGACTCGTATGCCGGCGTCCGATCCGCTTCGTCTGCCGCCATGACGACGATCATGGTGCCGGACCTGCTGCAGCCGACAGACGAAATCAGGTGGCTCTGCGCCCATGTCGCGGCGAACCTTCACGAGGTGCGCGGCCTCATTTCAGATGCGTCTCTGTGCCGTATGGCTTGAGCTGGCGATCATGCCACCTCGGGTCGCCACGCGATGACGCCCTCCGTCCTGGCCCGCACCTCGGGCGAGGCGAGGCAGGTGGCGACGGCCTCGTAGCCGGGGGCGCCGGGATAGGGGGCAACGCGGGTCGGCGTGCTGTGGTTGGCGGGGCAGAGGATGATCGCCTCGTGGGCGCCCACCGCGGCCAGGTCCAGGATCGCGGAGGAGCGCGTGAGCAGGAACAGCGGTCGCCCGCTAGACCCACGGCGGCGCAGGTGGGCGATCAGGGCCTCCTGGACGGCCTGCTCCAGCCCCTGCTCCACCATGTCAACGACCAGGGCAGCCGGGCCGTCCGCCTCCAGCCCGGCGAGCAGCGCGACCAGGGCCTCCGACACAGTGGCGCCATCCTCGGTGAGCCAGGCCAGGGCCTGCTCGACCCGCGATTTGATGGCCGGGTCGGCGTCCAGCCGCGCCCGGGCTGCCGCGCCGCCGTCGGCCAGGCGGTCCAAGCCCAGGAAGGCGGCGCCGGGCAGGGCTTCGGCCAGCCGCCGGGCCAGTCGCGTCTTGCCGCTGCCCAGCGGGCCGATGATGTAGTTCAGCGGCTGGATGCCACGCAGCTCGAACCGTTCGCCACCCCAAGGCCAGGGAAGGTCAAACGCTACGCAAAGGTCGGCGCCTGGTCCCAATAAGCGCGCCACTTCTTCCGCGGAAGGCGCCTGGCCCTGGGTGAGGCCGGCGCGGAGATTGCGAACCCTCTCGACGGTGCCGGCGAGTTGGCGCAACTGGGTTTCGAGTGCTGCCTGGTGTGCGGCCAGGGCCGGCTCCAGACCTTGAGGATTGCTCTCCTGCACTCGCGCCACCTGGGCGAGGCTGAGGCCAAGCGCGCGCAGGGCCACGACCTCGGCGGCCCGGGCCATCTCGTCGGGACCATAGGCCCGCCACCCGGCGGCGGTGCGGATCGGGGCCACCAGGCTGCGCTGCTCGTAGAGCCGCAGGGCCTTGGCGGAAACGCCGAGCTGCCTGGCGGCTTCGGACGGGCTTAGGAACTGGGCGGAAAAGCTCACGCATCACCTCGTTGTTCGCTGACCGCCGCCCTTATCGGGGCGGTCCCAGGGGCCGGGTCAATGGGGTGTTGCGGTGTTGGTTCGTCTTTCCTCCCAACGGCCCTGGCAGACTGACCAACAAGCCAAATCTGCCCCTGCCAAGTCCTGCGGCGGGCTGGCTTGGCGGCCCGCACCGCTGCTCAGTGCCGGTGCAACCTAGGCAGGCCGTGCGTGCCGCACGGCGCGGCCGGAACAGGGGTGTCCTCGCTCGCCGCCGCTGCGTCGTCCAGCAGCGACCGGACCTCGCGGCAAGCGCCGTCCCGTGCACGCCCAGTCTCGCGCAGGGCGTCCCGCATCTCTGCCGTGGGAGCGGCGAGAAGCTCTGCTTCCAGGGCGTCCAGCAACGCCAGCAAGGCCGAAGATGGATCGGGGCGCCTGGTCATGGCCACGACCAGGCCAACCCGTGGCGCAGCATGGCCCGCCGCATCCGGCGCCGGGCCGTATCATATTCCACCGCGCCCAGGCCGTAGTGAGACCGGATCTGCCCGGCATCCAGGCCGGCCATCAGCCCAGTGATGACCTTCGTGGCCGCCTCGTCGGACGCGAACAGCCGGTGGATGGCGGCGAGCGCCTCGGCGGCCGCGTAGGCCCGCTCGGGATCGTGGGCCTGCCGGTCGCCCGCAGCATCCACGCTGGACAGCGCCTCCTCGCGCCGCCGCCGACGCCACTGCTCGTCGCACAGGCTCCGCATGATGCCAGCCAAGAAGGCGACCAGCGGCACCCCCGGCGGCCAGGGCCTCGTGCCGGCCATCGCGCGCGCCACGGCCTCGTGCAGCAGGTCGGACCAGGACACGCCACCGGGCAAGGAGCGGGCGCGCAGCCGGGCTATCGCGCGCAGCCGCAACAGCTCGTCATCGGGCAGCGCGGCCAACCCTGCGCCCACGTCCCTCGGCACGGGTCCGAAACGCGGGTTCAGATGCTTCAGCCGGTGCGAGGTCTCCGTCATGGCCCTGTATGCGTCCGGCGCACGCAGGCGCGGACGGCCGTGCAAAAATTCTTTCCCGTCGTCCGCGCCGGCCGCCGCGACGCGCACCACCCGGCGAAGGAGTCCACGATGAGCGTACTCGATGCCCAAGCCGAACCTTACCAGACCCAGTTCCTGGACATGCTGGACGCCGCGTTCCGGCGCTACGGCGTGCCGGACGGGCTGCCGCCACGGTTTCGGGAGGCGGTGGCTGTGACGCCCCGGCACCGTTTCGCCCACCGCTTCCGCCTTTCTGACGATGGCCCTGTGCGTGGCGCCTTTCGCCTGGCCGATGGCGGCCCGGTGCGCGACAACGGCACCGACCCAGTGCAGGACCTGTCCGACATCTACAGTGACGCCGTGATGCGCCATGTGGACGCTGCGGGCGACCCCCTGCCCTCCTCCAACTCGCAGCCGAGCTACG
>DASWOJ010000020.1:0-7545 GCA_036398775.1 Acetobacteraceae bacterium
GATGACGTTCGGCCTGGCCTGCTGCGCGGTGGAGATGATCCACGCCTACATGCCACGTTATGACCTGGACCGCTTCGGCGTGATCCCGCGTGCCAGCCCGCGCCAATCCGACGTGATGATCGTTGCCGGCACGCTGACCAATAAGATGGCCCCGGCGCTGCGCAAGGTTTACGATCAGATGCCGGAGCCGCGCTGGGTCATCAGCATGGGATCATGCGCCAACGGCGGCGGCTACTACCATTATAGCTACAGCGTCGTCCGCGGCTGCGATCGCATAGTGCCGGTTGACGTCTATGTACCGGGCTGTCCGCCAACGGCGGAGGCACTAGTTTACGGCATCCTGCAACTGCAGAAGAAGATACGCCGCACCGGGACGATTCTGCGTGGTTGACGGGACCGAGCAGGCTCCGCAGGCTCCAGCCATCGCGGTCGCGCCTACCAGCCTCCCCGCGCTGGCGCAGTCTGCCATAGCCATCCCGGGCGTGCAGCGTGCCGGGCTGGAGAACGGTGAGCTGGTGCTCCATGCCGACCGCTTGATTATCGCCGACCTGCTGGCGTTCCTCCGCACGGATCCTCGCTTCTCGTGCGAGCAGTTGATGGACCTGTGCGGCGTGGACTGGCCGGAGCGTCCGCAGCGCTTCGACGTAGTTTACAATCTGCTGTCGGTGTCGCTGAACCACCGGGTCCGCGTCGTCATTCAGACCGACGAGCAGTCGCCGGTGCCCAGCATCCACAGCATCTGGCCCGTCGCTACCTGGTTCGAGCGGGAGGCTTGGGACCTGTTCGGCATCGTGTTCAGCAGCCAGCCCGACCTGCGCCGCATCCTGACTGACTATGGCTTCAACGGCCATCCGCTGCGCAAGGATTTTCCGCTGACTGGCTACGTCGAGGTCCGCTACGACGAGGAACGGAAGCAGGTGGTCAACGAGCCGGTGAGCCTCACACAGGATTTTCGTAATTTCGACTTCATCTCGCCCTGGGAAGGCATGACCACCCTGCCCGGCGACGAGAAGGCGCACACCGACCGTATCGCCGCGCGTTCCGCCGACATGCAGGCCGGCACGCTTGCGGCTCCGCAGAAGGAGGGCAACTAAATGCCTGACGACGCACGCATCGGCCCGTTCATGGGCAGCAGCAGCACCACGCCGGACGAGGGCAAGCCGACGACCAGCAAGGTGCTGGAGGTGGACAACCATACCATCAACTTCGGGCCGCAGCATCCGGCCGCGCACGGTGTGCTGCGTCTGATACTGGAGATGGACGGCGAGGTCGTGGAGCGTGCCGACCCGCATATCGGGCTGCTGCACCGCGGCACCGAGAAGCTGATCGAGCATAAGACGTATCTGCAGGCACTGCCGTACTTCGACCGGCTGGATTACGTCAGCCCGATGTGCATGGAGCACACTTGGGCAATCGCGCAGGAGAAGCTGCTCGGTATCACGGTGCCGGAGCGTGGGCGCTGGATCAGGACGATGTTCGCGGAGATTACCCGTATCCTGAACCACTTGCTCAACATCACGACCTATGCCCTGGACGTCGGCGCGATCACGCCGAGCCTGTGGGGCTTCGAAGAGCGTGAGAAGCTGCTGCAGTTCTACGAGGCGGTATCCGGCGCCCGCTACCACGCCAACTACTTCCGGGCCGGCGGCGTGGCGCGCGACCTGCCGGGCAACCTGGCGGCGGAGATCGGCGAATGGGCCAGCACATTTCCAAAATTCATTGATGAGTTGGAGCAGTTGCTGACCACCAACCGCATCTGGAAGCAGCGCACGGTGGACATCGGCATCATGACGCCGGAGGATGCCTTGGCTTGGGGCTTCACCGGGCCGTGCCTGCGCGCTAGCGGCGTGCCGTGGGACCTGCGCAAGTCGCAGCCCTACGACAACTACGACCAGGTCGAGTTCGATGTGCCGGTGGCGCGCAACGGCGACTGCTACGACCGCTACCTCGTCCGCATGGCGGAGATGCGGCAGAGCACGTTCATCATCCAGCAGTGCCTGGAGAAGATGCGGCCCGGCGACGTGAAGATACAGGACCGGAAGTTCACCGCACCGCGGCGCGAGGAGATGAAGAAGTCGATGGAGGCGATGATCCATCACTTCAAGCTCTACACCGAGGGCTATCATATCCCTGCCGGCACGACCTATACCGCGACCGAAAGCCCGAAGGGCGAGTTCGGCGTTTACCTTGTCGCCGATGGCACCAACCGTCCCTACCGGTGCAAGATACGCCCGACCGGCTTTGCCAACCTGCAAGCGGTCGAGCACATGAGCAAGGGCCACATGCTGGCCGACGCCGTGGCCATCATCGGCTCCGTGGACGTCGTGTTCGGCGAGATTGACAGGTAGAGCATGTCGCAGAACTTGGGCGGGGCCGCAGGCTCCCAGGTCGCCAACGGCACGTCCGAGGACGTCGGCGACGGCTCGACCGGGCTGGGCGCCCCGCAGCCGGCGCACTTCGCCTTTGACGAGGACAGCGAGCGCGAGATCGGGCTGATCGTGACGAAGTATCCACCCAGCCGTAAGGCCAGCGCGGTGCTGCCGCTGCTGTATGTCGTGCAGCACCAGATGCGGCGGCAGACCGGCAGCGCCTGGGTGCCGACGGTGGCGATGGACGTGGTGGCGGACCGGCTGGAGTTGCCGCCGATCCGGGTTTACGAGGTTGCCACCTTCTACCTGATGTTCAACACCAACCCGATCGGCCGCTACCATCTGCAGGTTTGCGGCACGACGCCGTGCTGGCTGCGCGGATCGGACGAGATTACCCGGGCCTGCCGCGATGTGACCGGCATCAAAGCCTGGCGTGAGACCAGTGCGGACGGATTGTTCACCATGAGCGAGGTGGAGTGCGTCGGCGCCTGTGTGAACGCACCCATATTGGTGGTGGACGACGACTACCACGAGGATTTGGACTACGACCGGACGGTGGCGCTGCTGCAGGCGCTCCGCCGCGGGGAGGCGGTGCATCCCGGCTCCTCCATTGGTCGCATGACCTCCGCCCCCGAAGGTGGTCCGACCACCCTGACAACCCTGGAGTAGTCAGCGATGCTCGCCGACAAGGACCGCATCTTCACCAACCTATACGGGCAGCATAGCCCAGGCCTGAAGGGCGCCCGGGCCCGAGGTGATTGGGACGCAACAGCCGCCATCATCGCCCGGGGACGCGACGCCATCATTGATGAGATGAAGGCATCGGGACTGCGGGGCCGCGGCGGCGCCGGGTTCCCGACCGGCATGAAATGGTCATTTATGCCGAAGCAGGCAAATCTCGACGGGCGGCCCAGCTATCTCGTCATCAATGCCGATGAAAGCGAACCCGGCACCTGCAAGGACCGCGACATCATGCGGCATGATCCGCACAAGCTGATCGAGGGGGCGTTGATCGCCTCCTTCGCCATGGGCGCGGCGTCCTGCTACATCTACATACGCGGTGAATACTACAACGAGGCGAAGGCTTTGCAGGCCGCAGTTGACGAGGCGTATGCAGCGAACCTGCTGGGCAAGAACGCTGCGGGTTCGGGATACGATTTCGACCTGTATGTCCATCGTGGCGCCGGCGCCTACATCTGCGGCGAGGAGACGGCCCTCCTCGAAAGCTTGGAGGGCAAAAAGGGTATGCCCCGGCTCAAGCCGCCCTTCCCAGCCGCGGTCGGGCTGTATGGCTGCCCCACGACGGTCAACAATGTCGAGACGATTGCCGTGGTGCCGACGATCCTTCGCCGGGGCGGTGCGTGGTTTTCGGCGTTGGGCCGGCCCAAGAACAGCGGTACCAAGATTTTCTGCATCAGCGGCCATGTGAACAAGCCCTGCAACGTGGAGGAGGAGCTTGGCATTCCCCTGCGCGAGTTGATTGATGCCTATGCCGGCGGTGTGCGCGGCGGCTGGGACAACCTGCTGGCCGTGATCCCCGGCGGGTCCAGTGTGCCGTTGATCCCCAAAGACGTCTGCGACACGGTCCTGATGGATTTCGACAGCCTGCGCGACGTGAAGAGCGGCCTCGGCACTGCGGGCGTGATTGTGATGGACAAGAGCACGGACGTGATCCGCGCAATTGACCGTTTGGCGCAGTTCTACAAGCACGAGTCGTGCGGCCAGTGCACGCCCTGCCGCGAGGGAACGGGCTGGATGATGCGCGTGATGCATCGCATGGTGCAGGGCCGGGCCGATCTGGAGGAGATAGACACGCTGGAGCAGGTGACGAAGCAGGTCGAGGGTCACACGATCTGCGCCCTAGGCGACGCTGCCGCCTGGCCGATCCAGGGTCTGATCCGCCATTTCCGTCCGGTGATGGAACAGCGCATCGCCGAGTACAAGGCGGCCCGTGCGCCGCGTCCGCTGCCGATGGCGGCGGAGTAGGGGATATCCATGGCCAACGTCACCGTTGACGGCATCGCCGTCGAAGTTCCGAACGGCTCGTCCGTCCTCCAAGCCTGCGAGGCCGCAGGCAAGGAGATACCGCGCTTCTGCTACCATGAGCGGCTGTCCGTTGCGGGCAACTGTCGCATGTGCCTGGTTGAGGTGGAGAAGGCGCCCAAGCCTATCGCCTCCTGCGCCTACCCGGTGGCAGATGGCATGGTGGTGAAGACCGACACGCCCATGGTGCGTCAGGCCCGCCGGGGCGTGATGGAGTTCCTGCTCATCAACCACCCGCTGGACTGCCCGATCTGCGACCAGGGCGGCCAGTGCGACCTGCAGGATCAAGCCTACTCCTACGGGATGGACCATTCGCGCTACCGCGAGAACAAGCGGGCGATCAAGGACAAGTACCTGGGTCCGCTGGTCAAGACCTTCATGACCCGCTGCATCCACTGCACCCGCTGCATCCGGTTCAGCAGCGAGGTCGCCGGCGTGCCGGAGATGGGCGCCACCTCCCGTGGCGAGAACATGGAAATCGGCACCTACATCGAGAAGGCGCTGACGACCGAGCTGTCCGGCAACCTGATCGATATCTGCCCGGTCGGCGCACTGCTCGACAAGCCCAATAGCTTCGTCGCCCGTCCTTGGGAACTGCGCCATACCGTCAGCATAGACGTGCACGATGCGCTGGGGTCCAACATCACCGTGGACGGGCGTGGGTCCGAGGTGCTGCGCGTCATGCCGCGCATCAATGAGGACGTGAATGAGGAGTGGCTGGCCGACAAGTCTCGCTTTGCCCATGACGGGCTCAAGCGGCGGCGGCTGGATCGCCCTTGGGTCCGCGTGGATGGCAAGCTCCGCCCGGCAACCTGGCCGGATGCGTTTGGCGCGATTGCTGCGAAACTGCGTGACCTGTCCGGCGCCCGCATCGGCGCCGTTGCCGGTGACTTGTGCGACGCCGAGAGCATGGTGGCCCTCAAGGACCTCATGGCTGCGCTGGGATCGAGTAACTTGGATTGCCGCCAGGACGGCGCGGCGCTGCCGCCAGGCCGGCGGGAGCATTACACGTTCAACACGACGGTTGCCGGGATCGAGGATGCCGATGCAATCTTGCTGATCGGCAGCAATCCGCGGCGCGAGGCCCCGGTGCTGAACGCCCGCATCCGCAAGCGGCTGAACCAGGGGCCATGCCCCGTCGCCTACGTCGGCGCGGCGGCCGACCTGACCTATCGTGCCGACCATCTAGGCGATAACCCGTCTGCCCTGTCCAACCTCGGCGCCTTTGCGGACAAGCTGCGCGGCGCCAAGCGTCCGATGATCGTGGTGGGGCAGGGTGCCCTGCAGCGCCCGGACGGCGCGGCGGTGCTGGCTGCGGCTTGGCAACTCGCGGTGGATTGCGGCGCGCTGACGCCGGAGTGGAATGGGTTCAACGTGCTGCACACGGCGGCGGCGCGGGTCGGTGCGCTGGACATGGGCTTCGTGCCGGGTCCGGACGGCAAGGACTTGGCCGGGATGATGGACGGCGGGGTGGACCTGTTGTGGCTGCTCGGGGCGGACGAGTTCGATACCGCCCGCATCGGCGCTGGCACCTTCGTCGTGTATCAGGGGCATCACGGGGACCGCGGTGCCGCCCGCGCCGACGTGATCCTGCCCGGCGCGGCCTATACCGAGAAGGCCGGCACCTACGTCAACACTGAAGGCCGGATGCAACGCGGCTTCTTGTCCATCCAGCCGCCCGGCGAGGCGCGGGAGGACTGGGCCATCCTGCGCGCGTTCAGCGCGACGATCGGCCGCAAGCTGCCCTATGACGACCTTGCAGGCGTACGTGACCGGTTGGTTCAGGCCAACCCGGTCTTTGTCGTCGAGCAGCAGTTGCAGCGCCACGGCTGCACCGATCTGTCTGGGCCGGCGGCAGGCGGGGAACTGTCTGAAGCGCCGTTCCAGCCTGCGGTGCCCGACTACTACCAGACCAACGCGATCTGCCGTGCCAGCGCCACCATGGCGGAGTGCACCCGGACCTACACCCATCCGATGCAGCAGGCGGCGGAATAGCGGGGATGACCGCTTTCCTCGCCACCCCGCTTGGCATCGCCGTGCTGACCGTCGTCGAGACGCTTGCCATGCTGGTGCCCGTGCTGGTCAGCGTCGCCTACCTGACCCTGGCCGAGCGCAAGGTGATGGCTGCGATGCAGATGCGTAAGGGACCGAACGTTGTCGGCCCCTTCGGCCTCATGCAGCCCTTCGCCGACGCGCTGAAGATGCTGATGAAGGAGACTATCATCCCGACCGGCGCCAACCGGGTGCTGTTCATCGTAGCGCCGTTGCTGACGATGACGCTGGCGATGATTGCCTGGGCGGTGATTCCGGTGAACGACGGCTGGGCCATCGCCAACATCAATGTCGGCATCCTGTATTTGTTTGCGGTCAGCAGCCTTGGAGTCTATGGCATCGTCATCGCCGGGTGGGCCAGCAACAGTAAATATGCGTTCCTGGGCGCGCTGCGTTCGGCGGCGCAGATGGTCAGCTACGAGGTCAGCATGGGCCTTGTGATCGTGACGGTGCTGCTGTGCGCCGGCAGCCTAAACCTCACGGCCATCGTGCACGCGCAGGAGCGCATCTGGTTCTTCATCCCGCTGTTCCCGATGTTCGTCGTGTTCTTCATCTCGATCCTGGCCGAGACGAACCGGGCGCCGTTCGACCTCCCGGAAGGGGAGAGCGAGATCGTCGGCGGCTTCCACGTGGAATACGGGGCGATGACCTTCGGCCTGTTCTTCCTGGGCGAATACGCCAACATGATCCTGATGTCGGCCATGACGGCGATCCTGTTCCTGGGCGGCTGGCTCAGCCCGATCCCGTTTGCGCCGTTCACCTGGATACCCGGTCCCATCTGGTTCATCGCCAAGATCTGCCTGGTGCTGTTCATGTTCGTGTGGGTGCGTGCGACCTTCCCGCGCTTCCGCTACGACCAACTGATGCGGCTGGGCTGGAAGGTGTTCCTGCCGCTCTCCCTGGGATGGCTGGTGCTGACGGCCGGCGTGCTGCTGGGCATGGGCTGGCTGCCGGGTCAGCCGCCTGCGTAAATCTTGCTCTACCGCCCGGCTGCGCCTAAAGCGGGCCGGGCAAGAAGGAACACTCCTATGGCTTTCCTGGACCGCACCGCCCGCAGCCTGCTGCTGGGCGAACTGATCTC
>DASWOJ010000021.1:0-6600 GCA_036398775.1 Acetobacteraceae bacterium
CCCAGGCTTGCAAGGGACTGGAACTGGTAGCCGAATGCCACCCGCGACAGCGACACCGCCGCCACCAAACCCCATCGCCGCCCCGCCGAGTCCCTCATCGGATGCACCCTACGGCACCCCGCCGGAACCGGACAGGTTCACCTCGGCATCCCTTCTCCCTACATAGAGCGCATGACAACCAACCCTGCCTTCCTGGACAGCGCCCGGCCCGACGTGCCCGACATCGTGGTCCCCCGCGGCATCACCCCGTTCTACCTGCCGGGCCGTCCCGTGCGGGGGCGGCTGGTGCGCCTGGGTCCGCTCGCCGACGCGCTGCTGACCCGGCACCACAACCACCCCGTCGTGACCGCGCTGACCGGCCAGGCCCTGGCGCTGACGGCGGCGCTGGCGACGGCGCTGAAGTTCCGCGGCTCGTTCAGCCTGCAGGCCAAGGGCGACGGCGCCCTGCCGATGCTGCTGGCGGACTGCACGGAATCCGGTGCGCTGCGCGGCTACGCCCGGGCCGATGCGGACAAGCTGGCGACCCTGCTCGCCGCCGGGGAGAACCCCTCCGCCGCCGCCCTGCTCGGCCACGGCTACCTGGCGTTCAGCGTGGACCAGGGTCCGGACCGCGAACGGCACCAGGGCATCGTCAGCATCGAGGGCGACAGCCTGGCCGACATGGCGCTGCACTATTTCCAGACCAGCGAGCAACTGCAATGCACCGTCCGCCTGGCCTGCGCCAAGACCCCCCTGGGCTGGCGGGCCGGCGCACTGATCCTGGAGCGCGTGGCGCGCGAAGGCGGGCTGGACCCGGAAATGGACGACGACGCCCAGACCGAAAGCTGGCGCACCGCGACGGCGCTGGCCGCGACGCTCAAGGAATCCGAGCTGCTGGACGATACGCTGCAGCCGGACCGGCTGCTGTTCAACCTGTTCGGAACGGAGGGTGTGGCGGCCGACCGCAACCGCGCCCTGGCCTACGGCTGCCGCTGCTCCCGCGCCCGGCTATCGGGCATCCTCGAAACCTTCCCCAAGGACGACCTGGACCACATGGCGGTCGGCGGCGACATCGTCATGACCTGCGAGTTCTGCAACCTGGACTTCCGCTTCGGCCGCGACGAGGTCCACGGCAAGGCGGCGGGCGGGTAGGATGCTGCGCCGGACCGTCCTCCTGCTGCCGCTGCTGTTGGCGGCCTGCGGAGGCGAGGACATGCCGCAGCGGACGGAGTTCCCGGCGCTGCATTACGATTACCTGACGCCGTTGCGGCTGAACGTCGCCGCCGTGGACGTGCCGGATGCGCCGCCGCCGGGGCCGCTGGATGCGATGAACCCGGCGCCCCCGGGCCAGACGCTGCGGCGGATGGCGATGGACCGTATCGGCGCTGGCGGCGCCACGGGCCGGGCGGCGTTCGTCGTTGACCAGGCCAGCGTCACCCAGTCGGGCGAGGGCCTGTCCGGCGTGATGGCGGTTCATCTCGATGTCCTCCGTCCCGACGGCGGACGCTCGGCCTTTGCGGAGGCGCGGGTCACCCGCCAGGCCAGCCTGCCCCGCCGCACAGAGCTGCCGGGGGCGCTTTACGACATGACCCGCGCGATGATGGACGACATGAACGTGGAGCTGGAGTTCCAGGCCCGCCGCTCCCTTCGCGATTGGCTGCAATCAGCGGAGACTGCCCCCGCGCCTGCCCCGGTTCAGCAGCAAAACCTCTCGGCCCCTGGGCAGCCCGCCACACCGCCAATCCCGCCAGAGCAGCCCATACCAGCTCCTGGCAGTTGACGCCGTGCCCGGCCAGTCCAACCGGCCCTTGACCGTATGCTTGCAGAAGGCCAGCCAAGGCATTGAACGAAATTGGTTGTCACGGCGCCGACAAGGGCGCATCTAACCGGCTTCAAAGCCATCGTCCCTTTTTTGCGCCTGGCCTGGGCACCATACGTCCGGCGCGTGGTCTTGGTGATCGGCCCGTAGCGATGTTAATGGTTTCTTTACCCGTGGCCGCAGAGCAAGGGGAGCGCCGTGGATACGCACAACACTGAACTGCCCCTGCCGGAGCCCGAAGCGCTGCGCCTGATCCTGGACCGGGTGCTCGGCGGCGGCGATGCGGTGGTGGCCGGCGGCAGCGGAATGCCAGCCTTGCTCGACGCGGTGGCTGACGCGCTTGCCCGGCGCCGGTGCCGCGTGCTGCGTGCGTCGGCGCTTGCAGCCGGAGGGCTGAGCCTGTCCGGCCTGATGGCGCAGATCACGCAACGCCCCGACATTGACGGGCATGACGACGAGGTCCTGGAGCTTGGGTTCCAGGCGCTGACGATGCTCGATGCGGACAGCGACGCCGTTGCGCTCCTGGTCGAGGGCGGGGAGATGCTGCACCGGACCGCCTTGCGCTACCTGCAATTCACCTGCAGGTCGGCTCCGGCGCTCCGCCTGGTGCTGGCGGGTCAGACGGGCATGCCTGACCTGCAGGTTGACGAGATGGCGTTCCTCCGCACGCGCCTGGCAGCCAGCCCGGTGATCACCCTGGCCGCCGAGTTGCCGGAGATGCCGGCCGCGCTGCTGGATGCGCCCCTGTCGGAGTCGAGCACGCCCGCCGCAGTGCCGCTGCCTCCATCCAAGCCGCACCTCGTTCAACCTGGCCTCGCTGCGTCCGGCCCGCTGTTCGCTCCCTGGCCGGGCTTGTCCGTTCCGCCGCGTCCCGAACCGGTCCAAGCTCCTGGGCTGCGTCCGGCGCTGTCGGGAACGCCCATGCGCGCCGCGGACACGGCCCGGCAGAGGTCGTCCATGACCTGGATCGGCATTGGCCTGGCAATGTCCGCCTCCATCGCAATCGGCGTCCTGATCGGGCGTTACGGGTGGCCGGGCGGGTCCACCGTCTCGCTGCAAACGATGGCGCAGCCTGCACCGACGCCCGAGCTTGCGCCCGTGCCGGTCCAGGCCGGACCGCGTGCGGCCCAGGGCGGCGTGCCGGCGTCCAATCCGGACGCGCCATCCGGCACTGCGGCACTCCCGCGATCAGAGCCATCAGGGCGCGTCGCGGCGACAACGCCGGCGCCGTTCCCCGTTCAACCGCCAGCGGGCGCTGCGGCTGCGCCATCTCCGGACAAGGGCGGGCCGGACAGCACGGCACTCCAGAACCAGGGGGCGTCGCAACGCCCCGCCTCGACGTCCGCAAGCCAATCCGAGCCTGCCCCGCCCCGGTCCAGGCGGGAAGCACGGCAGGCCGAAGGCCGGTCGAGGGAGGCTGCCTCCTCCGGACGCAGCCCTGCGTCGCCACGGTCCAGCAGCCGTTCCAACCAGGCTTCGGACACCCGCGAGCGCGGCTTACCGCCCAGTGGCCAGGAGGCGCTTTACCTGCCCCCGGCTCCGGAGCCGCCACCCGCAGCTCCGCCCGAGCTTGGGCCGGACCGGACAGGGGAACGCCGGCCTATCATCGGCACTTATACGTCCGACCAGAACGGCATCCGGACTTTCCGCTCGGCACCGTGAGCCTGGTCCATCATGGCGACGTTTCAGATTCCGGAGTGCATCAATGAAATTGCAAGTAGCCGCCTTGGCCGCACTGGTCATGGCCGGGCCAGCCGCAGCCCAGCCATTCATCATCCCGTTGGGCAACCAACAGCCGCAGCAGGGACAGCAGCCCCCGGCGTCGCCGGTACCGGTCGCCCCACCTCAGGCCGACGCAACCCCGGGCGCCAATCCGCAGCCGGCCGCCCAATCATCCACCGCCGGCGCCACCGCCCGGGGCAACTCCGGTCCGAACGACGCAGGCTCCGGAGAAGGCCAGCCCGCAGCCCTCGCCCGCTGAGGTCCGCACCTGGCCCTTGGCCCGGCTGGGACCGGTTTCCGGCCAGGTGAGCCTCAGATCCAGTGTGCAGGAAGCCAGACTTCCGTGGCGCCGTTGCGTTGCCAGTAACCGTCCTGCCACAACGTGCCGTGGCCAGCCCGCTCGACCCACTTGCCAGAGACCCACTGATAGTCGCTGCCGGTCCAGTCGTAGTGACCCGGCTGCCAGATCAGGGCGACGCGAGGCTCGGGCGGCGCCGGCACGTCTTCGGCCAGCACCGGCGGCACCGGTGGATGCCCGGGGACGGATGGCGCGCCGCAGCCTTGCAACATCAGGATGCAAGGGAGGGCAACAGCAAGCACGCGCAACATGTCCGGTCTCCTGTGGGGGGACGACGCAAAGATGGGTCATCCGGGCGTTTGAAGCCAGGTCTGCGCCCCGTAGGCACCGTGCGCGGCCGCACGGAAGACGGCAACGACGCTTCGGGGCCAACAACGCCAGCAAGCAGTACGGAATCAGCCCCCGGCCCTGTCAAGTTGCTCCAGGACGGCAGCCTCGGTCAGTATCTGCGGCAGCACGGTTGGCGTCCCTGACCCGGCGGGATAGAAGACATAAAGCGGCACCCCGTCACGGCCATGCTCCCGCAGGAACGCGGTGATGGCCGGGTCGCCGCGGGTCCAATCGCCCTTCAGGTAGGCCACCCGGTGGGTGGCGAAGGCGTCCCGCACGGCGGCAGGGGCCAGGGCGACACGCTCGTTGACCAGGCAGGACACGCACCAGGCCGCGGTCATGTTGACGAACACCGGACGCCCGTCCGCGCGCAGGCTGGCCAGGCGGGCGGGGGTGTATGGCTCGACTCCCTCGGTTGCCGCGGCCTCCGCCTGGGCTGCAGGCGCCGCGCCCAAGCCCGGCAGCAGGGCGGCAGCGAGCGCCACGGCGGCGAGTGCGGCGCCACGGCCCAGCCAGCGGCCGCCGGACGCCTGCGCCAGCCCGTAGGACCAGGCGGCGAAGCCCACCAGCAGCAGGCCGCCCAGCGCCGCCAGCACGCCGTCCGGCCCGGCCTGCTGGCTGATGACCCAGACCAGCCAGGCCGCGGCGGCATACATCGGAAAGGCCAGCACGCCGCGCAGCACGTCCATCCAGGCGCCGGGCCGCGGCAGCAGCCGCGCCGCGCCGGGCAGCAGGGCCAGCACGGCATAGGGCGCGGCCAGGCCCAGCCCCAACGCCCCGAACACCAGCACCGTGACGGCAGCCGGGGCCGCCAGCGCCGCCGCGATAGCCGCGCCCATGAACGGCGCCGTGCATGGGGTCGCCACCAGCACCGCCAGCGCCCCGGTGGCGAAGCTGCCGGCGTGACCGCCGCGCGACGCCAGCCCCTGCCCCGCACCGGCCAGCCGTCCGCCGACCTGGAACACCCCGGACAGGTTCAGCCCCACGCCGAACAGCACCCACGCCATCGCCGCGACGAAGGCCGGGGACTGGAACTGGAACCCCCATCCCACCGCGCCGCCCGCCGCCCGCAGGGCCAGCAGGGCGCCGCCCAGTGCGCCGAACGCCACCATTACGCCCGCCGTGTAGGACAAGGCATGCCGCCGCACCTCGCCCAGCGCCGCGCCGGACATGCGGGCCAGCGCCATCGCCTTCATCGCGAGCACGGGGAACACGCAGGGCATCAGGTTCAGCAGCAGCCCGCCCAGCAGCGCCAGCAGCAGCGTCTGCGCCAACGGGGCCGCAGCGAGAGCGGCGGCAGGGGCCGCGGCAAGGGCGGCGGCAGGGGCCGCGGCAAGGGCGGCGGCCGGGGCCGCGCCGGGCTTTGCTGCGACATCGAGGTAGGTTTCCTGCCCGCCGGTGTCACGCAGCACCACCGTCCCAGCCAGGCCAGCCACAGCCGCAGCCGCAGCGGCTTGGCCCGGCTGCGGCATCCCCCGCTTCAGCACCAGGGAAACCTCGCCGTCGCCCGCCACCAGCCGCTGCGGCGCGGCGTTCTCGACCGCTCCGTCGCTGCCCGGGAAGAACCAGGCATCCCGCACCGCCGCCGCCGACAGCCCGGCGCCGCGCAGGGTCAGCGTGCCATCCGGCGCGACCGTCGCCGGGAATGGCGAAGGGCGCGGCATCCGCGCATTGGCGGCGGCAAACAGCGGCGCCTGCGCGGACGGCGCCAGGATGCCCGGCGGCAGGTCCCCAGGTTGCAGGTCCAGGGTGAAGCGTCCCTCTTCCGGCACGCAGATATGCTCGCACACCAGCCAGGTCGCGGACGCCTCGACGTGCAGCGGGCCGGCGCCGGGCGTGACGGCAACCGGCAGCAGCACCTCCCCGGTGTAGCCGTAGGTCATCAGCGGCCCCTCGGCCAGGCGCACCGGGGTCGGCCATTGCAGGTCGCCTGCCGTGGCTCCGGCCGGCAGGGTCAATGTCAGCTCGGGCGGCACGCCGGCGTCGCCGGGATTGCGCCAATAGGTGTGCCAGCCCGGCGCCAGGCGCATGCGCAGGCCCAGCCGCAAGGGCTGCCCGGCCCGGACCGCGTCCGTGTCGGACACCAGCGTCACGGTGGCGCGGCTGCTGCGCACTGCAGCGCTTTCCCCGGCCCAGGCCGGCATGGCCGCCAGGAAGGCTAGGGGCAGCAGCACGGCAAGTCGGATCATGCGGAGTCCTCGCGTCACACGGCATATAAGGGCGTTCCAAGGCCGAGTGCCACTTCGCATCGGCGCCGCGCCGGGCTACGCGGTGGCGCCATGCTGCCAGACCTTCCCGTTGCCGATGCCCTGCCGGCCCTGCTCGCTGCCCTGGAGCGCGGCGGCAACGCCGTCCTCGTCGCCCCGCCCGGCGCCGGCAAGACCACGCTGGT
>DASWOJ010000022.1:0-2820 GCA_036398775.1 Acetobacteraceae bacterium
CAGGGACCGCGCCGATCCCGCTCAAGGCCGCGCAGCACGCCAAGATGGCGGCGGCGGCGCTGGGCACGGCGGCCATCGCGCTGCTGCCTGTGCTGGGGGTGGCGTACGTGCAGCCGAGGCTGTTGCCGGCGCTGCTGGGCGGGGTCGCCGGCGTGACCGGGTCCGGGCTGCTGATGGGGCTGTGGCGGTCGGCCCCCGTGCGGCGGCGCGACCTTGGCGCAGCCGGCCCGAGCCTGGGCGCGACGGATTGGCTGGGGCTGGTGGTCAGCAGTTGCTGGTCCGGGGCGACGGGGCTGGCGATGGTGGACAATTATTGGGCGGGGGTGCCGGGCGGGGCTGCTTTGGTCTTGTTGGTCTGCTTGAGGCCGCGCGGCAGGCGGTAGGGCATTGCCAGCTTCGGTGCGGCGTGCAGCATGGCGGGATGGCTGATGCGTATGATCTCGACCGTTTCGTGCAGGCGCAGGAGCCGGTGATGGCGCAGGTGCTGGCCGAGTTGGCGGCCGGGCGCAAGCGCACGCATTGGATGTGGTTCGTGTTCCCGCAGCTCGCCGGGTTGGGGCACAGCGCGATGGCCCGGCGCTATGCCCTGGGATCGCTGGACGAGGCGCGGGCCTACCTGGCGCATCCGGTGCTGGGGCTACGGCTGGTGCGGTGCGCTGGGCTGGTGAATGGGGTAGAGGGGCGGACGGTGAACGCAGTGTTCGGCAGCTCGGACGACCTCAAGTTCCACTCGTCTATGACCCTGTTCGCGCTGGCTCAGCCGGAGGAGGCGATGTTCCGGCGGGCGCTGGATATATACTTTAGCGGTGCGATGGATTCGACGACGACTGAAAGGACTCTTGGTCCATGAGGCCAGTGGATAAGCGTCCGGACGGGCCTGGATTGTACGTGCTAAACCGGAGCTTCGGCTTTCTGCCAGAAGCGCGAGGAGTTCACCTGCGAGTTCTTCCAGAGCTTCCTCAGTCATACGATGTCCGCACTCTATACCGCGTCCGTTGCAGGTCGTGACCCAGGGCCTTCAAACGTCGAGTACGCTGCCACGGAGCCGTTTGAGGTTGCCCTACGGCGACCATTGGACCAGGTTGGGACACGCAATGCGGCGACCGGCGCGACGGTCAGCGTCGTTTTGATTTCTTGCACCGGGGCTGTCACTTTGGAACACGCGCCTGCCTGCCGAAGGCAAGCAAGGCTGTTCCGTCACTCGCTGTCGGGGAAGCAGCCACACGGCATATCAGCCACAGACCCACGGCGAACGTCGCCGGCACGACGGCAGCCAGCGCACCCAGTCGCGCGGGAAGGATCATGGACATCAGCACGCAGGCGAGCAGCACCGGGAACTCCAGAGGCCTGAACCCGCCAGTACCTGCCATCCGCGCCGCGATTACGGCCAGCAGCGCGCCTGTCACCGCTGGCAAGTCGTAGTGGAAAGCGTATGGGGTTGCGAGAATCGTGGCCAGGGTCACTGCCGCCAAAGACTCCGGTCCATCATCGGCCCTGACCCGCCACACCGCAAGCAGGCCGGCCAGCACCGCCGCCACTTGTATAAGCCGTGCGGTCGTCGTTCCGCCTCCCAGCAGCAGCACGGCCGACGTCACCGTAGGCATCATTTCAAGCAGCACCTGATGCCCCTCCGACAACGCCGCGGCATGGCCGCGCATGTAGTCCAGCCACGCTCCCCAGATGCCGGGTCCGAACGCCAGCGTGGCCGCCAGGGTCAGCACGGCGACGGAAAGGCACGCCCCGGCCATTGCCCGCCAATGCTTGCCGAGCAGCAGGACAAAGGGCACCATCACCGCAAGCTGCGGCTTGATCACCATTGATCCCAATAGCGCCCCTGCGAGGAGCGGCCGCACCCGCAGCAGGCGCAGGCCGCCGAGTAGCAGTGCGCCAGTCGCAAACCCATTCTGCCCGACGATGGCGCACACCGCCGTCGCGGGTGCGGTCAGGAGCAAGCCCAGCACCGGCCACGGCCAGCGCCAGGCCGCGAGTGCCGCCACATAGGCCGCAAATGTCAGCAGGAGCCAGGCGCCCAGCGCAATGGGGTAGGGAAGAGCGCCGAAGGGTGCGAGCAGCAGAAGGATCCATGGCGGATAATGGAACGGGTAATCGCTGCCGGGCCGCACGCCCAGGCCGACCTGGTAATCCAGCAAACCATGCCCGTCATAGATGCTGCCAGGCGCATGGCTCAGCAGGTAGCGGCCAAACGTCCAAAGCCCAAAGAAGTCGGGATAAAGCGGCTCCGGCGCAGTCGCCATCTTGTAGAGGTCGTCGAGCGGGGTGAATGCGCACGCAACTGCCGCGATGGTCAGGAGAAGCTGATGGCTGCCGCCCTCCGCCCTTGTGGCCGTCACTGCCACGGGAGGGTACGGCCCCAACGGCCGGAGCCGGGCAGGGCCATGCAACCCTGCCCAATGCCCCGGCTGTTCAACCGGCGACCTCTCCTGAGACTTCTACCCGCACTTCGACCAACCGCAGTGATGGCACGTCAGGCACGCGCCTTCCTTCATCACGCCGGGCTGGCTGCACTTGGGACATAGCATGCCGAGCGGTGCCGCAACCGCGCCCACGGCGGCAGGCTCCGGTGCAACACGCCCCGCCGGCGCCGGCAAGAACCCCGTGCCGATCATGTGCTGCTCCAGGATTCCGCCGATGGCCGCGATCAGCGACGGCACATACCGTCCCTCGCTCCACTGGCCGCCGCGCGGGTCGAAGATGCCCTGCAGCTCCTCCGCCACGAACGCCACCTCGCCGCCCCGGCGGAACACCGCCGAGATCATCCGGGTCAGCGCCACCACCCAACTGAAGTGCTCCATGTTGGCC
>DASWOJ010000023.1:0-7886 GCA_036398775.1 Acetobacteraceae bacterium
GATAGACCGCGCCCGCAACGTCTGCACCCTGCCCTGGGGGACGGAGCTGCCGCTGGACCCGTTCTTCGGCATCATCGGCGTGGCGCCGCCCAAGGCGTGGGGCCGCTGCGGCTCGCCGGTGCCGCGCGCCTTCGGCGGCAACATGGACAACAAGGAGCTGAAGCCCGGCACGACGCTGTATCTGCCGGTGTTCAACGAGGGCGCGCTGTTCATGGCCGGCGACGGCCACGGCGTACAGGGCGACGGCGAGGTGTGCATCACCGCCCTGGAGACCGGCCTATCCGGCACCTTCCGCCTGACGGTCCGCCGGGACATGCCGGTGGACTTCCCGTTCGCCGAGACCCCCACCCACCTGATGTCCATCGGCCTTGACGAGGACCTGGACGACGCCGCCAAGCAGGCGGTACGGGAGATGGTGCATCACGTCTGCCGGCGCACCAACCTGTCGCGCAACCAGGCCTACATGCTGTGCTCGCTGATCGGCGACCTGCGGGTGACGCAGACGGTGGACGGCAACAAGGGCGTCCACATGCTGCTCGCCAAGTCCTACCTTTGAGAACCAGGAGAATGACCATGCGCAAAACCAGTATTGCCGCCGCCCTGCTGCTGCTGGCGGGACCTGCCCTGGCGCAGTCCAAGGACCCGATCCGCATCGGCGTCCCAATCGGCCTGAGCGGCGCCAACAGCGTCGTAGCGCCCTCCGTCGTGCAGGCGTCCGAGCTTGCCGTGGCGGAGATCAATGCGAAGGGCGGCGTTCTGGGCCGTCCGCTGGTGCTGGAGGTCGCCGACGATGGCAGCGGCGCGGCAGGGGCGCAGCGGGCGTTCGACAGCCTGGTGTTCCAGAAGAAGGTGGACGTGCTGATCTCGATGGAGACCAGCGCCGCCCGCAATGCCGGGCTGCCGATCGTGACCCGGGGCAAGACGCCGTTCATCTACACCTCGTCGTACGAGGGACATTCCTGCAACCGCTACATGTATTCCAACGCCTGGGTGCCGGAGCAGCAGGAGGCGCCGGTCATTGACTTCTTCCTGAAAGACAAGGGCGCCAAGACGTTCTTCCTGATCGGCAGCGACTACGCCTTTGGCCGCGGCATGCTCGCCTATGCCAAGACCTACATCGAGTCCAAGGGCGGCAAGGTGGTCGGCGACGAGTATCAGCCGATGGACGCCGGGGACTGGACGGCGATCATCAGCAAGGTCCGGGCCGCCAACCCCGATGCGCTGATCCTATCCACCGCTGGCGGCGTGCCGAACGTGACCCTGACCAAGCAATACAAGGCCGCGGGGATCACCGCGCTGGTCGGCAACCTGGGCGTGGACGAGGGCACGGCGAAGACGATGGGCCAGGATGCGACCGGCATCTACATCTCGGGGTCGTACTACACCAGCGTGGATACCCCGGCCAACAAGACCTTCCTGGACGCCATGCGGGCGAAGTTCGGCGCCGCGCTGCTGACGCCCAACGACCTGTCGGTGCCGCAGTATGAGGCGATCTACCTGTATAAGGCGGCGGTCGAGAAGGCGGGCGGGACCGGGGCGGACGGCGTCGTCAAGGCGTTGGCCGAGGTGACGTTCGACGGGCCGCGCGGCCGCAACCAGATGAACCGGGAGCGTCATGCGGCGCTGACGATGTATCTCGGCCAGGTCGAGGCGGATGGCAGCGTGAAGATCCTGCAGACGGCGAAGGACGTGGACCCAGGCGAGCAATGCCCGAACCTGAAGTAGGCCGGTCCGGGCGAGCGCCAACATGAACCTGCTGCTGGACATCGTGACCACGGCGGCGATCCTCTACGCCGTGGCGCTTGGCCTGCTGATCGTGTTCGGCGTCATGGGGATCATATCCTTCGCCCATGGCGCCATGCTGACGGTGGGCGGCTATGCCGCGTTGCTGGTCACGCAGGCCGGCGGCAACCCTTGGCTCAGCCTGCCGGCGGCGGCGTTGGCGGGGATGCTGGCCGGGGCGGCGATGGAGTGGGCGGTGCTTCGGCCGCTGTATCGCCGGCCGCTGGATGCGATCCTGGCGACCTGGGGGCTGGGCATCGTCATCGGCCAGGTCATCACCCTGGTGTTCGGCCGCCAGGTGCAGTTCGCGCAAAGCCCGCTCTCGGGCGCCGCGACGGTGCTGGGCGAGACGTATTCGCAATACCGGCTGCTGCTGGTGCTGGTTGCCGCAGTGCTTGGAGGGGTGATCGCGCTGGTGCTGCACGGCACACGGCTCGGCCTGGTGACCCGCGCGGTGATCGCCAACGAGAACCTGGCGCAGTCGCTGGGCGTCAACAGCGCGCGGGTGCGGTTCGCCAGCTTCAGCCTGGGGTCGGCACTCGCCTCGCTGGCCGGAGCGCTGGTCGTGCCGTTGTCGAGCGTTGACCCCAACATGGGGGTTCCCTGGCTGGTGGCGGCCTTCATGCTGGTGCTGCTGTCCGGGTCGTCGCTGGTCAGCATGGCGGCGGCGGCCATCGTGCTGGGGGCGGCGCAGGTCCTGGTCTCCACCTACCTCAACGCGGTGCTCGGCGGCATGACCATCGCCATCCTGGCCGCCGTCATCCTGCGCATCCGGCCGACGGGCTTCGCCCGTGCGTGACGCGGACGGGATGGAGCCTCGCCCGGCGCGGCGCTGGCTCCCCGCGGCGCTCGTGCTGGCCGGGGCGGCAGCGGTGCTGGCCGCGCCGCTGGTGCTCGACACCTACAGCGTCAACGTGCTGACCCGCTCCCTGCTGCTGGCCGTCGCGGCGGTCACGGTGGACCTGCTGTGGGGCTACACCGGCATCCTGAGCTTCGCCCAGGCGGCGTTCCTGGCCATCGGCGCCTATGCGCTGGCGCTGGTGTCGTCCAGGATCGGCTTCAACCCGGGCACCGGGCTGCTGGCGCTGCTGCTCGGGCTGGGGGTGGCCGGGGTGGCGGCGCTGCTGGTGGGCTGGCTGGCGTTTTCCTACGGCGCGTCGCCGCTGTATGTCTCGACGATCACCCTCGTGTTCCCCATCGTCTTCGTCCAGCTCATCTTCGCCGGCGGCAACGTCACGGGGTCGAGCAGCGGGCTGTCCGGCTTCGACGTACCGGACCTGGATACCGAGAGCTGGTTCCGCGGCGCCGGGCTGCTGCTGGTCGCGGTGGCCGCACTGGCGGCGACCGTGGTCCGCAGCGACTTTGGCCGGGTGCTGGTCGCCATGCGGGAGAACGAGGTGCGGTGCCAGTATCTCGGCATCCCCACGGCCCGGCTGAAGGTGTCGCTGTTCGTCGCCTGCGCGCTGGTGTGCGCGGCGGCTGGCTGGGTTTATGCCGGGGCTACGGCCGTGGTAGCGCCGGAGTTGGGCAATTTCGTGTCCGGGACCGAGCTGGTGATCTACACCGCGCTGGGCGGACGGGCGACGTTGGCCGGGCCGATCCTCGGCGCCGTCTCGATTGACGCCATCAGCAACTACCTGAACGGCGCCTTCCCGTTCCTTTGGGCGCTGATCGTCGGGCTGGTGTTCGTGGTGGTCATCGTGGCGCTACCCGGCGGGCTGCTGTCCCTGCTGCCGCTGCACCGGCTGCGCCGTGCGCCCCCGGCACCCCGTCTGGTGGAGGCGCCGCCCAGCGTCCGGCATGGCGAAGGCCTGGTGCTGCGGGTGGAGGCGCTGGGCAAGCATTTCGGCAGCCTGCAGGTGCTGCAGGACGTGTCGTTCACCGCGAGGGCTGGCGACTTGGTCAGCCTGATCGGCCCGAACGGCGCCGGCAAGACGACGCTGATGCGCTGCATCGCCGATGGGCGGGAGCGCAGCGCGGGCGGGGTCCAGGTGGGCGGGCATGGCATCGGCCGGATGCCGCCGCACCGCTGCACCGCGCTGGGCGTCGGCCGCAAGTTCCAAACGGCGTCGGTGTTCGAGACGATGACGGTCGCCGATTGCCTCCTGGTCGCGCGGAGCCGCATCGCCCGGCCATCCCTGTTCCGGCGCACCCCCAGCATCGCCCTGCCTGCCTCCGCGCTGGAGGTGGTGCATGCGACCGGGCTGGCGGACCGCCTGTCCGTCGAAACCCGGCATTTGTCGCACGGCGAGAAGCAGTCGCTTGAGCTGGCGATGGTGCTGGCGCTGGAGCCGGCGCTGCTGCTGCTGGACGAGCCGACGGCCGGGCTGACGGCGCCGGAGCGGCAGCGCATCGGCACGCTGCTGGCCGACCTGTCGCACCGGCACCGCCTGTGCATCGTGCTGGTGGAGCATGACTTGGACTTCGTGCGCCGCATCTCGTCGCGCGTGATCGTGCTGCACCAGGGCGGCATCGTGCTGGATGGCGGCGTGGAGGAAGCGGTGCAGTCGGAGACCGTGCGGACCATCTACGCCGGGGCTGCCCATGCCTGACCTGCTGCGGGTGCCTGACCTGCTGCAGGTAGTGGGCGTCACCGCCGGGTATGGCGGCACGATGGTGCTGCGCGACGTGTCGCTGGACGTGGGGCCAGGCGAGATCGTGGCGCTGCTCGGGCGGAACGGCGTCGGCAAGACCACGCTGCTGCGCACTGTCGCCGGCTTTGTTTCGCCGCGGACGGGGGGCGTGTTCCTGGACGGGCAGCCCTTGGCCGGAACCCCGCCCTACCGCGTCGCCCAGCGCCAGGTGTGCTACGTCGCGCAGGAGCAGGCGCTGTTTGCCGACATGACGGTGGGCGAAAACCTGCGCCTAGGCGTCCCGCACGACCGGCTGTTCCGTGAGCGGCTGCCGCTGATCGAGCCGCACTTCCCCGTGCTGCTGCGGCGGCTGGGCCAGAAGGCCGGCACCCTGTCGGGCGGGGAGCAGAAGATGCTGCTGATCTCCCGCGCCATCCTGGGGCGGCCCCGGCTGATGCTGCTGGACGAGATTTCCGAGGGGCTGCAGCCCTCCGTCGTGGACCGACTGGCCGGGGTGCTGGCGGCGGAGCGGCAGGCGCATGGGACGGCGATGCTGCTGGTGGAGCAGAATGTCGCCTTCGCGCTGGCCGTCGCCGACCGCTTCGCCGTGCTGACGTCGGGAGTGGTGGTGGAACGGGGCGGCACTGCGGACGCGGGCGCTGCGGCGCAGATCGAGCGGCATATGACGGTGTAGGACGTGGCGCGGTGCCCACGTGCGGGCCGGATCGGCGGGGCCGTCACATCAGCCGGCCTCCACTCTGACCGCTTCCGTCATTGCGAGGAGCGCAGCGGCACAGCAATCGAGGGCGGCAAGGATCGCGCCGGCGGCCCTGGATCGCCGCGCCGCAAGCGGCTCGCAACGACGGATCGGCAGCGTGAAGGCCGTTGCCATCAGCACGGCCCGCACAAGGGACAGACCAACGGGCAGCTCGCCAAGCCCGGTCCGAAGCGGTCAGCCGATGACGAACTCCCGGATGGCGGCGTTCAACGCCTCCGGCTCGTCGGCGCGGATGGAGTGGCTGCTGTCCTCGAACACCCGCAGCCGCGAGCCGGCGATCAGGCGGTGTATCTCCTCCGAGAACTCCGGCGGGCAGATCCAGTCGTGCCGCCCGGCCAGGACCAGCGTAGGGACGGTGATGCCGGCGATCTCGGCCCGCAGGTCGAACGAGCGCAGCACGCCGCTAGGCCCGAACGCCCGGTTCAGCGGCTCCGGCGCGTAGATGGCCCGGCCGCGGACGGCCGCAGCCGCAGCCGGGTCGTAGCGGCGGCTGTAGAGCGGTCCCATGGCGGCGTAGTACTCTTCCATCTGGTCCGCCGTCCCGAACGTGCCGGACCATAGGCGCTCACAGGCGCGCTGCTGTTCGGCCGTGCCGTGGTCGTGGACGAACTGCTCCGCCCGCGGCATGAACCCGGCATGGGCCGCGGTGACGATCAGGATCAGCTTGCTGACGGCAGCGGGATGGCGGGCCGCATGGGCCATCGCCACCATGCCGCCATAGCTGGTCCCGATGCTGACCACCGGGCCAAGCCCGAGGTGACGGCGGAGCGCTTCCATGTCCTCGACATTCCCGTCGAGCGTGTAGCGCGCGGGATCGCCGCGCCCGGAGCGGCCTTGGCCGCGGTGGTCGAAGTAGATGAGCTGCATCGCGTCGGCGAGCGGCGACATGGCGGGCTTGAAGCCGGAATGGTCGCCGCCCGGGCCGCCGTGGACCACCATGGCCACCGGGCGCTCGCGCATCGTGGGGCCGTCCGGCACCAGTCCGGCGCCCTCGATATCGAAGTAAAGCGTGGTGTCTCGGACGTGGGCGAGCATCGGGCCTCCTGGCGGGACCGGACAACGGACGGGCTGCCCGTGATCCAGGCTGTGAGGGAAGCCGCAGGCTGACGGGAAGGCAAGCGCGGCAACGGCCTTGCCGCATGGATCAGCGTCCAAGCGCACACGCCGCATCTGCAGTTCCCGACGCGCTGCGGCGCCACTCCATCACGTAAAACAAGCACCTGGCACGTTGGGTAATGCGCTTGGCAGAGTAGTGCTAGGGTTCATGCACATACCCAAGTTGCACGTCGCGCGCCTGGTATTCAGCCGCACGTGCTGCCGGGTCGCCGAAGCCGCCCCCGCCTGATGTTTCCAGCCGGATCACGTCGCCTTGGCGCAGCCGCAGGTTGCCCACCTTGGAGGCGAGCGGAACGGTCGCGCCATCCCGGAGAAGGCTGAGGCGCCCAGGTTGGGCAGGCTCGCCGCCAGCGAGGCCGTATGGCCGGTTCTTGAAGCGTTCCAGGTTGGCGGTGAACACGGCCTCCGGGCAGTCCACGCGCCACTCGCGCACCAGCCCGAGGCCGCCGCGGAACTGCCCGGCGCCCCCGCTGCCGGGCAGCAGCTCGTAGCGCGGGATCGAGAGCGGCAGCTCGCTCTCGATCATCTCGACGGGGATGTTGGCATTGTTGTGCATGCCGCAGGAGTAGGCGTTCGGCCCGTCCGCCTCCGGGTGGCCGCCGCCGCCGCCGACCTCGATCTCGACCAGGACATCGCGGCGGCCGTCGGTCCCGATGGTCTGGAACGTGCAGACGTAGGACACGCCGTAATAGGCGGCGGGGATGCGGTCGGGCACGGCCTGGTGCAGCGCCCCGAGCAGGGTGGTGGCAAGCCGGTGGCTGACGACGATCCGGTTGGCGACCGGGGCGGGATGGCGGGCGTTGACGATGCTGCCCTCCGGGGCGATCACCCGGACGGGGCGGTAGCAGCCGGCGTTGGCGGGGATCGGCTCGTCGGCGCAGGCCATGACGGCATACGACACGGCCGACCCTGACGAGGCCAAGGTCGCGTTGATCGGGCCGAGCGCCTGCGGGCCGCAGCCGGACAGGTCCACGGTCATCTCCTGGCCGGCGATGGTGATGGCGGCGTGGATGCGGATGGGCGTGTCCGTCAGGCCGTCGTCGTCGATCCAGTCCTCGAACTCATAGCGCCCGTCCGCCATGCGCCCGATCATGGCGCGCATGGCGGCCTCCGACCCATCGAGGATTTGCGCGCAGGCCTGCACGAGCGTCGCGGCGCCGTAGCGGGCGGCGACGCGGCGCAGGTTGGCCTCGCCGATGGCGAGCGAGGCGAGCTGCGCCTGCAGGTCGCCCCACAGCATGTCGGGGCGGCGGACGTTCTGGCGCATCATCGCCGCCACCTCCTCGTTCAGCACGCCGCGCTTGAACAGCTTGAGCGGCGGGATGCGCAGCCCCTCCTGGAACACCTCGGTCGCCGTGGCGCCGTAGCTGCCGGCGGAGATGCCGCCCATGTCGAGGTGGTGGCAGCAGGTGCCCACGATGGCGATACGCACCCCATCCGCGAACACCGGGCGGAACGCCAGGATGTCGGGAATGTGCTGGCCGCCGCAGTAGGGATCGTTGGTGATGACGACGTCGCCGTCCTCCCACGCCTCGATGGGCAGGAAGGACCCGAGCACCGTCAGCAGCCCGGCACCCATGGAGTTCAGGTGCTGCGGGATGCGGGCGGATTGCGCGACGTTGTAGCCGGCCGCGTCG
>DASWOJ010000024.1:0-5139 GCA_036398775.1 Acetobacteraceae bacterium
TGGGACGACGGCGTGATTGACCCGGCGGACACCCGCATGGTGCTCGGCCTCGGCCTGTCCGCCAGCCTGAACGCCCCCGTGGAACCCTGGTCGGAGCAGCGGCGGGCCGCTGGCGGCTTCGGCCTGTTCCGGATGTAGCGGGCATGTTCGGCGCCATCCTGATCGCCAACCGCGGCGAGATCGCCTGCCGGGTGATACGCACGGCACGGCGCATGGGCATACGCACCGTCGCGGTCTATTCCGAGGCCGACGCCGGCGCCCGCCATGCCGCCCTGGCCGACGAGGCCCACCTCATCGGCCCGGCCCCGGCCCGCGAGAGCTATCTCCGCATTGACCGCATCATCGCCGCCGCCCAGGCTTCCGGCGCCGAGGCCATCCATCCCGGCTACGGCTTCCTGAGCGAGAATGCCGAGTTTGCCGACGCCTGCGCTGCCGCCGGGCTGGTGTTCATCGGCCCGCCGCCCGCCGCCATACGGGCGATGGGCAGCAAGTCCGCCGCCAAGACCCTGATGGAGGGCGCGGGCGTGCCGCTGGTGCCGGGCTACCATGGCGCGGACCAGGACCCTGCGGCCTTGCAGGCGCAGGCCGGCCGCATCGGCTATCCCGTGCTCATCAAGGCCAGCGCCGGCGGCGGCGGCAAGGGGATGCGCGTGGTCGAGTCCGCATCCGGCTTCGCCGAGGGCCTTGCGCTCGCCAAGGGCGAGGCCGCCGCCAGCTTCGGCGACGACCAGGTACTGATCGAGCGCTACCTGACCCGCCCGCGCCATATCGAGATCCAGGTCTTCGCCGACGCCCACGGCAACACCGTCAGCCTGTTCGAGCGCGACTGCTCCATCCAGCGCCGGCATCAGAAGGTGATCGAGGAGGCGCCGGCCCCCGGCATGGACCCGGCCCGCCGCACGCGGATGGGCGAGGCTGCCTGCGCCGCCGCCCGCGCCATCGGCTACGTCGGCGCGGGGACGGTCGAGTTCATCACCGAGGCCGGCGGCCCTGAGATCGAGACGGGGGCCGACGCCTTCTACTTTATGGAGATGAACACCCGCCTGCAGGTCGAGCATCCCGTGACCGAGATGATCACCGGCCAGGACCTGGTGGAGTGGCAGCTTCGCGTCGCCGACGGCGAGCGCCTGCCGCTGCTGCAGGACGCCCTGTCCATCAACGGCCATGCCATCGAGGCCCGGGTCTATGCCGAGGACCCCAGCCGGGACTTCATGCCCGCCGTCGGCACCCTGACCCATCTGCACCAGCCGCGGCCCGGCCGGCACGTCCGGGTGGACACGGGCGTGCGCGAGGGCGACACGATCAGCGTCCATTACGACCCCATGATCGCCAAGCTGATCGTCTGGGACATGGACCGTCCCGCCGCCGTGGCGCGGCTGCGCCGGGCGTTGGCCGACTACCAGGTTGCCGGCGTGCGGACGAACCTGGACCTGCTGCGCGGCATCGCCCGGCATCCGGCCTTCGCTTCGGCGGACCTGGACACCGGGTTCATCGCCCGGCATGGCGATGGCTTGCTGCCCGCGCAGGGTCCGGCGCCTGTCCTGGCGGTGGCCGCGGTCGTCGCACAGGTGCTGCATGACCAAGCCCGGCAGCCCGCGCCGCAGCACGATCCGTATTCCCCGTGGAACCTCCCGGGCAACTGGCGGATGAATGGCGACCCCTACCAGGACCTGCTGCTGCGCGATGACGGCACGGATCTCGCCGTGCGGGCCTGCACGCCGCCGGGTGGTCCGATGCGCCTGGAGTGGCCGGGCCATTCCGTCGAGGTCTCGGCCGCCCATGGCCGCGGCGGCATCACGCTCATCTGCGACGGCGTGCAGCGGCGGGTTGCGGTGCTGCGGGACGGCACGCGCCTGACCACCATCCTGGACGGGGAAAGCTACGGCTGGGACCTGGTTGATCCGCTGCAGCCGCCCGCGTCCGCCCATGCCGGCGGCGACATGGTCGTGGCGCCCATGCCCGGCCGCATCATAGACGTCCGCGTCCAGCCCGGCGCCGCCGTGCATCGCGGCGACGTGCTGCTGGTGCTGGAGGCCATGAAGGTGCAGATGCGCCTGACTGCCCCGCGCGACGGCACCATCGGCCGGGTTGGCGCGGCGGTGGGCGACCTGGTGGACGACGGCGCCATGCTGGCCGCCTACGCGCCGGAGGCATAGGAAGCGCCGATGCGCCTGGACGTGCTGTCCGACCCGATCTGTCCCTGGTGCCACATCGGCCGCCGGCACATGCAGGCGGCGCTCGCCGAGCTGGCCGGGCAGGGGATGCGCTTCACCGTCGCCTGGCGGCCATTCCAGCTCAATCCCGACATGCCCGTGGGGGGGATGCCCAGGGAGGACTATCGCCGGGCCAAGTTCGGCAGCCTCGAAAGGTCGCGCGAGCTGGACGCGCAGGTCGCCGCCGCGGCTGCGGCGGCTGGCCTGACCATCAACTTCGCCGCGATGCGCCGGACGCCGAACACGCTTGCCGCCCATCGGCTGATCCGCTTCGCCGGACCGGCGGGCCTGCAGGACGAGGTCGTTGGCCGGCTGTTCGAGGACTACTTCGTGAACGGCCGCGACCTAGGCAACCCGGCGGTGCTGGCCGATGCGGCGGCGGCCTGTGGGCTGGACCGCCCGGCTGTTGCGGAGTACCTGTCGGGCGACACCGGTTCTGCGGAGATCAGGTCGGAGGACCAAGCCCTGCGTTCAGCCGGCGTCCAGGGCGTTCCGACCTTCGTGCTGGACGATCACATGCTGTTTTCCGGCGCGGTCGCGGCGCCTGCCTTTGCGGAACGGTTGGGCCGTGCATGCCGCATCCTTGAGGCCCGGCAACCCAGCGACGCGCTGCTCTGACGGGATTGTGAGTACAGTCCGCGCCAGGCATAGTAGATGAACATTCGATGACCCGCCGGCATCCCGCCGTGCCGGTCCATCGAGACCTGGAGATTTGGGACGCATGGCGACACGGGTGCTTGTGACAGGTGGCGCGGGCTTCATCGGCTGCCACCTTGCCCGCGCCCTGCTGAGCGGGGGTTATGAGGTCCGGGTGCTCGACAGCCTGATAGACCAGGTCCATGCCCGCGGCGCCGCGCGCAACCCGGTGCTGGACGACGTGGAGCTGATACGCGCCGACGTGCGCGACCTGGACCGCGTGTCGGCGGCGCTGGCCGGCGTGGACAACGTGATCCACCTGGCCGCGGAGGTCGGCGTGGGCCAGAGCATGTATGCCATAGACCGTTACGTGTCGGTGAACGACGGCGGCACCGCCGTGCTGTTCCAGGCGCTGATAGACCGCCCGGTGTCCCGCGTCGTCGTTGCCAGCAGCATGAGCGTCTATGGCGAGGGCCTGTATCGCACCGCCGCCGGCGAGCGGATGGACGACGTGGTGCGTCCCGCCGGCCGTGCCCCCGGTGCAGGCTGGGACCCGCTCGGCCCCGATGGCGCCAAGCTGACGCCGCTGGCGACGCCCGAATGGAAGCGGCCCAACCTCGCCTCGGTCTATGCCCTGACCAAGTATGTCCAGGAACGCCTGACGCTGACGGTCGCCCCGGCTTACGGGATGCAGGGCGTGGCGCTGCGCCTGTTCAACGTTTACGGACCGGGCCAGGCGCTTTCGAACCCCTACACCGGCGTGCTGGCCATCTTCGCCTCGCGGCTGCTGAACCGCGAGCGGCCGATGGTGTTCGAGGATGGCGAGCAGCGCCGCGATTTTGTCCATGTGGAGGACGTGGCGCGTGCCTTCATGTTGGCGTTGGAGCATCCGGACGCGCCGGGCCAGGTGTTCAACATCGGCAGCGGCCGCGACGTGAGCGTGCTGGAAACCGGCACCGCCCTGGCGCAGGCGATGGGCGTGCCGCAGCTCACGCCGGAGGTCATGGGCAAGGCCCGCGTCGGCGACATACGCCATTGCTTTGCCGACATCTCGCTCGCGCGTGACGTGCTGGGCTTCCATCCCCGCCGCGGCTTCGACGACAGCCTGGGCGAGTTGGCCGAGTGGGTCCGCCAGCAGCAGGCCGAGGACCGGGTGCACGACGCCCGGCGCGAGCTTGAGCAGCGCGGCCTGGTGGCATGACGGGCGCCGCGGACCCATCCCGTCCGGTCCTCGTCACCGGCGGCGCCGGCTTCATCGGCAGCAACCTGGCGGACCGGCTGGCCGGGCAGGGGCATGAGGTCCGGGTGTTCGACGCCCTGGCCCGCCCCGGCGTCGAGGCCAACCTTGCCTGGCTGCGCCGCCGCCATCCCGGGCGCATCCACGCGGTGGTCGCCGACCTGCGGGACCGCGCCGCGCTGGAGCAGGCGGCGGCCGGCGTGTCCGCGGTGTTCCACATGGCCGCCCAGGTCGCCGTGACCACCAGCCTGGACAATCCGGAGCTGGACTTCGACGTGAACCTGCGCGGCACGGTGTTCCTTTTGGAGGCGTTGCGCCGGCAGGCCGCGCCGCCGCCGGTGATCTTTGCCAGCACCAACAAGGTCTACGGCAACCTGGCCGACGTGGCGCTGGAACGCGACGGCGACGCCTACTTGCCGCAGGACCCGGGCCTGCGCGCCCACGGCATCGGCGAGGACCGTCCGCTCAGCTTCTACACGCCCTATGGCTGCTCGAAGGGGGCGGCGGACCAGTATGTGCTGGACTACGCCCGCGGCTTCGGCGTGCCCGCCTGCGTGCTGCGGATGAGCTGCATCTACGGGCCGCGCCAGTTGGGGACCGAGGACCAGGGCTGGCTCGCGCACTTCCTGTATTCCGTGCAGGCGGGGCGGCCGATCAGCATCTTCGGCGACGGCCGGCAGGTGCGGGACGTGCTGTATGTGGACGACGCCGTGGACGCCTACGTGGCGGCCTGGGCGCGGATCGGCCAGGTGTCCGGCCAGGCGTTCAACCTGGGCGGCGGTCCCGCCAACGCCGTGACCCTGCTGCAGGTGCTTAACGAGATCGGCGCGATCAGCGGGCGGCCCGCGGACCTGCGCTTCTCCGACTGGCGTCCGGGGGACCAGCGGTATTTCGTCGCCGACACCCGCCGGGCCGCGGCGGCGCTGGGCCTTGGTGCCGCCGTGCCCTGGCGCGACGGCCTGCGCCGCCTGGCCGGTTGGATCGCCCAGGAGCGCGGCGCCCCGGCTGGGCGCAAGGCCGCGGAGCATGCGGCGTGAAGGTGGCGCTCATCAA
>DASWOJ010000025.1:0-20617 GCA_036398775.1 Acetobacteraceae bacterium
GACCGGCCCGGCTGCTTCGAGGACTACATCGGCGACGTCGGCCCGTTCCTGAAGGAAATCGAGCTGCGGGCGCACGGACGCGCCCACCCGCAATGCGTGTCGGTGTTCGGGCCGGAGCTGCACTGGAAGCCCTGGCTGAACGAGCCGGTGTTCCGTCACCCGGCCCTCGATTTCGCCAACAACCACTTCTACGAGGAGGACACGATTGACCACCCCTCCGACACGGTGGCGCCCGCGCTGGCGGTGGGCAAGCTGGTGCGGGAGGCCCTGGCGGAGATCACCGACCAGCGCCCGTTCTTCGACAGCGAGCACGGGCCGATCCACACCTTCAAGGACCATGGCCGGACGCTGGACGAGGCGTTCGACGACGAATACTTCCGCCACCTGCAATGGGCGCACCTGGCGTCCGGCGGCGTGGGCGGCGGGATGCGCTGGCCGAACCGCAACCCGCACCGGCTGACGCACGGGATGCGCCGGGCGCAACGGAGCCTGGCCGGCTTCCTGCCGCTGGTGGACTGGGCGACGTTCGACCGGCGCCCGGTTGATGCGCTGGCGGACGATCCGGACGTGGCTTGCTTCGCCTGTGCGGATGCGCGGCAGGCCGTGCTGTTCCTGCTGCGGACGGCGCCGCTGCTGGGGGATGGTTGCGTGGACCCTGCGGTGCGGCGCGGGGTGGGCGTTGTGGTGCCGGGGCTGGCGCCAGGGCGTTACCAGGTCCGGGTTTGGGACACGCAGACGGGGCGGGCCTGTTGCGCCATCATGGCCGAGGCCGGGCTGGACGGGCTGCGGCTGGACGTGCCGGCGTTCGCCGTGGGGGTGGCGCTGGCGGTGCGGCCGGGCGGAGGCTGACGGCAGGGCGCCATCCCGTGCGGGCTGCGGCTGGCGTGGCGCCCTTGCGGTCCCGGCGGTTCCGCTGGTGCACTAAGCAAGGTGACGTGCCGATTCAGGTGGACATGCAGTCCTTGCAGCCCCTGGATCGCCACGCCGGATCACCACGCCGGATTGCGGATTGCGGATTGCGGATTGCGGATTGCGCCGACAGCCGGCTTGCGGACGGGTCGGGCCGGGATGGCCGGCGCAGCTTGTCATCGCACGGCACGCTTGCGCGTTGCACGCGAGGCGCAGCCGGTACGGACCTTGCCGCTCCGCTACCGTCCGTTCCCGTGGCGTTGCAGGAAGTCGCAGCGGATGCCTTGGCGCCTCGCGGCCGGGGTGGCGCCGCCGCGCCCCCGGGGCGCGGCGGCAGGCAAAGGGCGGCAGGGCCTCTTGCCCCGTCAGCCCCGTCAGCCCCGGCGATCACGCGGCGATCAACGTGCCGGGCAGGCTCGTCGCGCTCGCCTGGCTCGTTCCATAGGCGCTCAGCGCCTTGCCGAGTTGGGCGAGCAGGTCCGATGGGGATAGGCCGGATGCCGGCGGGGCCGGCGACGCGGCGCCCGCGCCAGGGATGGCCGCTGCGGCCGTCCCGCCCGCCTCCGCGGATTGGGAGCCGGACGGAGGCGTCCCATGCCCATGATGGTGGCGACCGCCCCCATGCACCTTGCTGAGATCGTTGAGCACCGTGCTCAGGCCGGCCAACTGGTCCTGGGACAGGCTGCCGGCTGGGGAGCTGCCGGCTGTGCCGCTGCTGGCTGCGCTGGCCGTCGCGTCGCCCGATACGGCCCCCGTCGCGGCTGCCGTGCCGGTGCTGCCGGCGGGCGGTGCCGCACCCGTCGCAGCGGTGCCGGCCTGCAAGCTGATCAGCAGCGAATTGACGTCGGCGATGAGCTTCGACGCGGGGCCGCCGATGCCGTTGCTTCCGCCCGTGCCAGCGCCCGTGCTGGCGCCCGTGCCGCCCGGGCTTGATCCCGCAGGTGGCGGCAAGCTGGGAAAAGACCCGCGGCGAGGCTCCTGGGCGCCGCCGGCGCTGTCCGTGCCGCTCGCTTGCTGTGTCTTGCTTTCCCTGTGGTGGTGCCAAACCTGGGAGGCGCCGCTCCCGACGGAACTGATTGACATGCCCTGCTCCTGCGCGCGGATTTGCGCATTGGCACGCACTGCAACAGCCGTTCCAACCCGCAACCACGGGTTTTCCTGGGAAATTGCCTGCCCGCCAGCAAGCATGGAGTGCCGGGCGGCAATTCCTGCCGGCTGGCAAGAGGTGCCGCACCAATGGCCTTTCGTCTCAACCGTTCCGCATCATTGCAAGGGACCTGGCGACGCGGCGCGTCAGCCGGGGGACCGCCGCGCCGCAAGCGGCCAGCAACAACCGCGCGCTTGCTGGCGGACCGGAGCGGTTGGCGGCCGGCACCAAACCAACGTTTCCGGCCCCATCGCCCGCCGCCTATAGCTCCGTCAGCCACAAGTCCGTATCGCCCGTCCGTTCCCCCGCCGCCGTCAGCATCGCATGGGCCTGACCCCTGTGGTGCGTCTGGTGGTTGAACATATGCGCCACCAGCAGCGCCGTGGGCCGCACCTGCTCCTGCCCGGTGGCGCCGCTGAACCAGGCCGTCGTGCCGTCCAGCCAGTCCTGGCGCACCCGGCCAGCCCAGTCCCGCAGGTCCAGGTCCGCATCCACCCGCGCATCCCGCATCGCCGCGAAGTCTCCAAACAGGCCGTCGCTCCCAGCCAGGGGGACGCCGGGCTTATCCCAGCCATCGAACCGCGCCATCCACATCCGGTCCGCCCACACGAGGTGGCTGAACGTCCCGTGGATCGAGCGCCAGAACGCGCCGCGGTCCCGCCGCCGCTCCTCGTCGGGCAGCCGCGCCGCCGCGGCATACAGGCGGCGGTTCATCTCGGCGTTGTACGCCGTCAGCGCCTGCACATAGGCCGGGCTGATCATGCCGGCCCCACCTGGATCAGCCGCTTGCCCATGTTCTCCCCCGCATACAGCCCGGCGATGCTGCCCGGCGCCGTCTCGATCCCGTGCAGCACGTCCTCCCGATAGGCGATCCGTCCGTCCCGCACCCAGGGCGCCAGCCGGGCCAGACCCTCGGGGTAGCGGTCGCGGTAGTCGAAGGCCAGGATGGCCGCGATGTGGGCGCGCTTGACCAGCACGTGGCGTTCCACGCGCGGCCCCACGGGCCAGTCGGACCAGTCCGCGACAGAGGCGGTGCCGCACACCACGACGCGCGCCCGCGGTGCCAGCAAGCGCATCACCGCGTCGCTGACGGGACCGGCGGTGTTGTCGAAATATACGTCCACCCCGCGCGGGCAGGCAGCGGCCAGGGCGTCGTCCAGCCCGTCCGCACGGTAGTCAACCGCGGCGTCATAGCCGAACTCGTCCCGGCACAGCGCCGCCTTGGCCGGGCCGCCGGCGATGCCGACCGTGCGGCAGCCGGCGATCTTGGCGATCTGGCCGACGCAGGACCCGACCGACCCCGCCGCGGTGCTGACCACCACCGTGTCTCCCGGCCGCGGCTGCCCGATGTCGAGCAGGCCGAAATAGGCCGTCAGCCCGTTCAGCCCCAGCACGCCCAGGGCGGTCTGGATCGGCAGCCCGGCGGTGGCGCCGTGGTCCACCCGGCGCTCGATGGCCGACGCCGGGACGGCGGCCCATTCCTGCCAGCCGAACATGCCGGTCACTGCGTCGCCGGGCTGGTAGGCGGGATGGCGGCTTTCCGTCACGCGGCCGACGGCGTAGGCGCGCATGACGGCGCCGACCTCCACCGGCGGCAGGTAGTTCGGCGCCAGGTTGACCCAGCCGCGCATAGCCGGCTCGACCGACAAGAAGCTGTTGCGGACCAGCACCTGGCCGTCGGCCAGCGCGGGCAGGGGGGTGCTGACGACCTCGAAGTGTTGGGCCTGCGGGATGCCGGTGGGGCGGTGGCCGAGCAGCACTTGCTGGTTCTGCATGGGATGTCCTTTTGTTGGCTGGCAGCACGGGTCAGCGGAAGCATCGAGGGGGCCATCATCGCCGGCCATTCTTGCGGCCCGGCAATCCCGGGAGGCGGACACAGGTCCGGCCGCGCTTGGGTCGCCTTGCCGTCCCGCTGTTTCCAATGACGGGCACGCAGGCCGAGGTAAAGGCCGCTCCTGACAGGGCTGACCGGTGACGGGGCTGACCAGCGGGCCTGCTGCTCCTATGCTGTTCCGCAGGAGGCTCCCATGACCGGAAACCCAGCCAACGAACCCTTGCTGCTGCGCGACGACCGGGACGGCGTGGCCTGGCTGACGCTGAACCGTCCCGCCGCGCGCAACGCCCTGTCCGCACCGCTGATGACCGCGCTGCACGGCGCGTTGGACGAGATCGAGGCCGGTCCCGCCATACGCGTCGCGGTGATCGCCGGTGCTGGCCCGGCTTTCTGCGCCGGGCACGACCTCCGGGAACTGCGCGGACTGGACCGGGAGGGGGTGGCGGCGCTGTTCGCGCAATGCTCCGCCCTGATGCAGCGCATCGTCGGGCTGCGCGTGCCGGTGATCGCACGGGTCCACGGGATCGCCACCGCGGCGGGGTGCCAGCTCGTCGCAAGCTGCGACCTGGCGGTGGCGGCGGACACGGCGCGGTTTGCAACGCCTGGCGTCAACATCGGCCTGTTCTGCTCGACGCCGATGGTGGCGCTGTCCCGGGCCGTGGGACGCAAGGCGGCGATGGAGATGCTGCTGACTGGGGACATGGTGGACGCCCCCCGCGCCGCGGTGCTCGGACTGATAAATCATGCCGTGCCAGAGGCCGGGTTGGACGATGCGGTCTGGTCACTGGCCCGCCGCATCGCGGGCAAAAGCGGCACCGCCGTCGCGCTTGGCAAACCTGCCTTCCATCGCCAAGCCGACCTGCCCCTGGCCGATGCCTACGACTATGCGGCCGCCGTCATGGCCCGCAACATGGCCGAGCGCGACGCGGAAGAAGGGATTGACGCCTTCCTGCAAAAGCGGGCGCCGGTCTGGGGCAATTAGCTCTTGGTCCGCGAATCGTGCGTGTGATGCTTGTCGCGTTCCCCGCCGCCGCCTGACACCTGGCTGCGGTCCGGGCTGGTCGCCTCGCCCGGTTCCGGGGGGTTGTTGTCCCGTCCGCCGCTGCCGCTGCGATGCGGCTCGGCCGGGGGTTTGTCGGCGTTCTCATGGCTGCTGCCGGGTCCGCCATGATGCCGGTCGGTGTTGGGATGCTTGTCCGGCATATCAGCGGTCCCCACGGGCGGCGGGATGACGGGTGTTCTGCTTGACGTTGGCGTGGTCGCCTTGCTCGTCCGTGTTGCCGTGCGCCTTGTCCGGATGGATCGGATGCTGCTTGCCGGCGGTCGAGGCGGTGTTGTCGCCCGGCCCCTTCGTGCTTTGGTTCGCGGGCGGGACCGGCGGCGGGTGTGCGGACATGTCGTGACCTCCCAGGTTGAATTCATTTCAACGCCGGGGACGCCGGGGGGATCGTCGGGGCTGGGCACACAACCTTGTCACATCCTGCCGATGCAGCCTGGCGGTCCGTCGCCCGTTGTGCCGCCGCAACACGACGGGAACACGCCCAATGAACGCCAAGTCAAGCGACAAGTCACAGGCCAGCAGCCGCAAGGATGGTTTCGGCACCGAGGGGATCGGCGAGGATGGCGATGGCAGCATGGGCACGGCTGGGACCAGCGCGGGCGGCACCGGCGCCACAGGCCAGGGGGACAGCCACAAGGCAGAAGGCGCCCACGGCGAGGAGGACCACGGCGCCCCCGGCCGCCGCAGCCCGGCCAACAAGCAAGGCCCGGACGGCAACGTCCAGTCAGATTAGGGGAATCATCATGCGATACCTACCTCTTGCGGCAGCGTGCATGCTTGCCCTGGCGCCGGTTGCGGCGTCCGCGCAGCAGAAAGATGCGACCCGGTCGTATGACAGGTCCAAGCCCGGCAGCAGCAACATCCGCAACTATACCCTGCGGAACACCGCAAACGAGACCATCAGCGACGCGAGCGTCCAGCTCAGCGACAACTCGACGCGGTCGCTGACGCAAACCGGGCCGATCACCAAGAACCACGCGCAAACCTTCGCGGCACCAGGTGGGGCCTGCGTGACGGCAGTGCACGTGAAGTTCCAGAATGGACGGAGCTTGGACGCCCAGGGCATCACGGACTGCACCGCGCAGACGCTTGTGGTGGACGATGGCCGGATATTGGCCCAGGGGTCGCCGACCGCCGGACCGCCGGCGCCGGTGCAGGTGACGCCGGCAAACTGACGCGGCAGGACGGCCTGCGCACATGCCGGGGCTGGATCGCCCCGGCTATGTCCCGCCGCCGTCCACTGACTTGAACAGGATTGCCGCAGCGACGGGCAGCCCGCCCAAGCCAACGGCATAGCCGGGGATATTCCCAGCAACGGTCCACCCCAGCCGGGCGCAAAGCCGGACCGCCGCACCATCGGCCTCGGCATTCAGCGTCAGCAAGGTCCGCCCACTGCGCGCCGCCTCGGTTTCCAGGCCGCGCATTAAACCTGTTGCCAACCCGCGCTGCCGGAAATCAGGATGCACCAGCAGGTCCGCCACCTCGGCCCGGTGCCGCTGGCTGGAAGGCACGTCGAGCCCCATCCGCACCGTTCCAGCCAGCACGCCGCGGGACCAGGCGCCCAGCAGCAGGCATCGTCCCTGCGCCACGCCGCTTGCCACGGTGCGCATATGCTCCTGCGCGGCAGCCGGGGCGAGCGGCGGCAGGTGGGACGCCGACCCGCCGCCGTCCGCGCAGGCCACCAGGATGCCGGACAGGCGCAGCACGGCGGAGGCTGCGGCGGCGGCGTCGAGCACGGCGACGCCGTCCACCGGCTTGGCGTAGCCGAACTCCAAGATGTCCGGGTCGGTCTCCAGTATCCGGATCGGTCCGCTGCGGACATAGGACCGCTTCTCGTAGAAGCGGTGCGCCCGGTCGAATTGGGTGTCGGTCCACAGCAGAAGCCGGGCCGCGCCGGCCGCGAGGGCATGGGCCTCGGCGGTATCGAGCAGGCGGTGCGCCAGTCCCGTGCCGTGGCGGCCGGGATGGACGTAAACCCGGCAAATCTCCCAGGCGCCGGCGCCGCGCGGCACGGCGGCGACCATGCCGGTGACGGCGCCGGCGTCCTCCGCGATCCACAGCGCTCCCCCTTGCGCGGCGTAGTCGGCGGCTGGCGCCAGCAGTTCCGGGGCGTCCCCCTCCACGTCCAGGATGTAGTTGTAGTCCGCCCAGCAGCGGCTGATGAGGGCGATGACGCCGGGGGAGTCTGCGTCCCGGCCGGAGCGGATCAGGGCCACGGCGCGAGTGCCATTGCCGCGGGAGGACCGAGGGCGCCGGCTGCTCCCTCCTCCTCCGGGAGAGGGTCGGGGTGAGGGAAACAGCAAGCATCAACCTCGGTCCGAACGCGGACGGTTCGCCAGTATGGAGCTGCGGTGCGTGCGGCTTCCCTCACCCCGACCCTCTCTCGGAGGGAGAGGGAGCAGGACGCGGGAAGCGGGGTCATCGCAGGCTGGTGCAGAATGCCACGATGCGGCGGCAGGCTTCCGTGAGCGAGGCGTCGTCGGTCGCGTAGCTGATACGCACGTGCGGCGACATGCCGAACGCCGCGCCGTGGACCAACGCGACGTGCTGTTCCTCCAGCAGCGCCAGGGCGAAGTCCTCGTCCGTCTGCAGGCGGGCGCCGGCCGGCGTGGTCTTGCCCAGGCAGCCCGCCACGCTGGGATACACGTAGAACGCGCCCTCGGGCCGGTGGCAGAACATGCCCGGCGCCGTGTTGAGCGCATCCACCACTAGGTCGCGCCGCCGCTTGTATGCCGCCGCCATTCCCGGCACCGCGTCCTGCGGCCCGTCCAGCGCCGCCGCCGCCGCGGCCTGGCCGATCGTGGACACCCCTGCAGCCACCTGGCCCTGCATGTTGACCATCGCCTTGACCAGCGCCCGCGGTCCCGCGGCGAAGCCGATGCGCCAGCCGGTCATCGCGTAGGTCTTGGACACCCCGCTGACCGTCAGCGTGCGGTCGCGCAGCCGCGGCTCCACGGCGGCCATCGTCGCGTGGGCGCCGTCGAACACCAGGTGCTCATACATATCGTCCGACATGATCCAGACGTGCGGGTGGCGCAGCATGACCTCGCCCAAGGCCGCCAGCTCGTCCGCCGACGCGGCTGATCCCGTGGGGTTGTTGGGGCTGTTCAGGATCAGCCACTTGGTGCGCGGGGTGATGGCGGCGTCCAGGTCCTCGGGCCGCAGCTTGAAGCCGTTGTTCTGCGGGCAGGTGACGATCACCGGCTTGCCGCCGACCACCCGGGTCATCAGGGGATAGGCGCCCCAATAGGGAGCGGGGATCAGCACCTCGTCGCCCTCATTCACCGTCGCCATCAGGGCGTTGAAGATGACGCCCTTGCCGCCGTTACCCACGGTGATCTGGTCCAGGGCGAAGTCGAGGCCGCTGTCGCGCTGGAACTTGCGCTGGATGGCGCGCTTGAGGGCGGGCTGGCCGTCTTGGGGCGGATACTTGGTGTCGCCGGCCAGGGCGGCCTGATGCGCGGCCTCGATGGCGTGGGGCGGGCTGGCGAAGTCCGGCTCGCCGATGGTTAGGGCGATCACCTTGATGCCGGCGTCGCGCATGGCGCGGGCCTTGATGGTCATGGCGACGGTGGCTGCCACGGGCACCCGGGCCAAGCGGCGGGCTAGGGCAGGGGCGGTGGGTGCTGCTTCTGCTCCCTCTCCCTCCGAGAGAGGGTTGGGGTGAGGGGGTTTTGGCTGCGGGGCGGGGGGTGGTCCCTGCTGCAGGACTGCATCCTGATCGGGCTGGGGGCTGGCCTCCAAAACCCCCTCACCCCGACCCTCTCCCGCGGGGAGAGGGGGAAGCATCAGCGCAGGCCTTCGCAGAAGTGCTGTATCCGTTCGCAGGCGGTCCGCAGTTGCTCCGTGGCGGCGGCGTAGCTGATGCGGATATGGCCGGGATACATGAAGGCGCTGCCGTGCACGGCGGCGACGCCCTCCTCGTCCAGCAGCGCCAGGACGAAGCTTTCGTCGTCGGTGATGCTGGCGCCGCCGCGGCTGGTCTTGCCGATGCAGCCGTGGACGCCGGGGAAGACGTAGAACGCGCCCTCCGGCGTGTGGCAGTTGAGGCCCGGCGCCTGGTTCAGCATGGACACCACCATGTCGCGCCGCTGCTGGTACGCCTCCACCATCTCGCCGATGAAGTCCTGCGGGCCGTTCAGCGCCTCGACTGCGGCAGCTTGGCTGATGCTGCTGGTGTTGGAGGTGCTCTGGGATTGCAGCTTGTCCATCGCCTTGACGAGTTTCGCCGGGCCGCCGGCGAAGCCGATGCGCCAGCCGGTCATCGCATACGCCTTGCTGCACCCGTTCATGGTGACGGTGCGGTCGCGCAGGCGAGGCTCGACCTCCACCAGCGTCGAGAACTTGAAATCGCCGTAGACCAGCTTCTCGTAGATGTCGTCGGTGAACACCCAAACGTCGGGATGCCGCAGCAGCACGTCGGCGATGGCGCGCAGCTCCTCCGCCGAATAGGCGGCGCCGGTCGGGTTGTTGGGGCTGTTCAGCATCAGCCACTTGGTGCGCGGCGTGATGGCGGCCTCCAGGTCCTCGGCCCGCATCTTGAAGCCGTTGTTCTGGCCGCAGGGCACGAAGACCGGGGTGCCGTCCGCGAGGGATACGATGTCGGGGTAGCTGACCCAGCACGGCGTGGGGATGATCGCCTCGTCGCCGGGGTTCAGGGTGGCGACCATGGCGTTGAAGATGACCTGCTTGCCGCCGGTGGAGATGATGATCTCCTCCGGCTTGTAGTCGAGGCCGCTGTCCCGCTTGAACTTGGCGGCGACGGCCTGGCGCAGCGCCATGGTGCCGGCGACGTCGGTGTACTTGGTGTCGCCCTGCTGGATCGCGCGGATCGCGGCCTGCTTGACGTTGTCCGGCGTGTCGAAGTCGGGCTCCCCGGCAGATAGGCTGATGATGTCCCGCCCGCCGGCCTTGAGCACCCGCGCCTTGCTGGTGATGGCGATGGTCTGGCTGGGGCTGATGCGGTCCAGGCGTTCGGCGATGAGGTCCATTGGAGGTCCGGCTGGGTTTGGAAAGGGCGCGACACTAGGCTTGTCGCCCAGGCGGCACAACAATACCGCTTCTGACAATTCATGGCGTGCTGCAAGCCCGGCCAGGGTTCAACGTGCCGGCGAACCTAAAAGGAGAGCCACGTGCGCCGTTCCCTGATGCTTGCCGCCGCTGCCGCCCTGCTCGGCCTCCCGGGCTTGCCCGCGTTGGCGCAATCCGCCGGGCAGACGATTGACGTGGGCGGCTGGAAGGTCACGCGGCTGCATAACGCGGATGGCAGCTTCAAGCAGTGCACCGCCAAGATCACCTATGACGACAAATCCATCCTCGCCTTTGCGGTCGCCGCGAGCAAGAAGGTCTATGTCGTCATCATCGAGCCTGACTTCAAACTGACCGAGGGCCAAGTTTACAAGGCCAAGTACAACATAGACAAGAAATCAGTGGTGTCCGCCGACGCCGTCGCCGCGGATGCGACGACCCTGGTGATCCCGGTCGAGAACCAAAGCCCGTTCATGGAAGGTGCGATGGCCGGCAACACCCTGACAATTGATGCGGGCGGCGAAAGCATCGAGGAGCCGCTGACCGGCAGCAAGGACGCGATCAACCAGTTGGGCGAGTGCGCCGTGGCGGCCCTGGGCGGGACCTGAGCAAGTCTCGGCGTCCCAGCAGGAACGCGGCCCCAAGCGGAACTGCGCCTGGGGCAGCAGCAGAGTTGGGCACGGGCGGGCTGGCCTCGTTGGCTGCGCGCCTTTCTCCCCCCGCGCGACGGCCTGGCATCCCGATGGCCGGGGACCCAGGCTGCGCCGCCCGCCCACGGTCCAGCCGGCCCGAAATGACCACAAGGCCGCCAAGCCGCCGCCGCAATCGGCCGTCTTATTCATGCGGGCGGCGCAAGGCCGCCGGTGTCGGGTCGGAGAGATGAACATGCGTGCAGCAACGGCGGCCCTGGCAGTTATCGGGATGTTCGGCGTCATCGCCGCCAGCGTCCCGGCCCGGGCGGAGGGCGGCTTCGACGACGGCTGGCAGCGCCATGAGTGGCGCGAGCACGAGTGGCGCGAGCAACGCTGGCGCGAGCACGAATGGCGCGAGCATGAGCTGCGCGAGCGCGAGCGGCGGGCTTATGCGCCTCCGGCCTATTACGTTCCCCCGCCGGCCTACTACGCTTCGCCGCCCCGCGCCTACTATGCTCCGCCGCCGCCCATCTACCCGGCGCCGGGCGTGTCCGCCGGCTTCGGCTTCCGCTGAAGCGCGGCTGCGGCAGGCACCGGTCCCTGAGCCGCGGGCTGCCTGCGGAAGCAATGCCCGGGGATTGATCGGCGCGATGCCGCGCGGCCATCCTGGAGAGGTTTCCCAGGATGGGCGTCGTGAACCCGGCGCCGCCGATGATGTTGGACGGTGACGGCGGCGGGCTTCCCTATGCCGATCCCTGCGGCGCGCGGCTTGCCAGGTGCAGCCCGCGCGTCGAAGGGGAGCAACGGGCAAGCTCCGCCCCAGAACCGCCGCGAGGGTCAGGCCATGACGGAACCAGGTCCATTCGAACGCCTGCGCGACGGCGCCGGACCGCTGTGGACGGAGTTCACCGGCCATCCCTTCGTGCGCGGCCTTGGCGACGGGACGCTGCCCACCCCGGCCTTCCGGCGATACCTGACGCAGGACTATTTGTTCCTGATCCAGTTCGCCCGCGCCTATGCCCTGGCCGGCTACAAGGCGCAGCGCCTTGCGGACTTGCGGGCGGCGTCCGACGGGTATGCTGCGATCCTGGGCGAGTTGCCGCTGCATGTTGCCTTCTGCGCGGGATGGGGGTTGGACGAGGCTGGCATGGCGGCAGAGCCGGAGGCGCTGGAAACCGTCGCCTACACCCGTTTCGTGCTGGATTGCGGCGCTGCCGGCGACCTCCTCGACCTGTATGCGGCGCTGGCGCCCTGCGTGCTTGGATATGCCGACATCGGAACGCAGCTTGCGGGACGGCCGGCGCCGGGAAATTCTTACGCGCCGTGGATCGAAACCTATGCCGGGCCGGAGTATCAGGCGGCTGCCGCTGCGACGCGGACCACGTTGGCCCGGCTCTGGGCCGAGCGCGGCGGCGAGGCGCGTGCGGCGGCCCTGCAGGCGACGTTCAGCACCGCCGTCCGCCTTGAGACCGCATTCTGGAGCATGGGCTGGCGGGAGGCTGCGGGGGGGCCAGACTTGGACGGGGACCGCTTCAGGCGGGGCGGGAGCTAGCCCGGCCGACCCGCGCCTGCATCCACCATGCTCCGCCCAGCGCCAGCGACACCACGAGCAGGATCACCGTCGCCAAGGCGTTCAGCTCCGGCGTCACGCCCAGGCGCAGGGCGGAGAACACCACCATCGGTAATGTCGTCGCCCCTGGCCCGGACACGAAGGTGGCGACCACCAGGTCGTCCAGCGACAAGGTGAAGGCCAGCAGCCAGCCGGACAGCAGCGCCGGGGCCAGCAGCGGCAGCGTGACAAGGAAGAACGCATGCAAGGGGGAGGCGCCCAGGTCCATGGCCGCATCCTCCAGCTCGGTGCCGGCGTCGGCCAGCCGCGCCTCGATCACGACGGCGACGTAGGACAGGCTGACGGACACATGGGCCAGGGTGATGGTCAGCGCGCCGCGGCCCTCGGGCCAGCCCAGCGTCTGCTCCATCTGCACGAAAAGCAGCAGCAGGGACAGGCCGACCAGCACGTCCGGCAGCACCAGCCGCGCCGACAGCAGGGCGGCGAAGGCGCCCCGCCCAGTGAAGCGTCCGAACCGCGCCAGCGCCAGGCCGGCCAAGGTGCCCAGCACGGTGGCGCCGGTGGCCGACAGCGCCGCCACGCGCAGGGATAGGCCAGCCGCCTCGATCAGCTTGTCGTCCTGCCACAATGCGGCATACCAGCGCAGGGAGAAGCCGCTCAGCACCGTGGTCAGGCGGGATGGGTTGAAGCTGGTTGCGACCAGCAGCAGCACGGGGATGTAGAGGAAGGCGTAGCCGGCAACCAGGCACGCGGTCAGGAACCGGCCGCGCCTCATGGGGCGCTGCTGGTGGGTGCGGCGTTCGGATGAGGGTTCCACGATCTATGGCTTGAGCGCTGCCTGCTCCCTCTCCCTTCGGGAGAGGGTTGGGGTGAGGGAGGCGGCAAGCACGGGTTTAAGCCCCATGCGGACCGATCCTGTTCCGGGCAAGGACGGCGCTTGCGGTTTCCCTCACCCCGGCCCTCTCCCGGAGGGAGAGGGGGAAGGCAGCGGCTTCGTGTCCCTGGGTGGAGGTGGGCCGTCCTTCTCATCCTCGTGCCCGCAGCAGCACCATCGGCACCAGCAGCGCCAGGAGCAGCGCGTTGGCGACGGTGGCGGCCATCGGCCAGTCGCGGTTGCTGAAGAACTCGTTCCACAGCGCGCGGCCGATGGTCTGTGCGCCGGGGCCGCCCAGCAGCTCGGGGATGACGTATTCGCCTACCGCCGGGATGAACACCAGCGCCAGCCCGGCTGCGATGCCCGGCAGGGATTGCGGCAGCGTCACCGTCAGGAACGCCACCCACGGCGTCGCGCCGAGGTCCGCCGCGGCTTCTTCCAATGCCGGGTCGCGGCGGGACAGGCGGGCATAGAGCGGCAGGATCATGAAGGGCAGGTAGGCGTAGGTGATGCCGATATACATCGCCGTATCCGTGTAGAGCAGCCGCGCCGCCGGCAGGCCCAGGGAGGTCAGCGCCAGGTCCACCCAGCCTCCGTCGCGCAGCAGGCCGATCCAGGCGGTGACGCGCAGCAGGAAGCCGGTCCAGAACGGCAGCATCACCAGCAGCAGCAGGGCGGACCGCCAACGGTCCGGCGCCCGGGCGATGGCGAGCGCCATCGGGTAGCCCAGCAGCAGGCACGCCAGCGACGACACGCTGGCGACCGCCAGGCTTTTCAGCCCGGCGTCGAGGTAGAACCGGTCCTCGGTCAGGGTGGCGTAGTTGGCCGGGCCCGGGGATACGCCGAGCGGGGTGTAGGGCGGGACGCCGGGGATGCTGGTGGAGAACGAGAGCAGCGCCACGATCAGGACGGGCAGCGCCACGGACAGCAGCAGCCAGGCCCAGATGGGCAGGAGGACGAGGAGGCGGTTCATGGGATGGGGACGGCTCTGCTCCCTCTCCGTCCGGGAGAGGGTTGGGGTGAGGGAAACGGGCAGGACCCTGCCCGACCGCCTTGAGGCTGGTCTTTGATGGGGCACGAGCAGTCCTTGCGGCTTCCCTCACCCCGGCCCTTTCCCGGAGGGAGAGGGGGAAGGAAGCGGCCTGGCGTTTCGATGAGGCCCGTCCTCATTCCGGCAGCATCACGCAGGCGTCCGGCGACCAGGACACCACTACGGCGGTGCCGGGGGGCAGCAGCGCGCCGGCGCCGTCGGCCAGGGATTGGGACACCAGCAGGGCGCCGCCGCCGGGCAGCCGGACCTCGTGGTCCCTAGCGTCCCCGCGGTAGGCGCTGTCGGCGACCGTGCCGGCGGCGCTGTTCACTCCTGCCACGGCGCCTGGTGTGATCCGCATCCGCTCCGGCCGCAGCGCCACGTGGACCGCGGCGCCGGCCGGGCAGGGGGCGGGGCCGGCGGCCTCGACCGGGCCGATGCCGTCCAATTCCAGCATCGCCGGCGGGCCGGCGGCGCGCACCCGGCCCGGCAGGATGTTGGCCGCGCCCATGAACGCAGCGACATAGCGGCTGACCGGGCGTTCGTAGATGTCGGCGGGGGTCCCAACCTGCGCCAGCCGGCCGGCGTGCAGCAGGCCGATGCGGGTGGCCATCGCCAGCGCCTCGTCCTGGTCGTGCGTCACCAGCACGAAGGTGGTGCCGGTTTCCCGCTGCACCCGCAGCAGCTCGCGCCTTGTTTGCTCACGTAAGCCGCGGTCCAGCGCCGACATCGGCTCGTCCAGCAGCAGCAGGCGGGGGCGGGGTGCCAGCGCCCGGGCCAGGGCGACGCGCTGCCGCTGGCCGCCGGACAGCGCGTCCGGGCGGCGGGCGGCGAATTCGTTCAGGCGCACCAGATCCAGCAGCGCCGACACGCGCGACGTGACCTCCGCCTTTGCGATCCCTTGCCGGCGCAGGCCGAAGGCGATGTTGTCGGCGACGTTCATGTGCGGGAACAGGGCGTAGGACTGGAACGTGGTGTTCACCGGGCGGCGGTGCGGCGGCAGCCGGGTGATGTCCTGCCCGCCCAGCACGATGCGCCCGGCGCTGGGCTGGATGAACCCGCCCAGCGCCCGCAGCAGCGTCGTCTTGCCGGAGCCTGAGCCGCCCAGCAGCACGAACATCTCGCCGGCGGCGATGGTCAGGTCCAGGCGGTCCAGGGCGGTTGCCGGGCCGTAGCGGACGGTGAGCCCCTCCACGCCAACTTTGCCTGGGTCAACTTTGCCTGGGTCAACCCCGCCTGGTTCCGGCGCCAACCAGCTAGGACCCGGCCTTGAACCGCGCCCACATCCGCGTCCGTGCCCGGTCCGCCGCCTGCGCCGGCGCCTTCACGGTGAAGAAGCGGGCGGAGTTGGTGTCGGGGAACACGTTGGGGTCGTCCCGGACGTCGGGGTTCACCAGCGGCAGGCTCGCCGGCACGGCGTTGGGGTAGCGCACCTGGTTAGTGATCGCGGCCATCACGTCGGGCTGCAGCAGGAAGTTGATGAACTGCATCGCCTCCGCCGGGTGCGGGGCGTCTTTGGGGATGGCCAGCATGTCGAAGGTCAGCTCGGCGAACTCCTTGGGGGCGATGTAGCGGACCTCCTTCTGCCCGGCTTCCTTGGCGCGCACCGCGGCCTGGATCACGTCGCCGGAGTAGGTCATGGCCAGGCAGGTCTGGCCGCCTGCCAGCGCCTCGACCGCGCCGCCGCTGGCGAAGGTGCGGATGTAGGGGCGTATGGCCATCAGGGCATGCTCCACGTCCGCCAGGTCCTTGGGGTCGGCGGATTCGGGGTTGCGGCCCAGGTACTTCAGCACGCTCGGGATGGTGTCTATGGCGCTGTCCATCAGGCTGATGCCGCAGGGGGCGATGCGCCTGGCGTTCTCCGGCTTCAGCAGCAGGTCCCAACTGTCCATCGGCGCGTCGGGGGCCAGCGCATGGATCTGCTCGGGGATGGTGCCCAGGCCGACGGTGCCCCACAGGTAGATCGCGCCATACTTGTTGCCGGGGTCGGAGGTGGCGACGCGGGCCATCAGCTTGGGGTCCAGGTTGGACAGATGCGGAATCTTGGCCTTGTCCAGGGGCAGCAGCGCTTTGGCGGCGATCAGGCGGCTGAAGGTCGGCTCCGCCGTGGGGACGACGATGTCGTAGCCGCTGCGGCCGGCGAGCAGCTTGCCTTCCAGCGTTTCCAGGCTGTCATACACGTCGTATTGGACCTTGATGCCGGTTTCCGCGGTGAAGCGCTCCAGCACCTTGGGGTCTATGTAGTCGGTCCAGTTATAGACGTTCAGCACGCGGCCCTGCGCGTGGCCCGCTCCTGGGGCCGATCCGACGCACAGCAGCACCAATGCCAATGCCCGCAGCAGCTTGACCATCACCCGCCCCCATGTTGCGGCGCGCAACGTAGCCATCGCCGGGGCCGATTGAAAGACGGCGATACGGGGCCAACGTGAGTGGCATGTGCGGACGGTATTTGCTGACGACGACCCCGGACGAGATGCACCGGGTGTTCCAGACGATGAACGACACCCCGAACTGGGAGCCGACCTGGAACATGGCGCCGACCCAGAACGGGCCGGTGGTGCGGCGCCATCCCTCGACCGGCGCCCGCAGCCTGGATTTGCTGCGCTGGGGGCTGCTGCCGCACTGGGTGCGCGGCGACCTGAAGAAGGTGCGGCAGCCGATCAATGCCCGGGCCGAGACGGTGCAGACCGCGCCGATGTTCCGCGATGCCTTCCGCGCCCGGCGCTGCATCGTGCCGATTGACGGGTTCTACGAGTGGCAGGTGCTGGCGGACGGGGCGAAGCAGCCGCATGCGGTGGCTCGGGCGGATGGTTCGGTGATGGCGCTGGCCGGGGTTTGGGAGGGCTGGCGCGGTCCGGAGGGGGAGGCGGTCCGCAGCTACGCCGTCATCACGACGACCGCCGTGGATGCGCTGGGCCATCTGCACGAGCGGATGCCGGTCGTGCTGGAGCCTGCGGACTGGGCGGCATGGCTGGGGGAGGGGGATGGCGACCCGGCGGCCCTGCTGCGGCCGTCCGTCGCGGGGTTCCGGGTGTGGCCGGTCAGCAGCCGGGTCAACAGCGTGCGGAACAATGGGCCGGAGCTGATCGAGCCGGTGGCAGCGCCGGCGCCGATGCAGGTGGCAGCCGCGTCAGGCTAGCGGGGGACCCCGCCGGGCCGGACGGGCCGCTGCCGGTCCGTCACATGGGCGGAGCCGCCGTCCCAGTTGCCGCCGTGCCAGAAGGCCAAGCAGCGCCGTGCAGAGCAGGGCCAGGGATGCAGGCTCCGGCACTGCAAGGCCGTTGACCGTTCCGCTGTAGCCGGAGAACGTGGCGCTGAATGCATCCACAACGCTGAACGTGCGGGTCGTGAACAGGCCGGGGTCGAGAGCGCCTGGCAGCGCGCCTGGCGAAAGCGTGCCGGACGGGGCGCCGGACAAGGCGAGCTGGAAGCCGTAGCTGATCTGCGGGCCGGTTGTGGCAAAGCTGATCGAGGTATCCGTCAGGTTTATGGTTTGAGCCAGGCTGGATAGCTCCTGGCCGTCGAACAACGCGGACAGGATGACGGAGTACAGGCCCGATCCGGGATTGAAGGTGAGAGTGGACGAGTAGTGGCCCGATCCCGGCGGCGAAGCCGTGGCGGCCGTGTCCACCTGGATGCTGATCGGGACGACCTGGCCCGGCGAGAGCGGAACGTTAGTCAACCTGGCAATCTGGGTCACGGTTCCAGTGAGGTCGTAGGTCACCGGTACAGCGCGGGCCGGCAGGGCGGGAACGCACAAGGCCAGGACGGCGACGGCGGCGAGCCGGATGCTCATGGCAGTCTCCTGTTCACGTTGGCTGAACGAACCATATGAGGAAATGGTAATGACAGCCACCTTATTCGGCGGGCGCATGGAAATGGCGCCGACGTTTCCGGATGGTCGGGGACGTCTTGCGGCAGGGTTCATGGCGGCGACGAAGCGGCCATCCTCCGCACCTCGGCCGGTGATGCCCCGGATGCCCGGAGGGACTGCAGGGTGGCCGCGCCGCTGCGCTTGGAAAGGCGTTGGCCGGCGGCGTCCAGCAGCAGGGGGTGGTGGGCGTATTCCGGTTCGGGCCAGCGCATCAGGGCTTGCAGCAGGCGGTGCAGGTGGGTTGCCGGGCGGAGGTCCTCGCCGCGGGTCACCAGGGTCACGCCCTGGATGGCGTCGTCGTGGGTGGCGCATAGGTGATAGCTGGCGGGGGCGTCCTTGCGGGCCAGGACAACGTCGCCGAATGCCTGGGGGTGGCAGGGGTGGCGCTGCCCGGCTTCGGAGCAGGTCAGCGGGCCGGCCTGCGCGGCGGCTGCCGTCATGTCCAGACGCAGGGCGTGGCGGTCGCCGCGGGCCAGGCGCTCCGCCCGCAGCGCCGGGTCCAGGGTGCGGCAGGTGCCGGGATACAGCGGCGCGCCGTCGGGTCCGTGCGGCGCGTGGGCGGAGGCGGCGATGTCGGCGCGGGTGCAGAAGCAGGGATAGATCAGGCCGCGCGCGTCGAGCGCATCCAGGGTTGTGCGGTATTCCGGCAGGTGGTGCGACTGGACCCGTATGGGGCCGTGCGGGTGCAGGCCGAGCCAGGCCAGGTCCCCGGGGATGGCGGCGGCGTATTCGGGGCGGCAGCGGCTGGGGTCCAGGTCCTCCAGCCGCAGCAGGCAGTTGCCTCGCGACCAGGCGAACAGGGCGGCGCGGGCGTGGCCGAGATGCAGGTGTCCGGTCGGGCTGGGAGCGAAGCGGGTGATGGGCATGGGTCGGGCCGGCGGTGATGGAGGTTGGTTTGACTGCGCTTGCCCCGGGGCGGCGGGCGGTGCAAGCGTGCGGAGCGGCGCTGGGGGCTGGCACCCGGCGCCGGGCTGGTTCGGAGGGGGTTGCGATGGCGCTGGACGGCTTGCGTTGGGGGCCGAAATCGGGCGGGGCGGCGCGGCAGCTTGTGGTGCTGCTGCACGGTGTCGGCGCGGATGGGAATGACTTGATTGACCTGGCTCCGGCGTGGGCGCCGGCGTTGCCGGACGCCGTCTTCGTCGCGCCGCATGGGCCGGAGGCGTATGACAACCAGGTGCCTGGCGGCTTGTCCGAGGGAGCGGGCCGGCAGTGGTTCAGCCTGGCGGACCGGTCGCCCGATGTCCTGCTGGCCGGCGCCGGGCGTGCCGCGCCGCTGCTGGATGCGTATGTCGCGGCGGAGTTGGAGCGGCTGGGGCTGGGGCCGGACGCGGTGGCGCTGATGGGGTTCAGCCAGGGTGCGATGATGACGCTGCATGCCGGGTTGCGGCGCAGGGTGGCGCCGCGGGGGTTGCTGGCCTATTCCGGGGCGCTGCTGGACTCGCCGGATCTGGCATCGGCCTGCACCGGCCATCCGCCGACCCTGCTGGCGCACGGCGAGGCGGACGAGGTCGTGCCGTTTGGCCGCGCGCAGGCGGCGGAGGCGGCATTGCACCGGCTGGGCATTCCGCTGCAGACGTTGTGGCGGCCCGGCCTGGGGCACGCGATTGACGACATCGGGCTGGCGACCGGGGCGCTGTTCCTGCAGCGGCTGTTCGCCTGAGCCGGGCTGCTTTTGTACGCCTGTGCGTAGGTCAGGATACATGACGTGCGCGTGACATGCATGGTGTCAGCAACAACCCTGCCTTGCCGTGGGGACAGCCCGGTGCGATAGAGGACATACGTGGCGGCGCGTCCGTGGCGATTCGTCTGGATCGGGGGTGTTCCCCGGCGCACCCGCCTTCAGGAGGAGCACGCAGTGCCCGACGGCGGTTTGCACTTTCCAGCCCTGGTCTTGAATGCCGACTTCCGCCCGCTGTCGTACTTCCCGCTGTCGGTGTGGTCGTGGCAGGATGCGGTGAAGGCCGTGTTCCTGGACCGTGTCAGCGTCCTTAGCGAGTATGAGGACGAGGTCCACTCGCCGAGCATGTCCATGCGGCTGCCCAGCGTGATCGCGTTGAAGGATTACATCCCGGCGGCGCGCAAGCCGGCGTTCACGCGGTTCAACGTGTTCCTGCGGGATGCGTTCTCGTGCCAGTACTGCGGCGGGCGGCATCCGACGCAGGATTTGACGTTCGACCATGTGGTCCCGCGCAGCCGCGGCGGGCGCACGACGTGGGAGAACGTCGTGACCGCTTGCGGCGGGTGCAACCTGCGGAAGGGGAGCAAGCTGCCCCGGGAGTGCGGGATGCACCCGCGGCTGGTTCCGGCGCAGCCGAGCACCTGGGTGCTGCAGGAGAACGGGCGGGCGTTCCCGCCGAACTACCTGCACGAGAGCTGGCGGGACTACCTTTACTGGGACAGCGTGCTGGAGAACTGAGGGCGGGGACCGCGCGGCCTGGGTCGTGCGGGCCTGGTTGCCTTTCGTTGGTGCGCGGGGTCGGCGGGGGCTGGCGCCAGCGGCTGCTTGGCTTGAGCGTTCCGGCGATGGCGGCCTTTGCGGGGCGGGCGCGCTCCGGCGTTCCTGGCCGTGACGCGGTGCGGCGGGGCGGCGTATGGCGCTTCGCTTATACGCCCTACGGGGCTGGCCGGGAGAAGAGCCGGAGCAGATGGCGGTGGTCAG
>DASWOJ010000026.1:0-5086 GCA_036398775.1 Acetobacteraceae bacterium
GGAAGCTGGCTATCCGGACGGCTTCAAGGTCACGCTGCACTGCCCCAATGACCGCTACGTAAACGACGCCGCGACGTGCCAGACGGCCGGCGTCCTGCTCGCCCGCATTGGGGTGACTGTCGCTATCGACGCGCAGCCATCCAGCGTCTATTTCCCGCGCCTGCAACGCCCGGAATACTCCTTCTACCTGCTGGCTTGGGGCAGCAATGGGGGGGACGCCACATCTTTTCTGCGCGACGTGATGGAGACGCGGGATCTCGCCCGGGGTGTCGGCTCTTGGAACATGGGCTTGTCGATGCCGGACGTGGACCAGGCCATCGACGCGGCCACGCTGACGATGGACGAGACGGTGCGGAACAGGGAGATGGCAGCCGTGATGGGACTGTTGATCCAGCGCCAGGCCTACATTCCGCTTGACACGCTGCTAGTGATCGCAGCAGCCCGCAAGCCGGTGACCTACCAGCCCCAGGCCACCGAGGAGATGATCCTCTCGGCGGTCGGCCGCCAGTGACCTGAGCGTGGGTAGCCTAATTCTACGCCGGGTTGCCCAGGGGCTGCTCGTCGTCCTGGCGCTCTCGATGTTGATCTTTGTTGGGCTGTACGCGGTCGGCGACCCGACCACGATCCTGCTGGACCCGCAGTCGACGCCCGAGGACATCGCGCGGTTTCGCAGCGCCATGGGGCTGGACCAGCCACTCTGGCGCCAATACCTGCTGTTCCTGTTCCATCTGGTGCAGGGAAGCTGGGGCACGTCGTTCGTCTACCACCAGAGTGCGATGGACGTGATCCTGGAGCGGCTGCCGGCGACGCTGGAATTGGCCGTTACGGCTATGGTGCTGGCCGTGGCCGTTGGCGTGCCGCTCGGCGTGCTAGCCGGGGCCACCGCCCCCTCCCGGCTGGACCGGTGGCTAATGACAGGGTCAATCTTCGGGTTCAGTCTGCCGACGTTCTGGGTGGGACTGGTGCTGATCGTGCTGTTCGCGGTGGATTTGGGCTGGCTGCCCGCCTCCGGGCGAGGAGCCACCATATCCGTGCTGGGGGTGGGGTTGTCTGTTCTGACGACAGATGGGGTTAGGCATATCCTGCTTCCCGCCCTCAATTTATCGTTGTTCCCGATGGCGCTTGTGCTGCGGCTGTCCCGGTCTGGGGTGCGGGAGGCGATGGGGCAGGACTTTGTCCGCTACGCCCGTGCGAAAGGCTTGTCGTCCACCCGCATCCTGGTCGTGCACGTGTTGAAACGGGTGGCGATCCCCGTTGTCACGGTCTCGGGCCTGCAGTTCGGCAACATCATCGCATTCTCCGTGGTCACCGAGAGCGTTTTCGCCTGGCCGGGCACGGGCAAGCTGATCATCGACAGCATCAACCAACTGGATCGCCCCGTCGTGGTTGGCTACCTAGTCATCATCGCGGTGCTGTTCGTGGCCATAAACCTGGTGGTGGACCTCCTCTACGCGGCGCTGGATCCGCGCGCGCGCCTGCGCCCGGCGTGACCGCTACGGCTGCCCGCCCCAGTTTCGGCTTCGTCCGCAGCTATGCGCGGGCTCCCCTGGCAGTTGGTGCCATGACTGTCCTGCTGGGGATTGCCGCGGCAGCCGTGTTCGCCCCTGCCTTTGCGCCACAGGACCCGTATGACTTGGCCTCACTCAGCCTGCTGGATGGCAAGCTGTCCCCTTTCAGCCGCGGGGCGGATGGCATGTTCTACCTGCTCGGCACCGATGACCAGGCGCGGGACATGCTGTCGGCAATCCTATATGGCTTGCGGACCAGCCTGCTCGTCGGCTTCGCGGCCACCACCTTCGCCGCCATCACGGGAACGGTGCTCGGCCTGGTCGCGGCCTGGAAGGGTGGCCGGGTCAACAGCGCCATCATGCGGCTGGTAGACCTGCAGCTCAGCATTCCCTCCATCTTGGTCGCGTTGACGCTGCTGGCCGTGCTCGGCCGTGGCGTTGACAAGATCATTCTTGCCTTGGCGCTGGTGCAATGGGCGTATTTCGCCCGCATCGCGCGCGGCAGTGCCCTGGTGGAGCGGCAGCGCGACTACGTTGCCGCCGCACACTGCCTGGGTATTCCCGCCCACCGCATCCTGTTCGGCCACGTGCTGCCCAATGCTCTGCCGCCGCTGATGGTGGTCGCGGCGGTCGAGGTGGCGAACGCGATTGGGTTGGAGGCGACGTTGTCCTTCCTGGGCGTGGGCCTGCCGGTTACGCAGCCATCGCTCGGGCTGCTGATCGCGAACGGGTTCCAGTTCCTTCTGAACGGCGAATACTGGATCAGCATCTTTCCCGGGGTAGCGCTACTGGTGCTGGTGTTCGCTATCAACTTGGTTGGGGACCGGCTGCGGGAAGTGCTGGACCCGCGCGGCACCAGTTCATGATGGCGCTGGACGTGCAGGACCTGACTGTCCACTTCCCCACTACTGCTGGCGACCAGCCCGCGGTGGACGGCGTCTCCTTTACCCTGCGCCGCGGGCAGACGCTGGGCCTAGTGGGGGAGAGCGGGTCCGGCAAGACGATGACCGGCTACGCCATCCTGCGCCTGGTGCCACCGCCCGGCCGGATCACCGGAGGGTTGGTCCGCCTAAATGGGCAGTCTTTGGCCGGGTTGTCGGAACCGGCCATGCGGCAGCTTCGTGGCAACCGGATCGCCCTCATCATGCAGGATCCGATGTCCTGCCTGAATGACGTGCTGCGCGTCGGAACGCAGATGACGGAGGCGGTCCGTGCCCACCGGCGCGTGCGGCGGACCGAGGCACGGGCCCTGGCGCGCGACGCATTGGGACGCATGGGCATCCCCCATCCGGAGGAGCGACTGGACGCCTACCCGCATGAATTCTCCGGTGGGATGCGGCAGCGCATCGCCATCGCCACTGCACTGCTGAACAAGCCCGACGTCATCATCGCCGACGAGCCCACCACGGCGCTGGACGTGACGATCCAAGCGCAGATCCTGTCTGAGGTGCAGCGCATCTGCGCCGCTGATGGCATGGCGATGCTGTGGATCACGCATGACCTGTCCGTGGTGGCGGGGTTGGCGGACGAGATCGCCGTCATGTACGCCGGCCGGATCGTCGAGCGCGGACTGTCCGACGCCGTTATCGCCAGCCCGCTGCATCCGTATGCCGAGGGACTGATGGCGTCCGTGCCCGCCCGCAACCAACCCGGTGAGCGCTTGCGGCAGATCCCGGGCACCATGCCGGGCCTCGGCAGCTTGCCGGGCGGTTGCACGTTCCGGCCGCGCTGCTCCCGCGCCGACCCTGTATGTGAGCAGGTCCCCGCCCTCGCCGAATTGCGCCCGCAGCACCATGCGCGTTGCTTTCACCCATTGCAGCCCGCCGTATGACCGCCCTGCTGGAAGCGCGCGACCTGTCGCGCTGGTTCGCCGGTCCGCCGCCGGGACTCGTGTCGCGGCTGCGCGGCACCCGGGCGGCGGCCCTGCACGCCGTGGCAGACGTAAACTTGTCGGTGGCGCCCAACGAGGCGCTCGGCTTGGTCGGGGAAAGCGGCTGCGGCAAGAGCACGCTGGGGCGCATGCTGGCGGGCATCCTCCCACCTTCCGCGGGAGAGGTGCGATGGGATGGCCATCCCGTCACCGGGCTGCGGGGCAAGGCGGCACGGGCCTGGACGCTGGGCGTGCAAATGGTGTTCCAGGATCCGCAAGCGTCGCTGAACCCGCGGCGAAGGGTGGTGGACTTGGTGGGCGAGGCACCCGTGCTGCACGGGATGACAACCCGGGCCGGGCAGCGAGGCTATGTCGCCGGGCTGCTGGCCGAAGTCGGGTTGGACGGTGCGGTGCTGGACCGCTTGCCGCACGAGTTCAGCGGCGGGCAGAGGCAACGCATCGGCATCGCCCGCGCGCTGGCCGTGCAGCCGGCCGCCCTAGTGTGCGACGAGGCAGTCAGCGCGCTCGACGTTTCGGTTCAGGCACAGGTCATCAACCTGCTGGCCGACCTGCGCGCCCGGCGAGGCCTGGCATTGCTATTCATCGGGCACGATTTGTCCGTGGTACGCCATTTATCGGACCGGGTCGCGGTCATGTACTTGGGCAGCATTGTGGAGGAGGCGCCGGCCGCGCCGTTGTTCCGCGCGCCTGCCCATCCCTACACGCAGGCACTGCTGGCACAGATGCCGCGGCTTGAGACCGGCCGGAAGCAATTCGCTGCCCTGCCCGGCGAGCTGCCGTCGCCGCTGCACCCGCCTCTTGGCTGCGCGTTCCATCCGCGCTGCCCGCATAGCTTCGACCGGTGCCGGGCCGAACGGCCTGTTCTGCGGGATGTGGCCCCAGGACAGCGTGCCGCCTGTCACCTGCACGACTTCACTTGAGGACCCTCGCCATGCCCGCAACACGTCGCCGGATGCTTGCTGTAGCTGCGGCCCTGCCGCTGGTCGGTCTGCCCAGGGCGCGGGCGGCGACACGCGTGCCCGGCCATCTGGTGATGGGGATCTCAGGTTGGCCTGCCACGCTGGCGCAATGGACCAATACGGGCACCGTCGCGCAGAACGCCAAGCTGCTGATCTACCGCGGGCTGCTGGGCTACGGTCCGGACGGGCAGATGCGGGGCGAGTTGGCCGAGCGGTGGGAACACGCCGAGGACGGGGCCTGGGTGTTCCACCTGCGGGAGGCGGTGTTCCACAACGGCTATCCCGTGACGGCCGACGACGTGCGCTACAGCATCGAGCAGATCGCCGCCGACAAGAGCCCGGCCTACATGAAGGGCGAGATGGCCCGCATAACGGCAATCGACACGCCCAATGCGCGCACGGTTCGGCTGACGACGAAGGACCCGTCGGCGGTGCTGCCCAATCTGTTCGCCAGCTACTTCACGCCCATCGTCGCCAAGGGCTCGCTGGATCGCGCTGGGGTGGGGATTGGCGCCGGGCCGTTCGAATTGGCTGGGCAGGAGCGTGGCAACTACATCGACCTCAAGGCATTCGATCGTTTTTACCGGCCCGGCCTGCCCAAGCTGCGGACCGTGCGCCTGGTGGCCTACGCGGACGAGGATGCCCGGGTGGCCGCCCTGAAGGCCGGGGACGTGGACCTGATCGAATACGTCCCCTGGTCGGCCATGGAGGGCCTGCAAGCAAATCCG
>DASWOJ010000027.1:0-6733 GCA_036398775.1 Acetobacteraceae bacterium
TGCGGCGGAAGTCCCGCGCCAGGCTGTAGCGCGCCATCTCGCGGATCGAGCCAGCTAGCTCCACGCCGCTGGCGCCGCCGCCGACCACCACGAAGGTCAGCAGGCGCTGGATGTCCGCCGGGTCGGTGCGGCTCTCGGCCCACTCGAAGGCGCCGAGCAGCCGCAGGCGCAAGGCTTCGGCGTCCTGCAGGCTTTTGAGCCCGATCGAATGCTCGGCCCATTCGGCGTGCCCGAACCAGGTCGAAGCGGCGCCGGTCGCGAGCACGAGATAGTCGTAGGCGATCTGGCCGATACCCGGCACGGACACGGTGCGTCCTGCAGGGTCCACTCCGTCCACCTCGCCAAGGAGCACCTCGACGTTTGGATGCCGGGCAAAGATGGAGCGGATCGGCGCAGCTATGTCGGACTGCGCCAAGGCGGCGGTCGCCACCTGGTAGAGCAGCGGCTGGAACAGATGGTGGTTGTTGCGGTCTATCAGCACGACATCAACCGCGGCTCGGGTCAGGGCGTGCGCGGCGTTCAGGCCGCCGAACCCGGCGCCGACCACCACCACCCGGGGACGGATGCCCGTCATGGCGGCACGCTTCCCGACCGTCCTGTCAAACACGGACCCGCAAACCCCCTTGTTGACGCAAGCCTTGTCATCCCAACGATTTCAGGCCTGGCCTTGGTCATGCAAAATCCACCATGAACGCGCAAGTTCGGATCAAGAAAAATCGACCCTTGCTCACCAATGACGTAATGTCCTTTTGGGCTTCAGCAGTTATCGCCCTGCTGCCGTTCAACGGCTCAAGCAACTTGCGGCAATACGCTTTCGCGTGCGAATGACAAAATTGTTCGCGACACTTGGCAGCGGCCAAGGGCGTCATCAGAATGACGGCCCCGGTCCGGCGCTCCGTCGCAGAGGCGCCTCAGACTTGGATGCCATGCCGGTCCGCACGCCGCCCGCTCCCGCCGGGATCGCCGCATGCGGCTGCAGGTCCGGTCCAGCGGCGCCAATTCGACATCCGAGATATTCACGATGCCGGGCGCAGGGCCATCCGTCGCCTTGCAGGGATGGAGCGGCGAGGCTTGAACATGGCTGCCTGGACATGGGAAGGATCGCCGGCGTTCATGAAACGCTCAAACCTGTGGAGGGCCAGCTTCTGTCCATCATGAGGCATCGCATCCGTATCTTGCCGGCCTGGCGCGTGCGCCCATGAAGCGCCGCCTCCTTTACACCTCCGGCCTGGCCGTCGCCGCCGTGCTCGCCGCGGCCGTCGCACTGGTTTGGCGTCCGGCCATCGCCGGCATCGCCCCGCCGCCCCGGACGGCGTTCCCGTCCGCCGATATCAGGCGCGGCGCCACGCTGGCGGCGGTCGGTGACTGCTCCGTGTGCCACACCGCCGCTGGCGGCCGTCCGTATGCCGGCGGACGCGGCCTGGAAACGCCCTTCGGAACCGTTTACGTCACCAACGTCACACCGGACCTGGACACCGGCATCGGCCACTGGTCCGAGGACGCGTTCCGCCGCGCTATGCGGGACGGCATCAGCCGCGATGGGCGGCATCTGTATCCGGCGCTGCCCTACCCGCACTTCACCCGGGCGACGGACGCCGACATCGGCTCGCTGTATGCCTTCCTGATGACGCGCGAGCCGGTCCGGGCAGTCGCACCCCCGAACAAGCTGCCGTTCCCGCTGGACATACGCGCCACATTGGCCGGTTGGAACCTGCTGTTCCTGCGCCCTGGCGCCTGGACGCCCGACCCGGCGCACACGCCGGAATGGAACCGGGGCGCCTATCTGGCCGAGGCGGTCGGCCACTGCGGCGCCTGCCATACCCCGCACAACGCCCTCGGGGCCGAGCGGGACAGCCAGGCGCTGGCCGGCGGCGTCGCCGAGGGATGGGCAAGCCACCCGTTGCAGGGCGCATCCCCCGCGCCCCGGCCCTGGACCGTGGACGAGCTGACCGAATATCTGGCCACCGGGCTGGCATCGCAGCACGGCGCGGCGGCAGGTCCCATGATCGCCGTCACCCGCGAGCTGTCGCATGTCCCCGCGGCAGACGTGCGCGCCATCGCCGTTTACGTCGCCTCGCTGATGCCGCAGACGCCGCCCGAGGCGGAACCGCGCCAGGACGCTGCTGCCAATACCCTGTTCGAGGGCGCCTGCGCCGCCTGCCACGCGGCGAACGCGCCGATGACGCGCGGCGGCGCGCCCTCGCTCGCGCTCAGCTCGACCGTCAACGCCGGCAGCCCGCGCAACGCCATCCGCGTCATCCTGAACGGCCTGCCGCAGCGGGAGGACGCGCCATCGCCGTTCATGCCCGGCTTTGGCACGGCCTTGTCGGACGGGCAGGTGGCCGAGCTGGTGCGCCACGTCCGCGCCCGTTACAGCAGCAACCCACCCTGGCCCGGCGTCGAGGCCGAAGTCGCCGCGGCACGGGCTGAGGAGACGAAGCAATGATCACCCTTACGGTCAACGGAGCATCCCGCGTCGTGGACGCCGACCCGGGCACGCCGCTGCTTTACGTGCTGCGCGACGACCTCGGCCTGAACGGAGCCAAGTTCGGCTGCGGCCTGGGCCAGTGCGGCGCCTGCACCGTCCTGCTGGATGGGAAGGCCGTGTTCTCCTGCCTGCTGCCGGTCGCGGCGCTGCCGGGCCGGCAGATACGCACGGTCGAGGGCCTGGGCACCGCGGAGGCTCCCGGCCCGGTGCAGCGGGCCTTCATCGAGGAGCAGGCGGCCCAGTGCGGCTACTGCATCGCCGGTATGGTGGTGCGCGCCCACGCCCTGCTGGACGCCAACCCGGCACCGAGCGATGCCGAGATACGCGAGCACATGTCGCCCAACCTGTGCCGCTGCGGCACCCACGCCCGCATCCTTCGCGCGGTGCACCGGGCCGCCGCGGCGATGGGGCACGCAAGCCGATGAGCGCCGGCATGTCCGACCTGCCACCTGGCGACCTGTCCCGGCGCGGCCTGCTTGGCGCCGGGGGCGCCCTGGTGGTGTCGTTCACCCTGGCCCACGGCGCCCGTGCCGACGAGCAAGGCGGGTCGCCTCCCGCGGCCACCCCGGCGCCGCTGCCGGGCAGCCTGAAGGAGACCCCGCAACTCGACGCCTGGATCAGGGTCGCCGGGGATGGCGGCATTGAGGTGTTCACTGGCAAGGCGGAGCTGGGCCAGGGCTTGAAGACCGCGCTGCTCCAGGTCGCCGCCGAGCAGCTCGACGTTGCACCGGACCGCCTGCGCCTGGTCACCGCGGACACCGCCCGCACGCCGAACGAGGGTTTCACCGCCGGCAGCCACTCCATGCAGGACAGCGGGACGGCGATCATGAACGCCGCCGCCCAGGTGCGCGAGCTGCTGGTGGGCGCCGCCGCCGGCCAGTTCGGCCTGGCGGCGGAGAGCCTGCAGACCGGGGACGGCGCGGTCCATGCGCCGGACGGGCGCTCGGCGTCATACGGCGACCTTGCCGCCGGCCTGTCGCTGCACGTGCCGGCCCGGCCGGACGGGCGCCTCAAGGACCCGGCGGCCTACCGGGTGATCGGCACGCCGCTGCCGCGTGTGGATATCCCGGCCAAGGTCACGGGCGCCGCCGCCTACATCCAGGACATGCGCCTGCCGGGGATGCTGCACGCCCGCGCCGTGCGCCAGCCCAGCCCGGGGGCAGTGCTCCGCGCGCTCGACGCCGGACCGGTCGAGCGCATGCCCGGCGTGGTGGCTGTCGTGCGGCGGGGCAGCTACCTCGCCGTGGCCGCGGAACGCGAATGGCAGGCCGTGCAAGCCTGGCGCGTGCTGTCCGCCGCCGCGCAATGGGACGAAACGGCCACCTTGCCCGACCAGGATGGCATTGCCGCGACGATCCGCGGCCTGCCGGGCCGCGACATCGAGGTGCTGCACTGGACCGGCACAGCCGGGGCGCCGGTGCGGCGGCTGCGGGCCAGCTACACCAAGCCCTATGGGATGCACGGCTCCATCGGCCCGTCCTGCGCGCTCGCCCAGGCCGACGGCGAGGGCGTGACGGTCTGGACCCACACGCAGGGCGTCTATCCCCAGCGCGACGCCCTGGCCGAGCTGCTGCGCCTGCCGCGGGAGCAGGTGCGCTGCATCCATGTCGAGGGGTCCGGCTGCTACGGCCACAACGGCGCCGATGACGTCGCGGCGGACGCGGCGCTGATTGCCCGCGCCGTGCCGGGCCGCCCGGTCCGCGTGCAGTGGATGCGCGAGCAGGAGAACACCAGCGAGCCGTTCGGCCCCGCCATGGTCGCCGAGGCGGCGGCGGCGCTGGACGCCGAGGGCCGCATCGTTGACTGGGATTACGGCGTGTGGAGCAACACCCACAACCGCCGGCCCAACAAGGGCGGCCTGTTCATCCAGAACGCCGCGCTGCCCGACCCGCTGCCGGTGCCGCCGCCCGCGCCCATCCCGATGCCGGAGGGCGGCGGCGAGCGGAACAGCAACCCGCTGTATGCCTTCCCGAACGCGCACGTCGTGTCGCACTTCCTGCCGGAGATGCCGCTGCGGGTGTCGGCCATGCGGTCCCTGGGCGCCTACCTGAACATCTTCGCCATCGAAAGCTTCATGGACGAGCTGGCGCTGGAGGCTGGCGCCGACCCGGTGGAGTTTCGCCTGCGCCACATGAAGGACGAGCGCGCCCGCGCCGTCATCCAGACGGCGGCAGACCGGTTCGGCTGGCAGCCCGCGGCGCAGCGCACGGCCGGCGCCGGCCGGGGCTTCGCCTTCGCCCGCTACAAGAACCTCGGCGCCTACTGCGCGATCGCGTTGGACCTGCGGGTAGAGCACGAGACCGGGCGCATCCGCATCGGCCGCGCCGTGGCGGCGGTGGACAGCGGGCAGCCGATCAACCCCGACGGGATACGCAACCAGATCGAGGGCGCCATGATCCAGTCGGCAAGCTGGACCCTGTATGAGCAGGTCCGGTTCGACCGGCGCCGCATCACCAGCCGGGATTGGAGCGGCTACCCGATCCTGCGCTTCCCGGCTGTGCCGGAAAGCATCGAGGTGCACATCGCGGACCGGCCCGGGATGCCGTTCCTGGGCACGGGCGAGGCCGGGCAGGGACCGATGGCCGCCGCAATCGCCAACGCCGTGCATGATGCCGCGGGAGTCCGCCTGCGCGACCTGCCATTGTCGCAGACGCGGGTGAAAGACGCGGTCGGAGTTTGAAGCCTGTCTCGGCCGACCGCTGTTGCGGTCCGCCTTCCGGCTAACCGTCGAGGGTACGCATCCGTCCTGGCTGCCGCGCCCGGAACCCGGCATACTCCCTCCAGCAGCAGCCAGGGAGGGCCGGTGATGAGCGAGCAAGTGGCGGACCGCCTGGTCACGCCCGCAGCGGCAGTAGCCCATCCGTGGCGCTGGTCGCCGCCGCGCAACACCTGGCTGATCCGGCTGTTCGACAACCGCCTGTTCCTGGCGGCGCTGTGCCTGTTCCCGGCACTGGGGCTGCTGCTGGTGTTCCTGACCTACCCGCTGGGCCTCGGCATCTGGCTCGCCTTCACCGATACGCGCATCGGGCGCGCCGGCGTGTGGGTGGGGCTGGAGAACTTTCAAAGCCTGTGGGACGACCGCATCTTCTGGCTGTCGGTCACCAACACCCTGTTCTACACCGGCGTCGCGACGGTCGGGAAGTTCGGGCTGGGGTTGTGGCTGGCGCTGCTGCTGAACAACAACATTCCGTTCAAGTCGTTGATACGCGCGATCGTGCTGGTGCCGTGGATCGTGCCCACCGTGCTGTCGGCCATCGCGTTCTGGTGGATTTACGACCCGCAGTTCTCGATCATCTCCTATGTGCTCAAGGCCGCCGGGCTGATCGACACCAACATAGATTTCCTGGGCACGCCCTGGCACGCACGGCTCAGCCTGATTGCAGCCAACATCTGGCGCGGCATCCCGTTCGTGGCCATCAGCCTGCTGGCCGGGCTGCAGACGATCTCGCCGTCGCTGTACGAGGCGGCGATGCTGGACGGGGCGACGCCGTGGCAGCGCTTCGTGAACGTCACCTTGCCGATGCTGATGCCGGTGCTGTCGGTCGTGCTGACGTTCAGCGTGCTGTTCACCTTCACCGACTTCCAGCTTGTGTATGCCGTCACCCGCGGCGGGCCGGTGAACTCGACGCACCTGATGGCGACGCTGGCCTTCCAGCGCGGCATCCCCGGGGGACAGTTGGGGGAGGGGGCGGCGATCGCCGTCGCCATGATCCCGTTCCTGGTGGCGGCGACCCTGTTCAGCTACTTCGGCCTGTCCCGGCGCAAGTGGCAGCAGGGAGGCAGCGATGATTAAGGTGATGCAGGTGCCTGCCTGCTGCTCCCTCCCCCTCCGGGAGAGGGCCGGGGTGAGGGAGTGGACAAGCACCACCCTGGCCTGCGAAGGGTCGTGGTCCGGTGGCACCGACTGTTTCCCGCTCCGCAGCAAAGACCCCCTCACCCCAACCCTCTCCCGCAGGGAGAGGGGGCAGAGGCAGGAGCAGCCATGAGCGATGTCGTCGCCCCCATCAAGCCGCCGATTGAGCGCCAGGGCGCGCTGTCCTGGGACAGCGTGCCGCGCCGAGTGGTGACGGTCTATGTCCCGCTCGTGCTGTTCATCATCGTGCTGCTGTTCCCGTTCTATTGGATGGTGATCACCACGTTCAAGCCGAACAACGAGCTATACAACTACAAGGAGTTCAACCCGCTCTGGATACACAGCCCGACCCTGCAGAACGTGAAGAAGCTGCTGTTCGACACCGACTACCC
>DASWOJ010000028.1:0-13458 GCA_036398775.1 Acetobacteraceae bacterium
AGAACCAGGCGTCCGACACCGCCTGGTCCAAGGTGAACCCGTCATAGTTCACCACTAGCGCAACCCGGCGCCCGATGGCGCGGCATCGCGCCTCGACCTCGCGCCGCACCATCTCCACGTCGTCAAGCGCGCGGACGTGGAAGCCCTCGTAGTTGATGAACAGGGTGTTGCGCTCGGCGTCGTAGCTGATGCGGTCGGCAAGGCCCAGGCCCAGCAGCCACCGTTCCAGGCCCATCGGTTCCGGCTGGAACAGCCGCGGGTTCATCGGCCGGGGGTCGCGCACGATCGGGCGGAAGTCCATGTGGGCCAGGATGTCGCGTCCGATGTCCATGCCGGGCGCGACCTCAGTCAGCTCCATGCCTTCTGCGGTGCGCCGCAGCACGCAGCGCTCGGTGACATAGAACACGGGCTGCCCGGTTTCGCCCGCCAGGCCACCGCTGAACGTCACCTGCTCGACAGCCTCGATGAACTTGCGGCTGCGGCCCTCCCGCACGATGCGCAGGCGCCCGTCCTCGATGGCGACCTGCAAGCCGCCGGCGGTGAACGTGCCGGCGAAGACCAGCTTGCGCGCGTTCTGGCTGATGTTGATGAAGCCCCCGGCGCCGGCCAGGCGCTTGCCGAAGCGGCTGACGTTGACGTTGCCCTGCCCGTCCGCCTGGGCCATGCCGAGGCAGGCCATGTCCAGTCCGCCGCCGTCGTAGAAGTCGAACTGCTGGTTCTGCTGGATCACCGCGTCTGGGTTCAGCGACACGCCGAAGTTCAGCCCGCCCTGCGGCATCCCGCCGATCACGCCGGGTTCGGCGGTCAGCGTCAGGTAACTCAGCACGCGCTCCTCCGCCGCCACCGCCGCCACCCCTTCCGGCATGCCGATGCCGAGGTTCACGACGCCGCCGGGCGGCAGCTCCATCGCCGCGCGCCGGGCGATCACCTTGCGTTCGTCGAGCGGCAGCGGCGCCATGCGGTCCAGCGGCACGCGTATCTGGCCGGAAAAGGCGCCGTTGTGCCGCTGGGCGTAGGTCTGCCAGTGGTTCTCCGGCTGCGCCAGCACCACGCAGTCCACCAGCACGCCCGGCACCTGCACCCGGCGCGCATCGAGAGACCCCTCCTGCGCGATCCGCTCCACCTGCACGATGACCAGGCCGCCGGAGTTCTTCGCCGCCATCGCCGCCGGCAGCACGTCGAGCGACAGTGCTTCCCGTTCCATCGTAATGTTGCCGGCGGTGTCCGCCGTGGTGCCGCGCAGCAGGGCGACGTGGATCGGGAACGCCTTATACAGCAGGTACTCCGTTCCGCCGACCTCGATCAGCGATACCAGATCCTCGGTCGTGCGGGCGTTGAGCTTGCCGCCCTCCAGCCGGGGGTCCACGAAGGTCCGCAAGCCCACCCGGGACAGCAGCCCGGGGCGCTTGGCCGCGATGTCCCGGTAAAGCTGGGCGATGCAGCCAAGCGGCAGGTTGTAGGCCTCGATCTCGCCATCCACCGCACGCTGCGCCAGCTTTGGCACCAGCGCCCAGTGCCCGCCCACCGCGCGTTTCACCAGGCCCGGGTGCGCCAGGCGGTTGAGGCCGCGCTCCCCGCCGTCTCCGGGTGCGGCGGCGAACACCAGGGTCAGGCCGGCCGGCTCCCCCCCGTCCAGGAAGCGCCGCTCCAACCCGAGCAGCAGCTCGTCCGGCGTGCCGATGCCGACAAAACCGGAGATGGACACGGTGTCGCCCGTCCGGATCACGGCCGCCGCCTCGGCCGCAGAGACGATCTTGTTCTTCATGCGGCTGGGCTGTCCTCAGCCTGCCCGACACCATCGTGCCTGGTCAGGAAAGCCGTTGCGGCCGGGGCGTAACCGCCAATGCCAGGCATCGCCTTCTTGGCCTCGGCCATCATCCGCCCGGCCTGTGCCTGGGTCCTCATGGCGGACTTGCCCGCCTGTGCCCAGAACTCCGCCGAATCCCCCATCTCGAAGCTGCAGGGCGCGGCTGCTGTCCCAGCGCCACTCATGCCGGGAACTCGATGACCTGCCGCACTGCCCTGCCCTCGTGCAGCCGGTCGAAGCCCTCGTTGATTCTGTCCAGGGTGAGCTTGCCGCTCATCAGACGGTCCACCGGCAGCTTGCCAGCGCGATACAGGGCGACGTAGCGCGGGATATCGCGCGCCGGCACGCAGGTGCCGATGTAGCTGCCCTTCACCGTCCGCTCCTCCGCCACAAGCTGCACCAACGGCAGCGCGAGGGCGGCGCCGGGCGGCGGCAGCCCGGCGGTGACAGTTGTGCCGCCCCGCCGGGTGATCTTGCAGGCCAGCTCCATCGCGCGCACCGCGCCCGCCATCTCGAATGCAAAGTCCACCCCACCGCCGGTCGCCGTCCGGACCTGCTCCGCGGCATCGGCATCCCGGGCGTTGACGGTGTGCGTGGCGCCCAATTGCCGCGCCAGGCCGAGCTTATCGTCGGACAGGTCTATGGCCACGACCTGTGCCGCGCCGGACGCCACCGCCCCCAGGACGGAGGACAGGCCGACGCCGCCCAGCCCGATCACCGCCGCAGTTTGGCCGGGCTGCAGCCGCGCGGTGTTGACCACCGCGCCCACCCCAGTCAGCACGGCGCAGCCAAATAGCGCGGCCTCGTCCAGCGGCAGGTCGGGCGGCAGCTTGACCAAGCTGCGGCGGGATACGACGGCATACTCGGCGAAGGCCGAGCAGCCGAGGTGATGGTTCACCTCGGCGCCGTCGCAATGCAGCCGCCGGCCACCGGACAGCAGGGTGCCTGCCCCGTTGGCGGCGGCGCCCGGCTCGCACAAGGCTGGACGTCCCTCCGCACACGGGACGCAGTGGCCGCAGCTTGGCATGAACACCATCACGACGTGGTCGCCCGGCTGCAAGTCCGCCACGTCCTCGCCCAAGGCTTCGACGACGCCCGCAGCCTCGTGCCCCAGGGCCATCGGCATCGGGCGCGGCCGGTCGCCGTTGATGACGGACAGGTCGCTGTGGCACAGCCCTGCGGCAGCGATCCGCACCAGCACCTCGCCCCGGCCGGGAGGGTCCAACTCCACCTCCGCAATCCGCAGCGGCTTGCTTTCGGCGTATGGGGGTGCAGCACCCATCCGGTCCAGGACCGCAGCTCGCATCCTCATGGCAGCACCTCCAATGTCAATTCGGCTTCAGCAGCCTTGGCTGGAACGCGCGCGCGCAGTTCGTCCACGAGCACGCGGGTATTCTCGGTGTAGTCAATTGGCACGGCGACCAGATGCACGCCCCCGCCCTGGAATGCCGCTTCCAGCGCCGGGATCAACCCTGCGGTGCTCGTCACCCGGGTGCCCTTGGCGCCGTAGCTTTCGGCGTAGCGCACGAAGTCCGGGTTGCCGAAGGTCAGCCCGTAATCGGGGAAGCTGTCCACCGCCTGCTTCCAGCGGATCATGCCGTACGCGCCGTCGTCCAGGATCAGCACCACCAGGTTGAGCCGGAGGCGGACGGCCGTTTCCATCTCCTGGCTGTTCATCATGAACCCGCCGTCGCCGCACACCGCCAGCACGCGCCGGTCCGGATGCAGCATCGCCGCCATCATCGCCGACGGCAGGCCCGCGCCCATCGTGGCCAGGGCGTTGTCCAGCAACAGGGTGTTGGCGACGTAGGTCCGGTAGTTGCGGGCGAACCAGATCTTGTACATCCCGTTGTCCAGCGCCACGATGCCGTCGGCCGGGATCACCTGGCGCACGTCGTGCACCAGGCGTTGCGGCGTTGGCGGCCAACGGTCCTCCTTCGCCCGGTCGGCGATGCGGGCGAGGATGCCGTCGCGCAAGGACAGCAGCGCGCCGGCATAATGCAGCTTGCCCTCGACGCGGTCGGCCAGCAGCTCCAGGCTGGGGCCGACGTCGCCGACCACCTCGGCGTGCGGGAAATAGACCTGGTCCACGTTGGCCGGGGTGTAGCTGACGTGGATCACCTTCGGCCCGCCCGGCCCCATGATGAAGGGCGGCTTCTCGATGGTGTCGTGGCCGATGGCGACGATAAGGTCGGCCCGGTCCACGGCCTCGTGCACGTAGTCGCGCTCTGACAGGGCCGCGGTGCCCATGTACAGGTTGCCGCCGCCGGGCACGGTGCCCTTGCCCATCTGCGTGGTGAAGAACGGCACCTGCAGCCGCCGCACGAAGCCGGCCAGCCCGGCGGTGCTGCGCGGACGCGAGGCCGCGGCGCCCAGCATGATCAGCGGGCGTTCGGCGGCCAGGATCATCTCCGCCGCGCGGTCGAGCGCCGCCCGGTGGGCGACGGGGATTTCGATGGGATGCACCGGCACCATCGGCACGTCCGCGCACAGCTCGCCCGCCACGTCCTCCGGCAGCTCCAGCAGCACGGGGCCGGGCCGCTCTTCCATGGCGATGCGGAAGGCGTCGCGCACCAGGGTCGGAATGCTGCCGGCGCTGACGATCTGGCGCGACAGCTTGGTGAGCGGCTTGAAGGTGGCCACCACGTCCACGATCTGGAAGCGCGCCTGGCGGCTGCTCATGATGCCCTTCTGGCCGGTGATCATCACCATCGGCATGGCGCCGAGCAGGGCGTAGGCTGCCCCGGTGGTCAGGTTCAGCGCGCCCGGGCCAAGCGTGGTCAGGCACACGCCAGGCCGGCCGGTCAGGCGGCCGTGCGTCGCGGCCATGAAGGCGGCGCCCTGCTCGTGCCGGGTCAGCACGAGCTGGATGCCTGAGTTGCGCAGGCTTTCCACCACGTCGAGGTTCTCCTCGCCGGGCACGCCGAAAATGCGGTCCACGCCCTCGTTCTCCAGGGCCGCCACAAGCAGGTCCGATCCTTTGGGCATCGCTTACTCCTTCGTTGCCGAGCCTGACGCCCAGCCTTCTTGTTGCATCCGGCGGAACCCCGGCCGGTATGCCGTTGTACAGCTACCCGCCACCCTGTGCTTCATTATGTACGTGTTTATGTGCGCGCCGCGACTCCTCCCATAGCGGCCGTCTCACGCGGGGCATCGTCACCAGCGCACATACGGCAGACACGGCCGCGGACAGGACATAGAGCGATCCCGCAAAGCCGCCGTTGGCGACCTTGATCCAGCCAATCAAGACGGGGCCGACGAAGCCGCCCAGGTCTGCGTGGCGCACAAATCAGGCGCCTGGGTGCAGCCGCCCCAGCCCCGTTCGGGGTCAGGCGGTGCGGACGCAGTCCGGGCGTCCCAGCTCCAACATGCGGCTGAGGGTGTGAACGGCCATGTCCACCCCGGTCATACGGCGCTCGTCCATATGCGCGCGCAGCTTGTCCCCGATCACCTGTTTCCAGCGCCCAATCGCTGCCTCGGCCAGAGCTCGTTTTATGTAGCCTGAGCGCTTCTGTCAGCCCATGCGGCCGTGCCCGGCGATGCACCGGAGATGCGCGCATGCGTATCCACCAACCCACCACCGACTACGCCCGGCGCAGGACCGCCGAAGGAAAGAGCAAGCCAGAGATCATCCGTTGCCTCAAGCGCTTCGTCGTGCGCGAAGTCTTCGGCCATCTCTGCCGAATGCCCAAGACCGTTCGCTCAACGCAAATCGCTGCTTGACCTCTATAGGAGCATCAACGTGTTCATCGAGCGGCTGTGGCGCAGCCTGAAGTATGAGTGCGGCTACTTGCATGCGTCGGGACCGGCTCAGAGCTGCGGGCTGGCCTGGCGTAATGGATTGGCTACTACAATGCCCGGCGACGCCACTCGACCTTGGCCGGGCGCAGACCGGACGAGGCATACGGGGCAGGAGGAATAAAGGGGACGGACGGAACGGAAACGGAGAAGCTGGCGGGCTGACGACAATCAGAGCCAAGCTTATCCCGGCCGCAAACCTGTCCGAATGAACGGGAACACCTCAGATCCTGAAGGACCCCTACCACTTCGACTTCCTGCCCTTGGCAGCGGACGCCGAGGAGCGCGGGCTGATCGCCAGGATTAAGAACGTACTGCCGGAGATGGACAACGGCTTCACCTGATCAATCGCGGGGGTGCCGGCATGACTTTGGACATAGTGCAGGCTGTTCGGCGTGACGATGGTAGCCAGGTCCTGCAACGGCGCCTGCGCGAACGCGGTGGCCAAGAAGGTTAACCTGTTCCGCACGCGGCGCACGACCAAGCGTTTGAACGGAGAGGGGCTGCCAAAGGCGTGTCGTCCGCCGCAGCGCCCTGCTTGGTCATCCAAGGCAGCGGCGTTAGGGCTGGTCCCGCCGCAGCAGCCTCAGATGCCGCCGACGCGCCGACCAAGGCCCGACCTATTTGCTGCAGCACGCGACGCAGCAGCAATCCTTCGGTCCGGTTTGGCCGTTCTTCCTGGGCAGTCCGGCGACCGTCGCCCTGGCTGCGGATTCCTGACGTTCCTACGTCATATGCCTTGGGAGAGTGTGCATGAAATCCCGCTATGGAAGCGTTAGGACCGCAGCCTCCGGCTTGACCCAACCAACCGTCACCACCGAACATATCCAAATTCTGATTTTGCAACAGAACCAGTGACGACACATCAGCCAACCATTGCTGCCGACGTGGCTGAAGCGCCTGCATCTTGTAATTATTGGCCTTCAAGGTAGCTGCGCAGCCTTCGGGCGAGCATAGGGATGGCAGCGTGCACGGATGGCAAGCCGGATGCAGAACGGGCAAGGATGCCGGCTCGCAATGCTTCCGCCGCTGCGAGCGCAGCCGCCTCGTCAAAGACGAGGATGCGACCGTAGCGCAAGGCCCAAGCACCCCCGATCATCACCGCCTCGATGGCGCTGGTATTGGCGTGCAGCACGAAGCCGTCGAGCGTATCCGCAAGCAGCAGCGTCGCCGCGTCATCCCGGCGCACGAGCACGAGGTCGGCAAGGCAGCCCTCCGCGATGCGTCCGGCCTCGCTGCCAAGGCCGAGCACGTGGGCACCGTTCACGGTCGCCATCGCCAGGATGTCCGCAGACGTCGGCCAATCAGCAAGGTCGGCGCCAGGGCCGCGGTGGAGCATGAAGGCCAGGCGCATCGCCTCGAAGTGGTCATGCCGCCCGCCGGTGTTGGCGCTGTCGGTGCCAAGCGCCAGGCGCACGCCATGGCGGCGGTGGGCGGCGTAGGGCATCGTGCCGCTGCCGAGCATGAGGTTGCTGGCAGGGTTGTGGCTGATCGTGACGCCGTGGCGGCCGAGGATGGCGCTGTCCGCCTCGTCCAGCCAGATGCCGTGCGCCACGGACAGGCGCCCGTCGAGCAGGCCCTGCCGCCCCATCTCCGCCACGGTGCCGCCGGGCCAACGCATCCCGGCGAGTCGCTGGGCCTGGGTCTCCAGCAAATGCGTGTGCACGGGCACGTCGTGGCGGTCGCGCAGGCGGCGCCAAACGTCCCAGGCGAGGGGCGAGCAGCGCTGAGGCGCGTTGGGACCCAGCAGCGGGAGCACCCGGCCGGACCCGGCCCGCGCCTGCTGCACGATGGCGGCAAAGCGGGCTTCGTAGGCCGCCGCATCGAACGGCGCCATGTGCTCCATGCTGGCGAGTGCGGGGGGCAGGGGAAGTCCCATCAGCTCGTAATCGGTAATATCGTGCAGGAACGGCGCATAGCCGACGCGCAGTCCGCTCTCCTCATGGGCGGCAAGCGCGGCCTCGGCCAGCGCCACCTGCGGGGTGTGGTCAACCATCGCAGTAATGCCGCAACGCAGCCGCTCGGCGGCGCCGACCAGGATGGCGGCGCGCAGGGCGGCTGCGTCGAGTGCACGGCCATAAAGCGTCGTGTAAAGCGCCCACAGTTCCAGCGGCAGGCTGCTTTCCGTGCCGCGCAGCATGGCGGCATACGCGTGGGCGTGGGCGTCCACCAGGCCGGGAATCAGCCAGCAGCCCCCAGCATCCAAGCGGTCGCCGGCGCGGGCGCGCAAGGCTGCCCGGTCCGGCTCGGTCCAGCCCAGTCCGGCGATGCGCCCGCCGGCCACCAGCACGGTGCCGGGGCGGAACCCGGTCCCGTCCAGGATGTGCGCGTCAATGGCGAGTGGCGGGGTCACGGTGCCGCCCGTGTTGCCGCGGCGGCCGGCGCCGCTTGCAACGCGTGCCCGTCGTTCAGGCTCTGGGCGATGGCGCTGACCAGGGCATGGCAGGCAGGGGTGAGCGTACGGCGCGTGGGCACGAACAGGCCCACGCGCAGACCGGCGAGGCCGGGCGAGTCCAGCGGCACCCAAACGAGCACGCCCGTCCCGATCTCTTCGCGAAAGGCAAGCTGCGTGTAGAAGCCGATGCCCAGGCCTCTGAGCAGCATCCGCTTGATGAAGTCTATGTCGTTGGACACGAAGCGCGGCTTGATGCGCTCGCGGAACTCCGCATAACCGGTGCCGGCCGACACGGACGTCGGCAAGGTGCTCTGCTGCACGACCGCCGGGTAGGGCAGCAGCTCGTCGAAGCCGAGCAGGGCCCGACCGGCGAGCGGATGCTGGGCGGACATCACGGCGCCGACCGGCGCTGCGATGCTGGCGACCTCGGACAACGCCGTGCCGGTGGCCGCCGCGAAGGTCAGGCCGATGTCCGCCTCCCCCGCCTGCACCTGGCGCAGCACCTCGGCCGGCGCCTCCGCCGCCACCGACAAGGTGACGGCGGGATAGCGGGTGGCGAACCCGCCCAGCACGTCGGGCAGGACATGGAGCATGAGGCTGTCAAGCGTGGCGATGCGGACATGGCCGCTCCGCAGGCCGCGCAGCCCGTCAATGCCGGCGACGGCGCGGTCATAGGATTGCAGGGTGTCTCGGACGTGGCGCAGCAGGATCTCGCCCGCTGGGGTCAGACGCACGCCCCCGGTCATCCGGTCGAACAGCTTGTTGCCCAGCTCCTGCTCTAGCTTCAGGACCTGCCGGTTTACGGCGGAGGAGGCGACGTTCAACGCCTGCGCCGCCTTGCGTATGGAGCCGTGATGGGCAACTTCTTGCAGGTAGTGGAGGGCTATGGCGTGCATCGGGGCGGTGGCGACCCGGTTTCATCCACGTCGGCGCCGGGTGCCGGCATCAGCGGCCCATCCAACGCGGGGCGCGCTTCTCGCGGAAAGCGCGCACCCCTTCCACGCCATCTTCGGAGCGTAGGCATTCCACCACCGCGGGCAGGCGCATCGCCTGGGCCTCGGCCGCAGCCATTTGCGGCGTGCGGCGAACCGTCTGCTTGATGGCGCGCAGCGACAGCGGCGCGCAGGCCAGCAGCTCACCCAGCCAGCGGTCCACCGCCGCATCCAGCGTGTCCGCGGGCACGACCTCGTTGACCAGGCCCATCGCCAGCGCCTCGGCCGCAGCCACGCGGCGGCCGGTCAGCATCATTCCCATTGCCGGGCGGAAGCCGACCTGGCGCTGCAGCAGCACCATCCCGCCGTCCAGCGGCAGCCGGCCCACACGCGGCTCGGGCAGGCCGAAGGTGGCATGGTCGGCAGCAACGGCGATATCGGCGCCGAGCATCATCTCCAGCCCTCCGCCCAGCGCATGGCCGTTGACCCTCGCTATGATCGGCACGTCGAGCGTCGTGCGCAGCGCGAGTCCACCGAACCCGCCAGGGCGGGACGCCGCCCAGTAATCGAGGCCGGTGGCGTCCCCTGTCCCCTTCATGTCGGCGCCGACGCAGAACGCCCGGTCGCCCGCGCCGGTCAGCACCACCGCGCGCACGTCCCGGTTTCCCTCGATGCGCTGCCACACCGCTTCCAGTTCATCGGACGACGCGGCGTCGAGCGCGTTCAGCACCTCCGGCCGGCTGATCGTCACCCGGGCGACGTGGTCCGCAACGCGGAGGCTTATCGTCACGCCAGCACGCCTCCGGCCCGCAGCGCCCCGATCTCCTGCGGCTTGTAGCCATGCTCGGCCAGGACGTCGGCGCCGTGCGCGCCCACGCGCGGCGGCATGTGGCGCAGGGCGAATCCTCCCCCAGACAGGTGCACGGGCGAGCCGACCGCGCCAAGCTCCTCTCCTCCCGGCTGATCCTCGCGTATCAGCATGCCGTTGATGGCGGTTTGCGGGTCGTCCAGCGCCTCGGCCAGGCGACGGACGGGGGCGCACAGCACGTCGCGCGCCTCCAGCGCCGCGATCCAGTGCGCGGTGGCGCTGGTGAGGAAGTGGCCGCGCAGCACGTCATGCAGCACCGTGCGGTTCTGCATCGCCAAGACGAAGGTGCAGAAGCGCGGGTCGGCCGACAGGTCCGGCAAACCGATGGCCAGCGAGATCTCGCGCAGCGGATTGTCCTTGAACGCGCCGACCACGACCAGCGCGCCGTCAGCGGTGGCGAAGGCGCCGTTGTGCGGCAGTGCGCCCCAGGAGAAGTCAACGCCCCGCATCATCGCCATGGACGCTTCCTGCATCTGCATGGCCAGCATGGAATCATACAGGGACACGGACACCTTCTGGCCCAGCCCGGTCCGGCCGCGGTGCAGCAGCGCCAGCAGGATGCCCTGCACCATGTGCATGCCGGCGGAATAGTCGGCCAGCGAGGTCGGGTAGATGGTGAGCGGGTCGGAAGGGTCGCACTTGCGCGCCATCACGCCGCTAAGCGCCTGGGCCAGGATGTCCTGCCCGCCCTTGTGGGCATAGGGGCCTTCCGAGCCGTAGCCGCTGCCCTCCGCATAGACCAGGCGCGGGTAGCGGGCGTGCAGCGCCTCCCATCCCAGCCCCATGCGGTCCATGACGCCCGCGCGGAAGTTGCTGGCCACCACGTCGGCCTCCGCCAGCAGCCGATGCACGACCGCCATGCCGTCCGGCGATTTTAGGTCGAGCGCGACTGACCGCTTGTTGCGGTTGAGTGAGGAGAACACCGGGTTCTGCTGCCCGGCCGGGTCGTCGCCGATGGACCAGCGGGACAGGTCCCCGGCGCCGATCCGCTCGATCTTGATGACGTCGGCGCCGTAATCGCCCAGCATCTGGGTGCAGCACGGACCCATCATCACCTGGGTGAAGTCAACGACCCTGATGCCGGTCAAGGGCTGGACGGTATCGGCTGCTGTGGCGTTGGCGATCATGTTCATGCGGCTTGCTCCGTCAGCGCGTCCATGCTCCCCGGGTCCGCGCCAGCCGCGCGCAGGCGGCGCTGCAGCCCCGCTACGTCAACCTCGCGCACCGTGGTCCCGGCGCCGAGCGCCATCGCGGCGGCGATGCCAGCGGCCTCGCCCATCGCCATGCAGGGGGGGATTTCGCGCGAGATTTTCTGCGCGGCGGGCGTGGCCGAGTAGTGGCGGCCTGCCACCAGAAGCTGGTCCACCTCGCGCGGCAGCAGGGCGCGGTAAGGAGTGAAGTAGTCGCGGCCTCGGGCGACGCTGTCCGGGAAGCGCACCCAACCGGTGATATCGTCCTTGGTGACAACGTATTCGCCCTCCAGCATCCGTGTCTGGCGCACGCCGGTCTGCGGCGCCACGTCCACCACGTAGCAGTTGCGGAAGCCCGGCAGGTTGGCGCGCACGTGCTCCACCATGGCATGGATCCGCCGCCGGCCCTCGAACTCGGCGCGGGTCAGGTCCCGGACAGTCAAGCCGTCCAGCCCGGTCATGTGCGGGCAGTTGCACCAGACGATGCCGGGCAGCGGGGTCTTGAGCCACCAGTAGTTCCAGGAGCCGCCGATCACGCGGCGCGCGGCAAGGTCCAGGTCGCGGTAGCGTTCCGGCTCCTCGAATTGGAAGCGCTCGGCCTCGTCGGTGTCCACGCCGCCCAGGCGGAACACGGTGGTGACCATGTAGGAATCCCGGCTGAACGCCGCGCCGGCCGACGCGGCCACGTCCAGGTCGCCGGTGGTGTCAATCACCACGTCGCCCAGGATTGCCTCGCGGCCTTCCTTGCTTTCGGCGATGATCCCGCGGATGCGCCCGTCCCGGACGATGGCGCCGGCGAACTGGGAGTGCAGGCGGAGGTCAACCCCGGCCTCGGCCACCATGTCGTCGGAGGCACGCTTCCAGCCGTCCGGATCGAAGGCGACGGCGTAGCAGATCGGGTGCGGCTGGGTGTGGGTGTTGAAGTCGAACAGGCCCCAGCGGGACCACTTGCGATACATCGCCGGGTCGTGGCCGCGCTCGTGCTCCGGCGGGTAGATGGCCAGGCCACGGCCGCGCATCCGTTCCACCAGCTCGGCGCACAGGCCGCGCACGGTGATCTCCGGCCCGGCGCACATATCGTCCAGGACCAGCACCATGCCGCCGGACGCAAGGCCGCCGAGGTACGGGTAGCGCTCCACCAGGCAAACGGACGCGCCCTGGCGCGCGGCGGCGACGGCGGCGCTGAAGCCGGCGGGTCCGCCGCCGACCACCACCACGTCGGCCTTGGCGGCGACGTGAAGGGTGCGCGCGGGTTCGGAATAGGTGTCGGTGGGCATGGGCCTCTCCTGGAATACGGCAGTCAGCGCGGGACGGCGGGCGCCCAGCGGACGCACAGGCGCTCGGCGGCGCGGATGGCGAGGAAGAACAGCACCGACAAGGTCGAGCCGGTGATCACGGTCGCATACAGCAGCGCGCTGTCGAAGTTGTAGGTGGCCTGGATGATCAGCGCGCCGATGCCCTCCTGCGAGCCGACCCACTCGCCGACGATGGCGCCGACCACGGCGGTGGAGGCGGCGATCTTGAGCGCCGAGAACAGGTAGGGAATGGAGACCGGCACGCGCAGCCGGGTGAAGACCTCCCACCGGCTGGCCGACAGCATGTGCATCAGCTCCATCGCCTGCGGGCTGACCGCCTCCAGCCCGCGGACCATGTTCACCAGAGTCGGGAAGAAGCAGATCACCGCGGCGATGGCGATCTTCGGCGCCATGCCGTTGCCCAGCAGCAGCAGCAGGATGGGCGCCTTGGCCACCACGGGCACCGAGTTCAGCAGCACGATGACCGGGAAGAACGCCTGCTCAAGCCCCTTGCGGTGCACGAACAGGGTGGCCACGGCGATGGCGGCGAGGTTGCCGATGGCGAAACCGGACAACGCCTCAAGGGCGGTGGGCACCAGGTTGGCCCAAAGGATGTCCGCCTTGGCGAACAGCGTCATGGCGACGACCTGCGGGGCCGGGGCGATGAACGGCCTGACGTCGAACGCCGCAATCAGCGCCCACCACAGCAAGAGCAGCGAGGCGCCGCCGGCCAGCGGCAGCAGGCGGCGCTGCCAGTTGGCGCGGCGCTGCTGGGCCAGCCATGCCGCACGGGCGCCCTCCCGCCCGTGCCCGGCGCGCACGGGCGGGAGCGCATGCCCGTCCAGCCCGGCATCGGGCGCCATCAGCAGGTTTCCAGCGTCGCGCGCAGGTGCGCGGCGATGGCGGAGAAGCCCGGCGTGTCGCGCACCGCCAGCCGGCGCGGTTCCGGCAGGTCCACCGGCACAAGCTCCCGCACCCGGCCCGGGCGTGCCGCCAGGACCAGCACCTGCTGACCGAGGAAAGCAGCCTCGTGGATGGAATGGGTGACGAACAGGACGGTGGTGCCGGTTTCCCGCCAGATGCGGAGCAGCTCCTCGTTCAGCCGGTCGCGCGTGATCTCGTCCAGGGCGCCGAACGGCTCGTCCATCAGCAGGACCTGCGGGCCGCCCAGCA
>DASWOJ010000029.1:0-34418 GCA_036398775.1 Acetobacteraceae bacterium
GAGGCGAGCGGGCTATCCAAGCGCTTCCCGGTGCGGCGTTCCTTGCTCGACCGGCTGCGCGGACGGCCGGCGCCGGTGCTGCAGGCGGTGGATGGCGTCAGCCTGCAGGTGGGCCGCGGCGAGACCCTGGGCATCGTCGGCGAGTCCGGCTGCGGCAAGTCCACCCTGGCGCGCTGCCTGGTGCGGCTGTATGAGCCGGATGCCGGCGCGATCCGGCTGGACGGGCAGGACGTGCTTGCGCTGTCCGGCCTGGCGCGCCGGGCCTATAACCGCCGGGTGCAGATGGTGTTCCAGGACCCGCAGGGGTCGCTGAACCCGCGCATGACGGTGGGCGATGCGCTGTCCGAGGCGCTGCGGGTACATCGCATCGTGGAGCGCCCGGCGATACCGGGCCGGGTGCAGGCGCTGCTGGACCTGGTGCACCTGCCGGGGGACGCCGCCGGGCGCTACCCGCACGAGTTCTCCGGCGGGCAGCGGCAACGGATCGGCATCGCCCGGGCGCTGGCGGTGGAGCCGGCGGCCATCATCGCCGACGAGCCGGTTTCGGCGCTGGACGTTTCGGTGCAGGCGCAGATTGTGAACCTGCTGCTGGAATTGCAGGGGCGGCTGGGTTTGGCGCTGCTGTTCATCACCCACGACCTGCGGCTGGTGCGGCATGTCGCGCACCGGGTGGCGGTGATGTATCTGGGCCGAGTCGTGGAAACCGGGCCGACGGAGGCGCTATTCCGCGCGCCGCTGCATCCCTACACCGCCGGGCTGATCGCGGCGGTTCCGCAGGTGGATGCGGGGGCGCGGCGGCGCGGCGCGGCGGTCCGGGGCGAGCTGCCGAGCGCGATGGCGCCGCCGCCGGGCTGCCCGTTCCATCCTCGCTGCCCCATGGCGGAGCCGCGCTGCACCTCGCTGGTGCCGCCGTTGGTCCCGCGGAAGGGGGTGGATGGGCCGACTTGGCCGGTTGCGTGCCACCTTGCCGGGGAGCCGGCGATGGGGGCATGACGCAGGGCCGCCGCGAACGACAGGGTGAACTGGGATGGATGAGACCGCCTTACGCCATGAGATCGTCCATGCCGCGCGCAGCATGGACGCCCTGGGCATCAACCAGGGGACATCCGGCAATATCAGCGTCCGGCTGGGCGGTAACATGCTGATTACGCCGTCCGCCACCCCCTATGAGCAGATGCGGCCGGAAGACATCGCCGCCATGCCGCTGGACGGGGAGCGCGGCGCCTGGACCGGCCCCTTGAAGCCGAGCACCGAGTGGCGCTTTCACTTCGACATCTTGCGGGGCCGGCCGGATGCGGGAGCGGTGGTGCACACGCATGCGACTTATTGCACGACGCTGGCGATCCTGCGGCGGCCGATACCGGCGGTGCATTACATGATCGCGGCCTTCGGCGGCGCCGACGTGCGCTGTGCGCCTTATGCCACCTATGGCACGGCGGAGTTGGCGGCCTACACACTGGATGCGCTGGACGGGCGCAATGCCTGCCTGCTGGCGAACCACGGCATGGTCGTGGTTGGGGCTGACTTGGCCAAGGCGATGTGGCTTGCGGTCGAGCTGGAGGCCCTTGCGCGCCAGTACTGCCTTAGCTTGCAGATCGGCCAGCCGCATGTGCTGTCGGATGCGGAGATCGCCGATGTGGCGACGTCGTTCTCCACCTATGGGCTGCAGGGACGCGGCCAGGCGGCGTGACCGGCGTGTGCGGCTTTGTCGTTGTTGGCGGGGGCGCTGACGGCGGCAGCGTTGCATCCGGTGCTGCCGGGCCTGCCCGCGATGTGGTCTGCCCCGGCGAAGGTTGTGCTTTCCCTCCCCCTCACCCCGGCCCTCTCCCGGAGGGAGAGGGAGAAGGAAGCGGGTTTCATTTGTTTGCAGCCGTCTAGCCTTATAGATACGCTGCCCCGGCCTCCTGTGCGAAGCGGACCGGGTCGCCTTCCCACACGATCCTTGCGTGTTCCAGCACATACACCCGGTCGGCATGTGGCAAGGCAAAGGTGACGTTCTGCTCGCCCAGCAGCACGGTGATCGGCGTCGTGGTCCGCAGCACTTCCAGGGCGCGGCTGAGTTGCTCCAGGATCACTGGCGCCAGGCCCAGGGTTGGCTCGTCCAGGATCAGCAGGCGGGGCTGCATCATCAGCGCGCGGGCGATGGCGAGCATTTGCTGCTCCCCGCCCGACAGGGTCGCCGCCCGTTGCGCCTGGCGGGATTTCAGGATCGGGAACAGGCCGAACAGCCAGTCCAGCAGCTTATCCCGCTCCGGCCGCGGCAGGCGGGAGCCGCCGAGGTCCAGGTTCTCCCGCACGCTCATGCTGCCGAACAGCTCGCGGCTTTCCGGGCACTGCACGATGCCGCCGCGGGCGATCTGCGCCGCACTCTGCCCGGCCAGCGGCGTCCCGGCCCAGGCAACCCGTCCCGTGTAGGGCACCAGGCCGGAGATGGCGTTGAACAGGGTGGTCTTGCCCGCGCCGTTCAGCCCGACGACGGAGACGAACTCGCCCTCGCGCACATGGATGGACACGTCCTGCAGCGCCTGCGCCTTGCCATACAGGACGTTGACGCCGGACGCTTCCAGCAACGGCGGCCCAGACTTGGTGGTGGACGCCTGGCGGGCGGAGGTCTCGATGGCACCGCCCAGGTAAACCCGGCGCACCTGGGGGTCCTGCATTACCTGCTCGGCCGATCCCTCGGCGATGCGTTCGCCCAGATACATCGCCAGCACCCGGTCCACCAGCGCCGCCACGCCCTTCACGTTGTGGTCTACCAGGAGCACCGCCTTGCCCTCGGCGCGGAAGCTGGCGATCAGGTCGGAGAAGGCGCCGACCTCGCCGCTGGTCAGCCCGGCGAATGGCTCGTCCACCAGGACCACCTTGGGGTCCCGCCCGATGGCCTTGGCCAGCTCCAGCCGGCGCAGGTCGGCGAACGGCAGCGTGGACGGGCGGCGGTCCAGCACGGCGCCAAGGCCGACGCGCTCGGCGATGGCGCGGGCGCGGCGGTCCACGCCGGGGTCGGCGAACAGGCGGACCAGCGAGTCCGGCAGCAGGGCGAGCTTTATGTTTTCCAGCACGGTTTGCCGGTGCAGCGGGCGGGAGTGCTGGAACACCAGGCCGACGCCCTGCCGGGCCACGCGGTGGCTGGACCAGCCGGCGACGTCGGTGCCGTCAATGTGGACGGTGCCGGCATTCGGGCGCTCGATGCCCATAATGAGCTTCATCACCGTGGACTTGCCGGAGCCGTTGGGGCCGATCAGGCCGAGGATTTCGCCGGGCGCCACGCTGAACGACATGCCGCCGACCGCAACCAAGCCGCCGAAGCGCTTCACGAGGCCCTGGACTTCGAGCAGGCCGGTCATGCCCCGGGCCTCATTGTTCCAGGTGTCATTGGCGGTTCCGCATCAGCACGCCCAGCAGCCCCGACGGCACGAACAGGATGGTCAGCAGCGCCACCGCCGAGACCACGAAGGTGCTGAGCTGGCCCAGGGGACGCAGCACCTCCCCCGCCAGGATCAGCACGACCGCACCCACTGCGGCCCCCAGGATGGTGCGCCGCCCGCCCAGCACTGCGGCGATGATGACCTGCACGCCGACCGCAATGTCTATGACCGTGCCCGGCGACGCCGTACCGAAGTAGAAGACCAGCATCGCCCCGGCCAGCCCGCTGAAGAAGGCGCTGACGCAGAACGCCGCCAGCTTGTGCTTGGCGACGTTGAAGCCCAGCGCCTGCGCCTCCACGGGGTCCTGGCCGCAGGCTTGCAGGATCAGCCCGGCGGCAGAGCGCGACAGCCCGAACAGCACCGCGCCGCTGACCGCCATGACGGCGAGGGCGATGTAGTAGTTGGTGGTCTCGTCAATGGAGAGCACGTCGGGGATGGTCAGGCCGATCTCGCCCCCGGTCTGCTTGGCGAACACCGTCACCATCTGCTGCAGCAGCAGCACCGCGACGAGCGTCGTCAGGCCGAAGTAGGGGCCGCTGAGTCGCAGCGCCGGCACCGCCAGCAGCAGCCCGCCGGCGACGGCCAGCGCGGTGCCGAACAGGACGCAGACCGGGATGGGCAGCCCGGTCTCGCTGTTCAGGATGCCGGCGCCGTAGGCACCCAGCCCCACCAGGAAGGTCGGACCGAAGTTGACCTCGCCGGCAAAGCCGAACAGCAGGTCCCACGACATCGCGAACACGCCGAAGTAGTAGCCGACGGTGAGGATGCCCAAGATGTAGCTGGACACCCCCAGCGGCAGCACCGCCGCGACCAGCAGCCCGATCAAGCCGACCCAAACGATCGGCGACCGCAACGCGTTCCGCATCAGCGCCGCCCCAACAGGCCCTGCGGCCGCAGATAAACCACGATCACCAACAGCAGCAGGGCCGGGATGGTGCGGAGGGAGGGGGAGATCAGGTAGGCCGTGAGAGTCTCCAGGTATCCCACGCAGTAGGCAGCCACGAGCGACCCGGCGACGCTCCCCAGGCCGCCCAGCACGACGATGGAGAACGCCGAGGCGGTAAGCGTCCCCGCATTGTCCGACGACACGCCCAGGAACGCGCCCAGCAGCACTCCGGCAATGCCCGCCAGCACGCCGTAGATCGCCCAGACCAGCAGGTAGATGCGCTGCAATTCGTATCCCAGCAGCGTCAGCCCGCGCGGGTTGATGGACGCCGCCAGCAGCGCCTTGCCCGCCCGGGTGCGGTTGACCAGCAGCCACAGCAGGCCGATGGCCGCCCAGCATAGCACGGCGGTGAGGATTTCATTGGTCGGCGTCCGCACTCCGCCGATCAGCGTGACCCCCGCAATCAAGGGGCGCACGGTATGTGGGCTGGTGGTGGTGAAGTAGGCGACCGCCTCCTGGATCATGATCCCCCACAGCAGCGTGCCGGTGAGGACGAAGATCTCCTTCTCCTCCGGGGGGATCGCCGGGGACCGCTGGATCGGCCGCACCACGAAGAAGTAGGTGGCGAAGGCTATGGCGACGCCGGCCAGCAGCCCGGCCAGTGCGCCGCCATAGGCGCCGAGGCTGTCCGCCACCAGCCAGGCTACCACGGCGGCCACCAGCATGATGCCGCCATGCGACAGGTTCAGCACGCCCGACACCCCAAACATCAAGGTGAAGCCGACCGCCCCCAACCCGTACAGCGCACTGATCGCGAAACCGTCTATGAGGATCTGAAGGCCGAGCACCCCTGGTCAGGCCGGCCTTAGTTCGTCACCTTGACGAAGCTCGGGAACCGCAGCCCGCCCGTCGCCACGGATGACGGCCAGACCGCGACCTGCTTGCCGTCCTGCCATTGCACGACCAAGCCGCTCACGTAGTCCTTGCCGTACTTGATGGCATGGGTGAACTCGTCGCCCTTGCCGTAGAACTGCACGCGGCCCACGGTGCCGACCCAGTCCGTCGCCTCCAGTGCGGTGACCATCTTGTCCGGGTCGGTGCCGCCGGCCCGGTGGATCGCGTCGGCGATCATGTAAACGTCGTCATAGGCGCCGTAGCCGGAATAGGCCGGGGTGATGCCGTATTTCTTGGTGTAGGCGTCGGCGAACGGCATCGTCTTGGCGGTGCTGGCAACGGTGTCCACGGCGACGAGCTGCAGCACCACGCCCTCGGTGGCGCCGTTGGTATCCTTCCAGAACGTGCTGGACGTGGCCTGCGACGAGATGCCGAACATCGGTATCGGCACCTGCTGGTTGGTCCACTGCACCGTCGGCTGCACGCCGACGTGGCTGATGCCAGTGACGATCACATCCGGCTTCTTAGCCTCGATCCCGTTGAAGATCGGGGTGAAATCGGTGGTGTCGGGCGACATGCGGATGTGGTCCAGGACCTGCAGCCCGATCTTCGGCAGGCAGGCCAGGTAGCCGGCGTCCAACGGGCCGGTCCATGCGGCGTCCTCGCTCATGACCACGGCGGTCTTCATGTGCAGCTTGCTATCCACCAGCAGGTCCTTGGCGGCGTCGCACACGGCCTGGGCCAGGAAGGCGGAGGCGAGGTAGCCGTGAAAGTTGTACTTCAGGTGATCGTAGTCGCCGTGGATGCGCTTGCTGATGTCGTCGCTGGCGGCGCCGGGGGTGATAGTCGGGATGTGCAGGCGCCCGGCCCAGGGTTCCAAGGCCAGCGCGACCTCGCTGGTGTATGTGGCGATGACCGCGTGGACCTTGTCCTGGTTGGCGGCGCGCTGGAAGGCGCGCACGGCGTCGGCGGCGGAGTTGTGGTCGTCGTAGGCCACGATCTCGATCATGCGGCCGTCCACGCCGCCCTTGGCGTTGATCTCGTCGGCAGCGATCATCGCGGCGTTGGGAATGGCGATGCCGCTAATGGCGGAGTTCTCGGCGATCACGCCGATGCGTATGGGATCGGCCGCCTGGGCCGCCGCGGGCAGGACGGCAGCGAGGGCGAGTGCAGACAGCAGGCGGGGGATGGCGGACATCAGACGGGCCTCCAGGAAGGGAACCGGCGTTTTCCGCCGTTGGTTCAAAGCTAGAGCCGTCCGGCACGGGAGTAAACTGGGGGAGGCGCGTCAGCCGGGAAAGTTGATGACATGCCGCACCGCCCGGCCCTCGTGCAGGCGGTCGCGGCCCTCGTTGATGTTGTCCAGCCGCAGCGGGCCGCTCATCAGCCGGTCCACCGGCAGCGTGCCAGCCCGGTGCAGTGCGACGAACGTGGGATGTCCCGTGCCGGCACGCAGCCGCCGGTGCAGCCACCCTTCACGGTCCGTTCCTTGACGACCATCCGCACCAGCGGCAGGGCGGCACCGGGCGGGGACAGCCCGGCAGTGGCTTGCTGTCGCAGGCAAGGGTCACCCATCCGGTCCAGGACGGCGGCGCGTGTTCTCATGGCGGCCTCTCCCCGGCCCTTGCCTCACCTCTCCTGGACGCAGCGCCTACCGCCCGTCCGCGCCCGGCCCGATGATGCCGGGTATCGCCGCCTTCACCTGGAAGTAGCCCTTCGTCGCACGGGGCCACACCGCGTCGTCCCATCCCCGCCGGACCCGCGCCGCGGGCGGCAGCGCCGAGGCGGACGGGCCGACCGGCGCCCAGGCCGTCACTACCGGCAGCCCGTCGTTCCAGCCGTCCCCGGCCGGCCCCGCCGGGCAGCCGAAGTGCGCGGCGGCCCGGTCCAGGGCGTCAGCCATCGCCGCCCGGTCCATCGTCTGCACCCGGTCCACCACGCCGTCGGCATGGGCCACCATCCCGCCCACCCGCACGATGCGGGCGCGGCCGAGCGGCAGGCTTTCGGGATGCAGGTCGTCCAGGTGCAGCAGCAGGGCGGCATCGCCCTCCGGCAGCGCCTCGGCGAGGGGCAGCTTGACGGGCGGAGGGCCGTCCGGCTCCTCCAACGGCACGGGATCCTCGTTCAGCCCCTTTGGATCGTAGCGGCCGTCCGTGTAGCGGCGGATGTTCTCCGCCCGGGCGGCGTAGGCCTTGCCGCGGGTGTGCAGCCCGGCGACCCAGCGCCACGAAAGGGTGTTGCTGGCTGGGTCGCCGTCCAGCAGGCGCTGCATGAACAGCTCGGCCCCCAACGCCCAGGGCAGGCCAAGCGTGAATACCCAGATGGAGGCGAACCACATGCGGGTGTGGTTGTGCAGCCAGTTGCGACTTGCCAGCTCGGCGGCCCAGTCGTCGAAGCAGTCAATGCCGGTACGCCCCTCCACGGCCTGTTCATAGGCGCGGCGCAGTCCGGCCTCGCGCGCCAGCCGGTCATGCCCCTCCGCAACCAGGCGCCCGTAGTCCGTCCACAGCCAGGGGCGGGTTTCCAGGTGTCCCTTGAAGTAGGTGCGCCAGAATACTTCTTGGACGAACTTCTCCGCCGCCGGGCCGTGCGCGGCGCGGGCGGCGTCCACGACCTCCGTTTCCAGGACCATGCGCCGCCGCAGGTAGGGCGACAGGGCGGAAGTCGTGGGGTCCGCGTCGGGTCCGGCGTCTGTGTTGCGGGTCTCGGCGTAGCGCCGGCCCAGCCCGGCCGCAGCAGCGGTGAGATGGGCCAGCCCGGCGGCGCGGGTGGCTGGGAAGATCGTGCTCGGGACATGCGTCATGCCTGGGATATGGGTCAAATCCCCGGCCCGCCAGCAGAGGCCGCCTGCATCGGACCGGCGGGGACCGTCGGAACCTTCCAGAGCAATCCTGCTTCTTGCCGGTGCGCCCGGCCCGACCGCCCACATGGGCCAACCGGCGCTGTCCGGTGCGGGAGAGCAAGTCATGCGTGCAGGTATCCTGATTACTGCGGTTGCCGCAGCCTCCATCATGGCAGGGCAGGCCGCCACCCAGGCATTGGCCCAGGCCGGACCGGCGGCGGGTCCGGGCCAGGGCGCTGCGGCGAGCCAGCCGAACCAGAGCGAGTCCAACAGCCAGTCCAGCACCATGGGCCTGCCGACCGGCAGCGGCGCCGGCGCCAGCAACGGCGTGGGCACGCAGGGGTCGCTGGACAGCAGCCCGGGCAAGGCGAGCAGCTCGGTCGCCGGGGTGAACGGCAGCGGGACCAGCTTCGGCGGCAACGGCAGCGCCAAGGGCGCGGGCGGAGCAATCGAAAGCGACCCAACCCAGGGCGGCGGTCAGCAACGCAAGTAGCGGGCCGGGCCAAGGAAGCCGGCGTCCATTGCGCCGGTTCTCCCTGTGCCCGCTGCTACTGGTAGTCCTCGGTCATGCGGGTCCGGGGACGCGGCGCCCCGGCATAGGGGTCAAGCCCCGCCCTAGCCTGGTCCACCATCCGGCAGTCCCCGCACATGCGGATGCGGTCGGCTATGGCGGGGTCGCGGAACATCCAGTGCTTGCCCTCCAACTGCGCGGCCACCTTGTCGATGGTGGACTGCGTGCCGAACGGCTTGGCGCAGCGGATGCAGATGGCGGGCGGCTCCTCGTTCAGGATGACCTCATCCCGCCGTGCTGCGCCGAAGGTGGCACGCGGTTCCAGGCGTATGACGTTCTCCGGGCAGGTGGTGGCGCACAGGCCGCACTGGACGCACAAGTCCTCGATGAACTTGACCATCGGCCGTTCGGGGTTGTCGCGCAGCGCCGTGGTGGGACAGACGGCGACGCAGGACAGGCAGAGCGTGCAGCCCTCCGTGTTGATGTGCACCCGCCCGATAGGGGCGCCGCGCGGCAGCGGCAGGGCGTCGGCCGGTGCCGGCGCGGCGGCGTGCAGGGCGTTCAGCGCCTGCATCGTCAGTGCGTTCTTGTCGCCGGTCGGCAAGTAGGCCGCAGGCGGAACGCCGTCCCGGACGGCCATGCCGCGGAGCGCGGAGTCTAGGGTGTCGGGGTCGTCGGCCTCCAGCACCACCACCCGGCCCTCGCCGTAGCCGAGCGGGCCGAGGATCGCCGAGACCAGCTGGACCTCCCGCTCGTGCGCGGCCCGGCGGTCAGCGTCGCGCCGCCCCGCCAGCAGGCGGACCTCGGCGGCGCCGAAGGCGAAGGCGGTCGCCAGCAGGTCCAGGCCGGGCTGGCCGGCCATCAGCAGCGGAATGACGCGCGCCGGCAGGCCGCGGCCGTGGCGGGCCAGGGCCTCGATCAACGGGGCGCCATGCGTGGCGTCGTACAGCAGCAGGACGGGCGGCGCCGTCCCGCCGGCGTCGCGGTAGGCGGCCAGCAACATACGCAGCCGGCGCGCCGCCGCCTCGGCGGCCGGCACGGCATACTCGGCGGCGGTGGCCGGGCACACCGCAGCGCAGGTGCCGCAGCCCGCGCAGATCTGGGCGGAGATCGCCACGCTGTCGCCGGCCGGGGTGATGGCCCCGGCCGGGCAGGCGTCCAGGCAGCGGGTGCAGCCGACCTGGCCGGACCGCTGGTGGGCGCAGCGTTCGGGGTGGAAGGTGACGTAGCGCGGCTTGGTGAAGGTGCCAACGAGGTCCGTCGCGGCGAACAGGGCGCGCTGCACCGCCATGGGATCGTCGGGCGAGGCGCGCAGGTAGCCTTCCCGGTGCTCCCAGCCCGGCACCAGCGGCAATCCGCCGCTCAGGTCTATGATGACGTCGCAGCGGGACCGCGCGCCGCTGCGGGCGGGGCCGAACAGCAGGCGGCTGCGCGAGTGCGGCAACGGCTCGGCGAAGCCGTCCACCTGCAGGTCGAAGGCGCCAAGATGCCCGGTCACCCGGGTCAGCGTGCCGCGCACGACGGGGAACTCGGCGGTGCGCGGCGGTTCCAGGTCGGCGGAGCCGGTGATGATGACGGTCAGGTCCAGGCGGTCCTTCAACAGCCAGGCTGCCTCGACCGCACGGTCGTCGCGGCCATAGACCACCGTGACGCCCTGGGATTGCAGGGTTACGTCGGCGACCAAGCCGCGGACCGGGGCGTTCGCGTCGTGCATTGCGGCGGCGATCAGGGCGGCGATCTTCGGCTGCGCCTGATGGGCCTCGTCCGACCAGCCCGCAGCCTCGCGGATGTTGAAGAAGGTAAGCGGCGCGCCCCCTCCCCCATCGGCCTGGGCGCGCTGGAAGGTCGCCGCTTCCTGCGTGCAGGCGATCAGGAGCGGGTCCGATCCCGCCGCGGCGCCAGTGAAGCGTACCAGCTCAGCCCGGCACAGCTCATGTGCCTGGAGGTGCCCGGATAGGGCCGGTGCGGCATCCCCGACCGGCATCGTCCCGCGGCACGTGCACGTCATGACCGTGCAACCATCTCGTTTCATAGACAAAATTTCCCTTCCCGCCTCCTTTGCAAGGCAAGGCCGGATACATATGATAGGCAGTCGCCGCGCGGTCCACCCCAGGCGCATGTGCTTGCAGCAGGGAGCCTAGCCATACCAGATATGCCCGCGTTGCCGCCGGGGTTCGCCGCCGTTCCGGGAGGGCGAGATGCCTGGGAGGCCGCAGTCCGCGGCGCCGGGGCCGGCGATGACCCTGGATGCGTCCGCTGGAGCTTTGCCGAGGGGACGTTGCGCGTAGCGGTCGTGCTTGCGCCGGACCGGCCGATGCAGGATTCCAGCCCGGTCGTTGCCCTGGGCGCACTGGCATTGTTCGACGCCCTGGCGAGCCTGGCGCCGCCGCAGGTGCCGATCCACCTGCTCCCGCCGGACGGCCTAGCTGTGGATGGCGGCCGGGTCGCCACGGTCCGGGCAGAGATGGCGTCCGGGCCGTCCGACATGCCGCCGGAGTGGGCAGTGCTCGGCTTCGAGGTAGAGGTGCAGGCCGGCGACGCCGAGCCAGGCTGGACGCTGGACTGGACCAGCCTGCATGAGGAAGGGTTCGGCGACGTGACCGCGGATGACATCCTGGTGAACAGCCTGCGGCACCTGCTGGTCTGGCTGGATGCCTGGGGGCAGGACGGCGCCGCGGCGCTGGACCCGGCGCTGCGGCAGCGCATGGCGCCGCAGCCGGTGCCGGCATGACCGCGCCCGTGCCGGGCGTGCGCCTGCCCCGCACGATCCAGCTCGACGTGTCCGACCGCCATGTCTTCGACGAGGCCGCTGAACCCGGCGAGTGGGCCGTGACTGGGACCTTCTGGTTCATGGAGGATGCGCCCGGGGATGGCGAGGGCAAGCGTCGCACCGCCTTCCAACACGGGTTTCTCGGCACCGGCAGCTTCGGCTGGTCCACGCTGGTCATGGTGGCCGACGCGCCGCCGGCAGTGGTGGCGTCGGTGACGGATGCGCTGGCGCGGCGTTTTGTCGAGCGGCACGGCGCACCGTCCCTGGAAGCCGCGCGCGAGGTTGCGGCGCGTGAGGTCTCCTTCGCCGCCTCGTTGTGCGAGCATCCTGTCGGCACCCTGCTGACCATCTTCCGCCAGCACGGGCCGGACGGGATCGTGGAGCAGTTCGCCACCGTCACCCGCGACGCCGCACCGCCCGATGCCGGCGGCCCCGATTTCGGCAAGCCGTTCGACTTGCTGGCGCTGGCTGCTCATCCAGGCGGCGGGTCGTGAGCCGGCACGAGGCGCGCGAGATCGGCGTGATTGCCGAACGGCAGGAAGTGGACAATCCCTGGTGCGACCATCGCTGGCGCGTGACCGGCCTGCTGCCCGGCGCGGCTGCGGTGCCGCCCTGGACGCTGCTGGGCGCCGAGGCTGGCGTCCGCCGTTATTTCGCAGGCAATGCGGTGCTGGAGCTGTATCCGTTGGAGACCGACACGCTGCGCCACAACATCCAGGGTCCGCAGCCCGCGGTGTATGTGTTCCTGCGCGCGACGGATGCGGCGCCGGGCGTGACGCTGCTGGGCGCGACCGTGTGCGCCGGGGAAGCGCAGGCGCACGTGGACACCGGGTCCGACCTGGTGGAATCCTTGCCGATGCCGGGGGATCTGCATGCCTGGATCGCGGACTTCGTGGCCCGGCACCATGTCGAACGTCCCGCCTACAAGCGGAAGCGCGACCGGGCGGAACATGGCCCGGCGCAGCGCGTCGTCTTGACGGAAGGGGAAATGGATGAGTAGCGCCGGTCCTGCTTCGGAGGAGGACGGCATGGCCGGGGAGGGCTTGCTGCGCCGGTGGGCACGGCGCAAGCAGGCGGCAAAGGTCCAGCCAACCGCGCCGGCACGGGACAGCGACGTGGCGCCGGATGCCGCGCAGGCGGACGAGCCAGCGCCGGTGCTGCCCGACTTGGACGCCTTGGATGCAAGCAGCAACTACGGCGTGTTTCTGCAACGGGGCGTTCCAGCGGAGCTGCAACGGCTTGCGCTGCAACGGGCCTGGTCCAGCGATGCTGCAATCGCTGAGTTCCGCGGCATGGCCGAGTATGCCTGGGACTTCAACGCGCCGCACTACGGACAGCTTTGGGCGGTGGACGACATCGCCAAGCTGATCCAGGCTGTGACGGCGCCGACGCCGACGCAGGAAACGTCGGCTGTACGTGTTGATGCAGTGGCGGCAACCCCCGACGCTGTAGTGAGTGCAACGCCGGTATTGGAGGATGCGGCAGAGAGCGTTGGCGAGGCGGCAGGTCGAGACGAGGCAACGCCCCTGCCCCGCCGTCACGGCAGCGCGTTGCCGACCTGAGCGGGCACGGGAACCGGAGCGGCCTAACCAAGTGAACTTGGCTACCGACCTAGCACCCTGCTTGGCACACCATCTTATTACTGCTAGAGATATCTATATTGGTGTTTCATTGCCGTGCTCAAATATTCAGGCTTTGGAATGGATATGCCCCAGCAGCACGTAAGCCGGCAAGGGATAGACGACATCGAGCTTGCACGGGCACTGATCTACCGCATGTTGGGCCGCGCGCTGGCGGAACCCTGGGATGCGGGGTTCTTGGCGAGGCTGGCGAAGTTGAGTGGCGACGACGGCGAGCTCGGGACGGCGTTGAGCGCCGTGGCCACTGCCGCACGGCGTGCCGCGGCTGACGTGGCCCGGACCGAGTATGATGCGCTGTTCATCGGCGTGGCGCGCGGCGAGCTGGTCCCCTATGCCTCGTTCTACTTGACGGGCTTCCTGCATGAACGGCCGCTGGCCCGGGTGCGGGCAGAGATGCAGGCGTTAAGCCTGGCCCGGGCGGGTGGACGTTCTGATCCCGAAGACCACATCGCCTCGGAATGCGAAGTAATGGCAGCCTTGATCGGCCGAGGCGACGTGGATGCACAAGCCGGTTTTTTCGAGCGGCATCTGGCTCCCTGGGCCGGACGCTTCTTCATGGACTTGGAACGGGCGGCATCCGCCAGCCTGTTCCGGCCTATCGGCACGCTTGGCCGGTTGATGATGGACTTGGACCGGCAGGGCTTTGCGCTCTCCGCCGGCAACCCGATGCATAAAGGTGCAGCATGACCGAAATGACCAAGCCCGTTCCTGTCGAGACCATCCGTGCGGACCGCCGGAGCTTCCTGCGCGGGGCCGGCGTCGCCGCGGTAGCGGTACCGCTGTCCGCCTCGGCGGAGGTGCTGCATCAGCCGACGAACCACCAGGCGCCGGCACGCTATCAGGAGAGTGCTCACGTCAAGCAGTTCTATGCGCTGAACCGGCGTTAAGGGGGCCGGGGATGCTGACGAAACAACGGCCCACGACGGCGGCGCGCGCCTTTCCTGTCGCACCGGCCGCAAGTTCCGCACCGGGAACACTCGACCGGCGCGGCTTCCTGCGCACCTCCGGCCTTGCCGCAGGCGGGCTGGCTGCGCTGGGCGGGCTGGGCATGACGACCGTCGAGCAGGCCGCCGCCGGCGAGGTGGAGCCGGGTGTGCCGACGCAGACCCGCAAGACCGTCTGCACCCACTGCTCCGTCGGATGCTCCGTGCTGGCCAAGGTGCAGAACGGGGTCTGGGTGGCGCAGGAAGCGAATTTCGACAGCCCGAACAACCTGGGCACCCACTGCGCCAAGGGTGCGGCGGTGCGCGAACTGACGCATGGCGACCGGCGCCTGAAGTATCCGATGAAGCTGGAAGGCGGCCAATGGAAGCGGCTGAGCTGGGACCAGGCGATCAGCGAGATCGGCGACAAGATGCTCGCCATACGCGAGAAGTCCGGGCCGGATAGCGTGTTTTGGCTGGGCAGCGCCAAGTTCAGCAACGAGGGTGCCTACTTGTTTCGCAAGTTCGCGGCCTTGTGGGGCACCAATACCTGCGACCACCAGGCCCGCATCTGCCACTCCACTACCGTCGCCGGGGTTGCCAACACCTTCGGCTACGGCGCGATGACCAACAGCTTCAACGACATCGGCAACTCCAAGGCCATCATGATCATGGGCGGCAACCCTGCCGAAGCCCATCCGGTCAGCCTGCAGCACCTGCTGCGGTCCAAAGAGATCAACCAGTCCGAGCTGATCGTCATCGACCCGCGTTTCACCCGCACCGCCGCCCACGCCACCGAGCACGTACGCATCCGGCCCGGGACCGACATCCCGATCATCTGGAGCATCCTCTGGCACGTGTTCGAGAATGGCTGGGAGGACAAGCAGTTCATCGAAAACCGCGTCTATGGCATGGACGAGGTACGCAAGGAGGTCGCCAACTGGAACCCGGAGGAAAGCGAGCGGGTGACGGGCGTGCCGCGGGCGCAGTTGCGCCGGGTGGCGGAGATCATGGCGCACAACCGGCCCTCTACCCTGATCTGGTGCATGGGCGCCACGCAGAAGACGGTGGGGACGGCCAACGTCCGCGCCTACAGCATCCTGCAGTTGGCGCTGGGCAACATGGGGCAGAGCGGCGGCGGCACCAACATCTTCCGCGGCCACTGCAACGTGCAGGGCGCGACCGACATGGGCCTGGACGTCACCACCCTGCCCGCCTACCTCGGCCTGGACGAGGCGGCCTGGAAGCACTTCGCCCGGGTCTGGGACCTGGAATACGATTACCTGGTGTCCCGCTTCGCGTCGAAGAAGCTGATGGAGACCAAGGGCATCCCCAGCACCCGCTGGTTCGACGCCGTGCTGGCGGAGAAGGGTACGCTGGACCAGCCGGACAACGTACGCGCCATGGTCGCCTGGGGCCATGCAGCCAACTCGATCACGCGTGAGCCGGTGATGCGGGAGGGCATGAACAAGCTGGACCTGCTGCTGGTCGTGGACCCGCATCCGACGACCTTCGCCATCTCCGGCGACCGCAAGGACGGCACCTACCTGCTGCCGGCGTGCACCCAGTTCGAGCAGTCTGGCACGGTTACGGGGAGCAACCGCTCGATCCAATGGCGCGAGCAGGTGGTGAAGCCGATCTTCGAGAGCAAGCAGGATACGGAGATCATGCTGCTGTTCGCGAAGAAATTCGGCTTCGCCGAGCAGCTCGTGAAGAACATCGCCGTGGACGAGGGCGTGCCGGTGTCGGAGGACATCCTGCGGGAGATCAACCGCGGCTGCTTCGCCATCGGCTATAGCGGCCAGTCGCCGGAGCGGCTGAAGCTGCATGCCAAGCACCAGGCGGACTTCGACCCGCTGACGCTGCAGGCGACCAGCGGTCCCTGCGCCGGGGAGTATTATGGCCTGCCCTGGCCTTGCTGGGGCACTCCGGAGCTGAAGCACCCCGGCACCGGCTTCTTATACAATACCGCGGTCCCCGTGAAGGAAGGCGGCAGCGGCTTCCGTGCGCGTTGGGGCGTGGAGCGGGAGGGCGTCTCGTTGCTCGCAACCGACTATCCCAAGGGGTCGGAGATCAGGGGCGGCTACCCCGAGTTCACCGTCGCGGTGCTGAAGAAGCTGGGCTGGGACGGGGAGCTGACGGAGGCCGAGCGGGCGGTCATAGATAAGGTCGGCGGCGGCAACGTGGACGCGGTAAGCTGGCAGACCGACCTGTCCGGCGGCATACAGCGGGTGGCGATCTCACACGGTTGCGCGCCGTTCGGCAACGGCAAGGCACGTGCCTTCGCGTGGAACCTGGTGGACCCCGTGCCGGTCCACCGCGAGCCGATACGGACGCCGCGGCGGGACCTGATTGACAAGTATCCCGCGTTGTCCGACCGGCGCGACTACCGCCTGCCCTACCTTGGCCGGAGCCTGCAGGTGCCGGACGTTTCCAAGGATTTCCCGATGATCCTGACCTCCGGGCGCTTGGTGGAATACGAGGGCGGCGGCGACGAGACCCGGTCGAACCGTTGGCTGGCGGAAATCGTGGAGGATGCGTATTGCGAGGTGAACCCGCAGGATGCGACCCGGCTGGGCATCAGGGACCGCGGCGAGGTTTGGCTGTATGGCGTCGAGAGCTCGTCGAAGGCGAAGTATGTGGCGCATGTCAGCAACCGGACCGGGCCGGGCGTGGTGTTCGTGCCATTCCACTTCGGCGGCATGACGGCCGGCGTGGATAACCGCGGCAAGTATCCGCCGGGGCTGGACCCGATCGTGCTGGGGCACGGGGTGAACCAGCTTACGACATATGGTTACGACTCCGTGACGCACATGCAGGAAACCAAGGTGACGCTGTGCCGGGTCGAGGCGGCTTGATGTTTGGTACCGACAACGAGGAGATGCGCTGATGGCGCGGATGAAATTCCTATGCGACGCCGAGCGCTGCATTGACTGCAACGCCTGCGTGACTGCCTGCAAGAACGAGCACGAGGTGCCCTGGGGCCTGAATCGCCGCCGGGTGGTGACGATCAATGACGGCGAGCCGGGCGAGCTGTCCATCAGCATGGCGTGCATGCACTGCACGGATGCACCCTGCGCCTCGGTGTGCCCAGTCAATTGCTTCGTGCAGACGGCGGACGGCATCGTGCTGCACAACAAGGACCAGTGCATCGGCTGCGGCTATTGCTTCTATGCCTGCCCGTTCGGCGCGCCGCAGTTCCCGTCGGCGACCAACTTTGGCAGCCGCGGCAAGATGGACAAGTGCACCTATTGCGCCGGTGGGCCGGAGGGGACCAACACGCCGGAGCAGTATGCCAAGTATGGCCGCAACCGCCTGGCGGAAGGGATGCTGCCGATCTGCGCAGAGATGTGCTCAACCCGCTCGTTGCTGGCTGGCGACGGCGCGACCATCGGTGCGATCTACAAGGAGCGGGTGCTGCGTCGTGGTTATGGTTCTGGCGCCTGGGGCTGGTCCACCGCGTATCGCGATACTCCGACGGTCTAGGAGAGGCATAGGATGCGTTTTCCCCGGATTGCTTTGGCTGTCGCCTGCATTGCGCTAGCTGGGACGGCCGGCGCTGTTGAGTTGCCGCAGAACAAGCCCAACCCCGACCGCGCCGCGCTGGAGCGGATGCTCGACAGCCAACGCGAGTTGCCCCCGGGGCAGATCAAGGGCTTCGTGCATATACCTGACGCGAAGGCGGGAGTGCTGATTCAGCCGGACGGGCGGGTGTTCCGCGACGTGCGCACTCGCTGGCAGCCATACATCACTGGCGGGCTGATCGTGGTTGCGGTGCTTGCGATGGCGGCGCTGTATTTCATCGCCGGGCCAATGCGCTATACGGCTGACCCGCAAGGACGGACGATCAGGCGTTTTACGTGGTTCGAACGGTTCATTCACTGGCTCACCTCGGCATCGTTCGTGTGGCTTTCGCTGACGGGGCTGAACCTGGTGTTCGGGCGTTGGCTATTGGAGCCGGTCATCGGCGACAACCTATTCTCCAAGTTTTCGTCGTTGTCCAAACTGTCGCACAATTCCGTCGGCTTTGCCTTCATGGTGGGATTGTTCGTGATGGCCGTGCAATGGCTTCATCCCAACATCCCGACCAAGCTGGACTGGCAATGGATCAAGGCGGCTGGCGGCATGTTCGGCGGGCCGCACCCACCGGCGCGGAAGTTCAACTTCGGACAGAAGATGATCTACTGGATCGCGGTGTTTGGCGGCGGTGCCATCTCGATTACCGGCATTGCCCTGCTGGTGCCGTTTGCTGCGACGGGGGTGCTGGGAATGCAGCTTGCACATGGCGCACACTCAGTCATTGCGGCGTTGATGATGGCGGTCATCATCGGCCATATCTACCTTGGCTCCGTGGGCGTGAAAGGATCTCTGCAGGCGATGACTACCGGGCGCGTGGACCGGAATTGGGCTTATGAGCATCATGGCTTGTGGGCAGAGGAAGCCGAGGCCGAGCAACGCGGAACGGCAGGGCCGGCGCCGATGGCTCACCCCGCAGAATAGATCACCAGCCGGCGCAGGCATCCAGGTGCTGACGCCGGCAGTTCCAGGGTGTGCTATGCCCCGGGCATGACGATTCGACCCCTGCTCCTGCATGTGTTTCCAACCTTCGCCACAGGCGGCGCGCAGGTCCGGCTGACCTCCGTGCTGAACCACCATGGGCCACGGTGGCGGCACGCCATCGTGGCCATGGATGGCGTGACCACATGTCGTGAGCGGTTGGACCCTGGGTTGGATGTGACTTTTCCCACGGTGACGCTGCCTAAACGCAGCACATGGGGCAATATACGCCGATGCCGCGCAGTGATCCGTGCGTTGGCGCCGGAGGTGCTTGTAACGTCCAATTGGGGGTCCATCGAGTGGGCGATGGCGAACGTGCTGCCGCTGGCACGGCACATCCATGTCGAGGATGGGCTGGGGCCGGACGAGGTCGCCGGCCAGTTGCCCCGCCGCATCTGGACCCGACGGGCAGTGCTGCGGCGCAGCACGGTGGTCTTGCCGTCCCGAGTGCTGGAGCACGTCGCATTGGACACATGGCGGATTCCGCGCCGGCGCATTCAGTATATCCCGAACGGCGTTGACCTTGCGCGGTTCGGCGCGCCTGCGCCGGTTTCTAACGAGCCGCCAGTCATCGGCACCGTGGCGGCGTTGCGGCCGGAGAAGAACCTTGGACGGCTGCTGCAGGCATTTGCATCCCTGCGTCAGGCAACGCCAGCCCGCCTCGTGATCGTGGGCGATGGTCCGGAACGGGCGGCTCTGGAGATGATGGCCGCGACGCTGGGTGTGGGAGATCATGTGCGGTTCACAGGACATCTGCCCGAGCCCCGGTTAGAATACGCAGGCTTCGACGTATTCGCATTGAGTTCCGAGACTGAGCAAATGCCGCTGAGCGTGTTGGAAGCGATGGCTGCACGGTTGCCTGTCGTTGCCACGGATGTCGGGGATATCAGCGTCATGTTGTCTGCGGAGAACGCTCCATTTGTGGTGCGCCGCGATGCAGAGGCGCTGGCGGCGGCCCTGACGACCGTATTGCACCTGCCCGACCGGGGACGGTCCATTGGCGGCGCTAACCGTCTGCGTGCCGAGGCGGCATACAGTCAGGAGGCAATGTTCGCCGCGTGGTCTGCCGTGCTGAGCGGCTCGCCCGTCCAGGCGTGAGGGGGGCTGCGACCGCAGTTGGCGTCCCAGCGATCCGTGGCCGCTGCATTCCCGCGTCGTCCATCCATACAGGACGGCAATGAATGGGCTGGTGGTACTGGAGCGGTTCTCCCGTCTGCGATTTCCGGTCAGGCGCCTGTGCCAAACCGCTGGCTGCCACGATCTTACCGAGTTCGTGGGCTTTGGCATCTACGATCGCCGCCTTGCTTCTTCGACGGCGCCGGTTCGTCGCATCATCCCGTTCAGCTTGATGGCTTCGTGCTGTGATGATAGGTGTGCCGGCATAGGCAGATACAGCTGCCGTTCGGATATCTGTCCTTCATGCGCCTGCTTGGTCACCACGACGCACGCGAGCAGGATAGTCTTCAGAGACGGCAGGTATCTTGGAAAGGAATGGCGAAATAGGTCAAAGGCCGTACTGCCCGGCATAAGTCCGGCGCCGTCCGCCGCTCAGGTCGGAACAGTCAACGCCTGTGTCATCAGATGCTGCGGCGTCGCGACCAAGTTGCCAACCTTCCTGCCAGGCCACTTTCCAGGGTTATGTCCGCCAGGGCATCTTCGGTGCCGACCAAGGTCTCCACGTCGGCGATGGCATTTGCGGGGCGGCGTTGATCATCACCCGAAATCCTATGTTGTTTGATGCGCCCGGCATTCAGCCTGCTCAACCCAGCAATGCATCAATTTCGGTTCGCAGTCGTTCCAGCCGCTGCCGGTCATGCTCGTCCAAGATATGTCCAGCCGCACGCAACTCACCCAGGCGCTGCGCCAGACGGTCCAGCACCGTCGTGCTGAACCGGATCGGTGCCGGCGTTCCTGGATGCTCTGCCGCCGCCTTTGCCTGACGCAGCTCTCGAATGGTCATCCCGCCATCACGCATGGCGGCCACAAGCCGCCGCTGTTCCCCCGGCTCCTTGATCCTGGCCAGTTCGATAAGCGTGTTGCGGGGCACCGGAGGTTCTGACGTCAGAACCTGATCCAGGAGGTCCTGCGGCAGATGCAGCACGCGCAGGACGGCGCTCATCTCACCCTTGCTGCGGCCTACCGCCTCCGCGGCTTGCGATTGCGTCCAACCCTTGCTCTCCATCAGGCGACGGACGCCGCGGGCTTCTTCCACCACCGTCAAGTCAACCCGCTGTAGGTTTTCCAGCAGGGACACAACTTCTGGGTCGCCATCGTGCTCGATTGCCAGCATGGTCTTCCAGCCCAACAGCCCGGCAGCTCTCCAGCGCCGCTCGCCGGCTACGATCACCCACCGGTTGCGATCTTTCGGATGACGGTGCAGCAGGATGGGTTGCAGTTGCCCGCGGTCATCCATCGTCGCCGCAAGCTGCCGCAGCCCGTCGTCATCAAAGGCTCGCCTTGGCTGGCCTGGGTCGGCCTCGACGGCTCCAACAGGGACTTCGAACGTGTGCCGGAAGCCGCTGTTGGTGACGAGTGCGCGAGACTCCGCCTCGATCGTGGCTGCGACCGCGCCCAGGATCGGCGACGGCGCCCGGGAACGCCGGCCCATCCTTAGCCTTCCCTCAGCGGCAGCAACGGCTCCGCAGCCGGCAGCGGCTCGCCGTGAGCTAGGGCGCGAGCCAGGCGGGAATACACCGCCGTGGCAACGCTCGTCGGATACGCGTCGAGGGCGATACGGCCATTGCGTGCTGCGTGGCCGAAGACTGCGCTGTCCGGCACAGGATCCAACACCGGAGCGGTGCCTCCAAGCGCCGACATCAGGTGACCCAGCACTTCACGGTCCACCAGCTTACGCGCGCCGTATTGGGTTGGAAGAATGCCGCCCAGACGAAGTGCTGGGTTGAGGCGGCGCTGGACCTTGTTGATCGTGCCCAGGATCAGGCCGACGCCCATCGCATCATAAGGTTCAGTCCGGACCGGCACGATGCACTCGTCCGACGCCGCCAGGGCCATCCAGGTCAGCATACCGAGGTTCGGCGGCGCATCCACGACGACCCAGTCATAGTCACCCCGCACGCCATCCAGGGCCTCCCTCAGCGCCGCGTCGAAGCCGGGTTCGCGACGCCCATCGGTTTCCGCCAGGTCAATATGGCTCGCTGCGAGATCAAACGGGGGCCCCCGTCCACCTGGCGTCTCAGCCGCATGCAGCACAGCTTCCTGCAAGGGACGGCCTTTCAGGATGACCTGGGCCATGGTACGGCCATCCCGGTGAGCCGCAACCGCGCCCTCGGCAAGTACGGCGACCGTCGCGGTGGCCTGCGGGTCCATGTCCACCAGCAGCACCCTCCGACCTAACCGGGCCAGACCGCATGCCACATTCAGCGCGCTGGTCGTCTTGCCAACGCCGCCCTTCTGGTTGGCGAACACCACCACCCGGGCAACTCCTGGCTGCGACGCCGACAATCCCTCGACCACCGCGGCGACGTCGTCCGGGACTGGCTCGTGCTTGTTCTCCCAGCGGCTGACACGCGGCTTGTCATAGCTCCGTCCCAGCTTGGCGTTCAACGCTTCGGCAAGATCGGTCTGGCTCAACCGCAACATCAGCCGTGACTGCCGCAGTCCAGAACCGTCCATCATCATTCCCACCTGCGGTTCTGACGTCAGAACCCACGCCTTAACGTGCCCGGATCACACTGTCTGCGTCAACATCAACCAGGTAGGTTGATGGTTGATGGCGAATGCCGCCGCCTGTGGGCAACTTTAATCCTGCGGGAACGGACGGGTTGCGACAGGGAACCGCGGGGTCGCCAATTGGAGCCGAGGGGTCGCGATCGGGAATGGAGGGGACGGAGACTCGGGATAAGCCAAGGATTTCATTATGCATACGGTCCACAGACCTACTTAGACTCTTTTTGACTCACTAAGACCCAAGCCTGTGCACAGCCGGCCTAGCATGAACGTCGGATCAGCTGACCACACAAGACGCCACCGAGTCGCAAGCTGTCCACCGGCTGGAAACGACCCTTCGGTTCCCGTGGACGCCGCAACCCAAGCCGGCCAGGCGTATAGCCGCGAAAACGACCCCTCTATTCCCGTACGTGACCTGAGGCTCCAAAGATGCCTACCATTCCCGACCCAAACACGCGGAATGGAGGACAGGACGTGGCCGACGAAGCATCCATGAGTGACGCCGAACGCAAGCGACTCGAACGATTCGAGCGGATCAGGCAGAACCGCCGCGGCCGCCGCAATCCAGCCGTCGTGCCAAGCAAGCTCGCCAGGACCTCCGCATTCGCCCCACGCAAGAAAGGGCTGGTCACCGACAGCAACTTCGTCCGCGTTTACGCTGTCAAACCCCACGCTGTGGTCGAAGTGCGGGGAAGGGAGCTTGGCTCCCAGCACCGCGACGCCCTTTACGCCCTATTCCGACTGCGCGCCCGGCGGACCGAGGTAACGAACCCGGAATACGACCCCTCTATTCCCGTCACCATGACCAGCCCTAAGCCCAAGCTGATCTACTGGCACACCGAAGCGACTTGGCGGCAACTGCTGCAGGCCACCGGACGGACGTGCCATGTCAACAACCTGGCGACCCTGCTGCGCGTGCTGGAAGAGATGCGCGCCGTGACCTTCCGGGTATTTGATGGCAATTTCGATGCCTACGAAGCCGCCGCAAAGCGCGGACGGCTGTCCGGCGCCGGGTTCTCCGACAACCTGCTCGGGCTGATCCAGTGGGACGGCGTGGACCTCGACAGCAACATAACCGTCCGCTACGGCGAGTGGGTCAGGCGCACGTTCGAGACCAAGACGCTGGTGAGCCTAAACGGCGATGCCTACTTCAAGCTGCGGTCGGACTACGCGAAGAGCTTCTGGCCGTTCATAGATAGCCAACCCTCCTACGACCATGTGAGCGTCGAACTGCTGGCTGACCTGTCTGGCCGCGACTACCGCAACGAGACCACCCGGCAGCGCCTCAAGTTCCGTGAGGAAGTGCGCCAGGCGTTCGACGACATGATCGCCGCGGGCGGCCTTGCTTCATGGACCTGCGAAGATGTCGGCAGCGGACGGGCTAAATCCTACCGCTACCGCTACGTCCACGCCCTGCCGCGCCAAGGCCTGCTGGAACTGGCGGCCGAAGCAGCAGGCTCCACGGAATGAACGGGTCGTTTTGCAAAACAGGCCCTACCGCCGCAATGTCGCCAGCCCGCGCGCCCAAGCCCGTGCCACCCGTCCGAACAGCACGCCGTCCCAGACTGCAAACCCCAATGCTTTCGTGATACCGGACCGGGTGGGATAGGCGATGACGGCGCCTCCCATCGCCCAAGTGGAGGCATTGCCGCGCATCGCCAGGCTCCATGGCAGCAGCAGCTCTCCTGCCCCGGCGCCAACGATCGTCACGCCGACGACGCGCCGCCCAGCCAGCACCACCCGTGCAAACCCTGCAGCTGTACCATCAGCGACCGAACGGTCGTTGTCGGCAAACTCCTCCTGCACAACGCGCACCCGCTTGAAGCGGTGCCGCGCCTCCGTCTCGGTAAGACCGAGTTGCGCTAGCTCGGGGTCGGTGTAGATGACCGCGGGCAGGTTGGCGTATTGCGCGCCCACCGGCAGGCCGAACCCGATTGCCATCACAGCCAGGCTGCCCTCGTATCCCGCGGTATGGGTAAACCGCGGGCCAATCCGGCAATCTCCGATAGCAAGCACATGAGGGTTGCTGGTCCGCCGCCGCCGGTCCACCTCGATGCCTTCGGGCGATGCCCTTATTCCGGCAGCCGCCAATCCCAGCCCGTCCAGCGCCGCCCGCCGTCCCGCCGCGATCAGCAGGTGGCTGCCCAGGACGGCCGCTCCATCAGCAAGAACCACCTGGATGCCGTCCTGTACCATCCCAACCGATGCAACCGACGTCCCGGCACGCAGGACGACACCCTCCGACGCAAACTGCCCCAGCATGACCGCAACGGCATCGCCGTCGTGCTGGGGCAGAGGGGTTCCGCGTTCCAGCACCGTCACCTCGGACCCCAAACGCCGGAAAGCCTGCGCCATCTCGATCCCCATTGCGCCGGCTCCCAACACGATCAGGTGGCGGGGCAGCTCCCCCAGGCCGAACAGCGTCTCGTTGGTCAGGTAGGGCACCGACGCCAGCCCTGGTATGTCGGGAACCGCAGGGCGTGACCCCGTGGCCACGACGATCCGCGGCGCAGACAGGAGCCGGTCTCCGACCTGTACGGTGCGTGCCCCAGTGAAGCAGGCATCCCCACGCACGACCTCCACGCCCCATGCAGTAAACCGCTCGGCAGAGTCATGCGGCGCTATGGCTGCGATGGCTCCCTGAACATGCGTCCGCACGCCGGCGAAACTTACCTGCGCACCGGCAGATGACACGCCCATGGCGCCGCCCCGCATTGCGTGCGCCCGCCGGGCAGCGGCGAGCAGCGCCTTGGACGGCACGCAGCCAGTGTTCAGGCACTCGCCGCCCATACGGTCTCGCTCGACCAGCGCCACCCTGAGTCCCAGCCGGGCGCAACCGCCAGCCGCGGTAAGGCCCGCAGCCCCGGCCCCGATTACGATGACATCATACAAACAGCACATTCCAACTTCCTTTTACCAAGCAAATGGATTACTAAAAGCTATCCGCTGCGCGTCGTGTGCTTCGGTCCAAGAGGACTTCTTGCACATGCGCATCCTCATAACCGGAGCCGCCGGCCTGCTTGGCCGGGAGCTCACCGGCCACTTGTCCGGGCGTGGACACGGCGTTGTCGCGCTGCAGCACCGCAACACCGCCCTGCGCCGCAACGATGGACGCCCAATATCAGCGGCTTCCTGGACCGGCAGCCTAGCTCGGCCAGGTGAGGTGGCGACGCTCGCAGGAGACGTGGAACAGCCGAACCTTGGCTTGCCCAAAGGCTTGCTGACCGGATTTGACCTGGTCGTGCACTGCGCCGCAGTGACAGGCTTTGCGTTGCCGGCGGAGACATATGACTCCGTGAACATCCGCGGCACCGCCAATGTCCTGGCCTCGACCGGGGAAACACCAGTGCTGCACGTCAGCACGGCCTATGTCTGCGGACGACGCTATGGCCCGATTTGCGAAGACGACGGGGATGGCGGGCACGGCTTTCACAATGGCTACGAGCGCAGCAAGGCCGCGGCCGAGGCGCTCGTTGCATCGGCGCGTGCGGCGGGCCGGACGGTCGCAATCGCCCGTCCATCCATCGTCGTAGGCGACTCCGAAACTGGCGTGATCGGCGTGTTCGGCAGCATCTACGGCTTGATCCGCTTGGTGGCGGAGGGTCGTATCGGCACGTTGCCGGCTGCCCCCGGCGCCACCCTGAACCTTGTTCCCATAGATCACGTGATCGGCGGCCTGACCGACATTGCCGAGAACATGCAGGGTGCTGCCGGACGTACGTTCCACTTGGTATCGGGCTGCCCGGTCCCGGTGTCGGCGCTGGCCGGTCTGGCCTACGATTATCCCATGCTGTATGCGCCACGCCTGGTCACTCCAGAACAGTTCGACCCCGGCGCCTTGCTTCCCAACGAGCGGAGTCTTGTCGCTCAAGTATCAGCCTTGCTGGAAGGCTACCTGCAAAACAACCCGTGCTTTGACGACCGCAACCTGCAGGCTTTCAGCAGCCGGCAGTGTCCCGCTACCGGTCAACCCTTCCTGCGCCGGTTGGTGGACCATTGCCTGGCCACCGGCTATGTCACCGCCCGCCGGCAGGCTGCAGCCTAACGCACGTCAGGGTAATGGCGGTCCAGCCGTCTGCGCCGGCCAAGCCCCCACGCAATGCCGACCCGCAGGTAGATCCAGTTCGCCCGCAGCCCGCCCCAGGCCGCCACGCGTCGGTCGCTGGTGATGACGATGCGGTTCACCAGCCTGACCCTGCCCAGCCGCGCCAGGCGTATGCACAGGTCCGCATCCTCCATGACGGTCAACGCCGGATCGCAGCCGCCCACGGCCAGGAAGTCCGCCCGGCGGAAGAACATCGCATGGTCACCGAACAGCAGCCGCCCCCCGCGCAGGAACAGGCCGGGCCGGAACAGCAGCGGCGCATACCAGGTCTTCAACACGTTGTGCAGGCTGGTGCCCCACCATACTCCATCAAGCCCGCTCAGCAGCGGCGTGAAGCCCGCCAGCGCCGTCCGCGGGTCGGCCAGCACCCGGCGCACGACCGCAACGGCATCATCGGGCAGCAGCGTGTCTGCATGGAGCACCAGCACAAACGGCGCTGATGCTTCCTGCACCCCGCGGTTGATCTGTGCCGCACGCCCCCGAACCGGATGCTCCACGACCCGAAGGCCGGCTGCCCGCACGATGCCGACCGACCCATCGGTGCTGCCGCCGTCCAGCGCCAGGATTTCTGCCGGCGCCGGGTCCAGCACCGCCAAATGACGCAGCAGCCGGGGCAGGGCCGCGGCCTCGTTCAGCATCGGGATGACGACTGCGACGCCTGTCACGGCATCAACTCCGGCCAGCGCGCCAGGTCCTCCGGCCGATCCAGGTCCGCAAGCGCCGGCAACAGGGCAGGGACGACGCCCCGGTCCGCCAGCCGCCCTGCGGTGATGGTGAACACCTGGTCGGTGCCCCAAGGCATCGCCTCGAACAGGAACGGCATCGGCGTCCGCAAGCCAAGCAGGTAGTAGCCGCCGTCCTCCGCCGGACCGATCACCGCCGGGGCATTCTGCAATGCAGCGCGTGCGGCCTGCAGACAGGCGGCTGAAAGGTCCGGGATGTCGGCGCCGATCAGGATCACCGGGGGCGCGGCCGCACGCAGCAACCGGGCGCCCAGGTCGCCATCGCCCTGATCCACCAGCACCAGCCCTTCACCCAGCCACCCGCGAAACCGCGACAGCGGCGCACCGGTTGCACGCACCTCCATCGGCAGGCCGCTGTCCCGCATTGCGCCCAGCACCCGCTCCGTCAGCTTCCGGTGCAGCGCCGCGGCAGCATCTGCGCCCAGGACCGGGATCAGCCGTGTCTTCGCCTGCCCCGGCTCCGGCCAGCGGGTGAACAGCACGATGCGCGGCGTCATCCGGCCTTGCGGGGCAGGGGAGGGAGCCGCATCTGCTCCAGCATGGCCAACCGCCGCTTTAGCCTGCTCCTCCCCACCCTGGCCCTCGGTGCCGCCGCTGCGATCCTGGTGGGCGAGCGCCGGTCCCCTTTGCGGCAAAGTACCCAAGCGGAACCAGCCCGCATCATCCGCAACCTCGCTCTCGGCGTCCTCAGCATGGCCGTCGTCTCCGCTGTAGAGGGCCCGGTCGTCCGGCCCCTTGCCCGGCAAGCTGAGAGCCGGCGCCGCGGCCTAGCCCAGCTCATGCCGGCGCCAGCGTGGCTACGGGACGCCATCTCCTTCCTAGCCCTGGATTACACGATCTATCTTTGGCACGTCCTGACGCACAAGGTCCCGATCCTGTGGCGGCTGCACCTGGTACATCATGTGGACCTCGACATGGACGCCACCACAGCGCTGCGGTTTCATGCCGCTGACATGCTCGTGTCCGTGCCTTGCCGCGCCGCCCAGGTCGCCCTGCTCGGCGTCTCGCCACGTGCGCTCCGGTTCTGGCAGGCCTTTTTCTTCCTATCCGTGCTGTTCCATCATTCCAACCTGCGCCTGCCGCCGGGACTGGAGCGGCGCCTGTCCCGGGTGCTGACCACCCCGCGGATGCACGGCATCCATCACTCGACCGTCCGCAGCGAAACCTACAGCAACTGGTCCAGCGGCCTCAGCCTATGGGACCACTTGCACAGCACGTTCCGTATGGACGTGCCGGACAGCCGCGTGCAGATCGGCGTGCCGGCCTGCCGCGATCCCTCCAGCATCCGGTTGCGCCGTTCGCTCGCCATGCCCTTCCAGCGGCAAAGCGATGCTTGGCAGCCTCAGCCCGGCCGGCTTGTCCGGACTTGAACGGGAACAGACGGGGCGTTTGCGGCACTGGTCCGGCCTTGTGGATCCCCTATGCCAGCGCCGCGAGAACCTAGCCAAGACCTGCGCAGGTCGTGACGCTGCATCGTGCCTACGGTCCTGCGCTCTGACCGTTTTGGTCCAGGCGTGGCCGTGACGGAGTGGATGCGCCCTGGCATTCCGATGGGCCGGTTCCTCCAACAACTGCAGTTGCGCTCTCTGCAGCAAACAGGTGCGGTTCAGAATACGCTTCGCATCATTCACGCAACTTAAGGCCGTCCTGAGTGAAGAGGCTTAAACAGTCGGGGCGCATTAACGCCGTGTAAAAGATCTCCGTGCCATGTTGCTGCATCCAATTGCAGGACGGGCACGGTGGAGTTTGGTCTAGAAGGACCCCTTGGGGAATGGCTTCGCCGGGTGCGCCGTTCAGTCCGCTTTTTGCGGGAGGGTGCGGGGCTGCGCCGGGTCGCCTCCCTCCTCCTCGCCACGACACTGCTCGGACCGTCCGCCTTCGCATTGTGGGCGGCGATCGCCAGCTATGGCGCCGGCGTCGCAGCACGGCAGGCCAGCGAGGTCCCCGACCTCCTGGCAAACGCCCGCCATGCGGTCGGCGAGCAGGAAACGCTTGGGTTGAGCTATCGAATTGAGGCCAATCCGGCCATCCGGGTTCGCTATGGCGAGCAGGCGATTGCGACAACGAGCGCGCTGGACCAGTCAATTCTACACGCATCACCTGACCAGGCCCTTGTGATCGAACAGCTCCGCACCGCCCACGAACGCTATCTTGCTGCCGCCGAGGCAATGTTTGGCGCGACTGACGCCGGCGACCTAGCCGCTGTCTTGAGCAACGCCAGCAAAGTCGCCTTCCAGCTCAGCACCCTCAAAGGCAGCATGCTGGCCGCCATCGAGGACGCGCTCGCGCAGGAGGCGGTGCACGATGACCGGCAACAGAGCATCCAACGCCAAGTGCTGGTCGCGACACCGATAGTGTTGACGCTGGATGTCGCGCTCGTCGCCGCGTTTCTGGTGCTCAGGCGCGTACAGGACCGCCGCGAACGGCATGCCGCCGCCCGGGATGCCGCTGCCGTCCAGCGCCGGGAGCATCGGTTTCGCGCGCTGATCCAGAATGCTTCCGACGTGGTTCTCATCAGCGCCGCAGCCGACGTGATCACCTACCAGAGCCCCAGCGCGGCCATTGTTTGGGGCTACGCCGACGAGCACCTGCTAGGCCGGCCCGTGCAGGATTTGATCCATCCTGACGACCGAACGGCGTTCCAGGATCTATGGGGCCAGATCTGTGCGGCATCCGGATCGGCCCGGAATACCGAGATGCGGGTTCAGCGGCAAGATGGGTCGTGGCGCCACGTCGAGTTGATCCTGACCAACCTGGTGCACGAGTCTGCCGTCGAGGGCATTGTCGTGACCGCGCGCGACATCGAGGAACGTAAGGCGTTTGAACGGCAATTGACCCAGCAGGCGTTCTGCGACGCGTTGACCGGCTTGCCCAACCGCATCCTTCTGACTGACCGCATCAAGCAGGGCCTGGCCCGCGCCAGCAGACGACACCGGCTCATCGCTGTGCTGTTCCTCGACCTCGACAACTTCAAGCTGATCAATGACAGCCTCGGCCATGAGGCTGGAGACCAGTTGCTGGTTCAGGCGGCTGCCAGGCTGTCCGCTTGCGTGCGCGCCGAGGATACCGTGGCCCGGCTCGGCGGAGACGAGTTTGTCGTGCTGCTTGATAATCTCGCCAGCGAAGCCGCAGCAGCCATTGTGGCGGACGCCATCGCCGGGCAGTTCCGGTGTCCGTTCAGGCTTGACGGGCGCGAGGTGGTCGTGACTGCCAGCATTGGTGTCGCGTTGGGCTGTCCTGATCAAACCGATGCCGAGAGCGTGCTGCGCAATGCCGACGTCGCCATGTATCGGGCGAAATCCAACGGCAAGGGGCAGTTCGTCGTATTCGACGCCAGCATGCACCGCGACAGCCTCGCGCGGCTCGAGTTGGAGAACGACCTGCGCCGGGCCGTAGGGAACGAGGAGTTCTGCCTCCACTATCAGCCGATTGTTGACATAGAGTCCGGCCGGGTGGTCGAGGTCGAGGCGCTTGTTCGCTGGCACCATCCCACCAGGGGCTTGGTAGCTCCCGGCAACTTCATCCCGATCGCGGAGGAGACGGGCATCATCGTGCCGCTCGGTCGCTGGGTGCTGGATCAAGCCTGTCGCCAGGCAGCTGAATGGGCGATCTCCTGCCCGTTCAACCCGCCTTTGACGCTGAGCGTCAATCTGTCGCCGCGGCAGTTCCAACAGCCCGACCTCGACGCGGAGATCGCTGCCGTCTTGCAACGGACGGGTCTAGCCCCGGAGTGCCTCAAGCTGGAGATTACCGAAGGGGTCATCATGCAAGATGTCGATCGGACGATTGCGATGCTCAGCAAGCTGAAGACCATCGGCGTGAAAATCGCGGTTGACGATTTCGGCACTGGTTACTCGTCGCTCGCCTACCTCAAGCGCCTGCCATTGGACGTGCTGAAGATCGACCAGTCTTTCGTGAATGGTCTTGGCCGCAACCCGGAGGACACCGCAATTGTGCAGGCCATCCTGTCGCTCGCCGAGTCACTCAACCTGTCCGTGACCGGCGAGGGCGTTGAAACGGCTGAGCACGCGGCATTGCTCAATCGCATGAAATGCAGCCGGGGCCAGGGCTATTTCTTCGCCAGACCGCTGGATGTCGAGAGCGCCACTGCCCTGTTGCGAACGGTTCGTCAGCCCAGCACAGTCTTTGCAAGTCTGCCCGATCAGGAGGAGATGATCTGCCCCCCTGCGGTCCTGTAGTCGCCTTGACGGCCTGAAGCTGGCACAACAATTGCCTGTTGACTTCAAGTAGACCCTGAACAGCGGTTGTGCCTACGCCTCATGCAGTCCGGGGCCAGGCGCATGAGCAGGCGGTCGAAAGGAGGCATCGGTTATGTCGGAAGTCTTGCCTCTCCACAATCGAAATGGGATCGGTGCTGACTGCTTCGACACGGAGGCCGTCGCGTCCAAGGATCGGTTCAGCTACTGGAATGAGACGATATGCGCGTTCCTGAGCCCGGTTGACAGCATCCAGCTCGCAAGGGACCGCCCGTTTTCGGCCAAGCTGCAGCGGATGGACGCAGGCGCGCTGCAAGTGAGCGACATCCGCTTTTCGCCGATGCGCAACGACCGGACGCGGAGCCTCCTACGCAGCAGGCCGAACGAGAACTTCTTTGTTGCCCTGATGGCCGCCGGGCACGGCCGGCTCGTGCAGGACCAGCGATGCGCCACGCCTGGGCCAGGGGACGTGGTCATCTATGACTCGGGACGCCCGTTCACCTGGGCATTCGAAGGGGACAGCAGGATGCTGATCGGGCAACTGCCCCGGCGGTTGCTGACATCGCGCATCGCGGCGTCGGATCAGATCGCGGCCCGGACGCTGCGGTGCGGCGAACCCTGCGCGTCCCTTGTTGCCAGCGTGCTGAACGAGACGATCAGGCTGGACGCGGCAACGGACGAAGCCGCGTTGCAACGCCTGGGCGCCTCACTGGCGGACACGCTGGCGGCGGCGCTCGAGTTCGGTCTGACCCAGGGCAGGCATAGTCTCGGCCACCAGGACCTGCTCGGCCGTGCCAAGGCCACCCTGCTGCGCCACATTGAGGACCCCGATTTCGACTTCTCACGGCTGGTCAGCGAACTTGGCGTGTCCGGGCGCACGCTCTGCCGCGTTTTCGCGGCCGACGGCACGACGGCAATACGGTGGTTATGGCGGCAGCGGCTTGAACACGCCCGCCGGCTGCTGGACGAACGGAGGGTCAGCACCGTCAGCCAAGCCGCGATGCGGTCCGGCTTCAACGACCTGTCGCATTTCGCGCGGGCCTTCAAGACCCGGTATGGGGAGATGCCGAGATCAGTCTTGCGCGAGCGCGCTCAATAGCCGGCACGCCTATTCCATCGGACTGCGCCGCGCCAGTCTGGCACGCACGGTCAAGTATTTTGGCGAAGGGGGCCGAGACACAAGCGGGAGCCGGACCTACCAATGTCAAGCCACGCGATGTCAGCATTTTGGGAAAACCGCCACGTGCATTATGAGTCCATCGCCAGCCTTTCCGCCGGGATCAAGAGCAAGTCGGTCTCACCGGTCGAGGTGACACGATACATGCTGGCCCGGATCGCCGCCCGGGACGGGACGAGCGGAGCCTATGCGACGCTTGTGGCCGAGCGGGCGACGGCGCGGGCTGCGGCAGCCGAGCAGGAGATCGAGCAGGGCTTGTGGCGCGGCCCTTTGCACGGGATTCCGATCGGCCTGAAGGACATCATCTATACTGACTTCGCCGTGACCGAAGCAGGCACGGCGATCCACCGCGGCTTCAAGCCGCCCTTCAGCGCCACGGTCACCGAGCGGCTTGAGGCGGCCGGCGCGATCACGCTAGGCAAGCTGAAGACGACCGAGCAGGCTTTCGCCGACCATCATCCGTCCATCCCGGCGCCGGTCAACCCGTGGGGGGCCGAGTATTGGACCGGTTCGTCATCGTCCGGTTCGGGGGTGGCAACGGCAGCCGGGCTGGCGTTCGGCACGCTCGGGTCCGATACTGGCGGCTCGATCCGCCTGCCGTCGGCGGCGAACGGGATCACCGGCCTGAAGCCGACGTGGGGCAGGGTCAGCCGCTATGGCGTCTTTCCGCTGGCCGACACGCTCGACCACGTGGGCCCGATGACCCGTTCGGCCGTGGATGCGGCGATCATGCTGGAGGCAATCGCCGGGGCGGACCCGAACGACCCGACCGCGCTGCGCGACCCGGTGCCGGCGTATGCTTCCCTTTGCGAGGCGGGCATACGCGGCCTCAAGATCGGGCTGCCGCGCGACTTCGTCATGTCCGGCATTGATGATCAGGTGGGGGATGCATGGGAGGCTACGTCCCGGTCGCTGGAGCGGCTCGGGGCCGTGCTGCATCCGATGGAGTTCCCGGAGTGGCGCGAGGCGGTGGGTCATTGGGGCCTGCTTTGCGCGGCCGAAACCGCCTGGGCGCACCGCGGCACCCATCCGTCGCGCAAGGCGGAGTATGGGCCGGTGCTCTCGAACTTCATTGAGATGGGGCAGTCGGCGACCGCGCCGCAGCTTGCCGAGGCCAACATCGCCCGCGTGACGTTCCAGTCGCGCATGGCGGCGGCGTTCGACGGCTTGGACCTCATACTGATGCCGACGCTGCCGTCCCGGGTGCCGACCACGGCGGAATGGCTGGACCGGGCAGGGGGCGACTTCAGCGAATACCTGCGCTTCACCATCCCGGCCGACCTGACCGGCGGCCCGACGATCACTTTCCCCGCGTCTTTCGACACTGGCGGTATGCCGATCACGATGCAGCTCTACGGCCCCCACTTGTCGGAGGCCTTGCTGTGCCAGGCGGGAGCGGCGTTCCAGCGCGCGACCGACTGGCACCTCCGCCACCCGCAGGATTGAACGCGCACCGTCTTTCCCCCTGTTCCAAGGCGCCTCTGACATGACCGTTCCCGACTGGCTCAGCACATCCATCATGGCAACCCGCGGCGTGGCGGCCGGCAAGAAGGGCCGCGAGCACCGGATCACCGACGCCGAGCAGGGCGAACACCATTTCGTCTATGGTCCCTACGCCAAGCCGATCCTGACCATCGAACCCGGCGACACGCTGGTTGTGGACACCGAGGACGCCTTCAGCGGCAAAATCACCTCCGAGCAGGACAAGCCGAGCGAGAAGCTCAACCATCCCTTCCTCAACCCGCAGAGCGGGCCGTTCGGCGTGCGCGGCGCCGAGAAGGGCGACTGCCTTGCGGTGCACATCCAATCCGTCGAAACCCGCGGCGAATACGGCACGACGGCTCTGATCCCCGAGTTCGGCGGCCTGGTCGGAACGTCCACCACGGCCATGCTCAACCCGCCGCTGCCCGAGAAGGTGAAACGGATGCGCATTGACGCCGCCGGGGTGCATTTCAGCGACAAGATCGTGCTGCCCTACGAGCCGTTCATCGGGACTATCGGGGTGTCGCCGCAGATCGAGGCGATCTCCTCCCTGGTGCCG